>NZ_DASPHO010000204.1:0-7186 GCF_035629615.1 Hyalangium sp. | reverse complement strand
GGAGGACGTGGCGGACATCGTCGCGCACCTCGCGGTGGGCTCCATGGAGGGAGTCGCGGGTTCGCTCCTGCTGCCCGACGAGACGCGCACCCAGCTGGAGATGGTCTCCCACGTGGGCCACACCCACATGCCCCACGTGGTGAAGCGCTTTCAGACGCTGCCTGTCGCCGCGGACAACCCCGCCGCGCGCGCGTTCCGCGAAGGCACGGAGCTCTACTTCGAAGATCTCGAGCCCCTCATCAAAGCGTACCCGGCGCTGCGCGAGGCGGCCTCGGAGGCGGGCTACCGTGCCGCCGCGACGCTGTCCCTCAGGGTGCGTGATGAGGTCCTCGGCGTGCTCTGGGTGCGGTTCGCGACACCCCGAGCGTTCGATGGGGAGGAGCGCAAGCTCATGTCCACCATGGTGGCGCAGTGCGCGCAGGCGCTGGAGCGCTCACGGCTCTACACCCGCGCGCAGCTGGCCGTCGCGCAGCGGGACGAGTTCCTCTCCGTGGCCGCGCATGAGCTCCGCACGCCGCTCGCGGCGATGAAGCTCCAGATCCAGTCCCTGCAGCAGAACCTCGACCGGCCCCGGCAGAACGAGAACGACCAGGCCCGGCTCACCCTCAAGGCCGACTCGGTGGCCCGGCAGGTCCAGCGCCTGGAGCAGCTGGTCACCGATCTGCTGGATCTCTCGCAGCTCACGGCCGGCAAGCTCGCGCTGCGCCTCGAGGAGTTCGACCTCCTGGAGCTCGTCCGCGAGGTCTGCGATCGGATGGCCATCGAGGTCTCCCGCACAGGCAGTACGCTCACGGTGCACGCCGAGGGCTCGCTCCGGGGCGAGTGGGATCGAGCCCGGCTCGACCAGGTGCTCTCCAACCTCTTGAGCAACGCGACCAAGTACGGCGCTGGCAAGCCGATCGTCGTCACCGCGAGGGCTGAGGGCGCCCAGGTGCGCCTGGCCGTGCACGACGAGGGCATTGGCATCCCGCTGGAGGACCAGGTGCGGATCTTCGAGCGCTTCGAGCGCGCGGTGCCTGGGCGCAACTACAGCGGGTTCGGCGTGGGACTGTGGATCTGCAAGCAGATCGTCGAGTCACTGGGGGGCGTGATCCGGGTCCAGAGCCAGCCCGGCCAGGGCTCCACCTTCGAGGTGCTGCTCACAGGGCCCGCACGTAGAGGGCCTTGAGGTACTCCGTCTCCGGCAGGCCGGCGAGCACCGGGTGATCCAGCCCCGCCCCGCGCCGCTCGAGGATCTGCACGGGGCGGCGCGCGTCCTCGGAGGCCGAGATCACCATCGCCTCGAATGCCTCGCGGCTCAGCTTGCCGGAGCAGGAGCAGGTGACGAGCAGCCCCTCGGGCTTGAGGCACTTGAGGGCGCGCAGGTTCAGCTCGTGGTAGGCGCGCAGCGCGGTGGCCAGCCCCTCGCGGCGCTTGGCCAGGCCCGGCGGATCCAGCACCACCGTGTCAAAGCGGCGGCCGGTGTCCGCGAAGCGCCGCAGCACGTCGAAGGCGTTGGCGTTCTCCACCGTCACGTGGGAGCGCCCGTTGCGCGCGGCGTTCTCCCGGGCGCGCTCGGCGGCCTTCGGGTCCTGCTCCACCGCGAGCACCGAGTCACACGTGCGGCTGAGCGCGAGCGCGAACCCCCCATGGTAGCTGAAGAGATCCAGCGCCTCGCCGCGGGCCAGCTCTCCGGCCCGCAGGTGGTTGTCCACCTGGTCCAGGAAGGCGCCCGTCTTCATGTCGCCCAGCAGGTCCACCTCGAAGCGGTTCTCGCCCTCGTGGTAGGTGAAGCGCGCCTCGCCGGAGCCGTGCAGCAGCATCGCCTCGCGCTTCAGGCCCTCGAAGTCCCGGCCGGAGGCGTCATCCCGGCACACCACGTGCGAGGCCCCCGTCCGCTCCACCAGCATGCGCGCGACGAGCTCCTTCCGGGCGTCCATCCCCTCTGAGAGCGTCTGAAGGCTCAGCCCCGCGCCATAGCGGTCCACGAAGAGGCCCGGCAGCAGGTCCGCCTCGCCGTGCACCAGCCGCAGGCCGTCGCGGTGCTTGAGCGGCGCGCGGCGGGCCAGGGCGGCCTCCAGGCGGTGGCGGAAGAAGGCATCGTCCACCGGCTCCTCGGCGGCCGGGCGGCGCGTAAGGAGCCGGATCGCGAGCGGCGAGCGCTGGGCGTAGAAGGCCTGTCCGATGGGGTTGCCCTGGGGATCCACCACGGCCACCACCGCGCCGCGCGTGTCCCCGGCGGGGGGCTCGAGCAGCTCGGTGCGGTAGAGCCAGGGGTTGCCCCGGCGCAGGCTCTTGGCGCCCTTGAGGCTCACACGCGCGGTGGGGAGGGTTCGGGGGGGCATGGGCTCACTCCAGGCCGCGTGCGGCCAGTTCCTCGTCGTCCTCGCCCCGCAGGTGCCCGACCTCATGGAGCAGCGTCACCTGGATCTGCTCCCGCAACTGCTCCGAGGTGCGCACCGCGCGCGCCAGGTTCCGGCGGTAGAGCACCACCGAGCGGCACGGCGTCTCCGTCCCGTCGCACGGCTCGCCCAGCGGCGGGCCCCGGAAGAGCCCCAGGATGGTCGGCGACAGCGGCGGCTGTCCGGAGAGGAGATCGTCATCCGCGGGGATCTCCTCCGCGGTGACGGGGATGCCCTGCAGATCCTTGCGCATGTCCTCGGGCAGCAAGGCCACGGCGTCGGCCACGGCCTTGCGGAAGTCGGCCTCGGTGGGCAGCGGCGGCGGGGCGAAGTCCCCGGGCGCCAGCTCGCGGGCCTTGTCAAAGTGCTGCTGCGCCAGCTTCCACTTGCCCTCGCGCTCGAGCAGCAACCCGAGGTGCTGGTGCGCGTGTGCCCCATGCTCCGGATCGCTCAGGAGGACCGAGAAGGCGCTCTTCGCCTCGGCGAAGCGGCAGAGCTCGAAGAGGGCCAGGCCCCGCTCATAGGCCGCCTCGACGTTGCCGGGCTCTCGCGCGAGCACGATGGCGGCGCGCGTCAGGGCCTCCTGCGCCTGGCCGAGATCATTGAAGGCCATGGCCGAGACGAGGGCGAACTGCACCGCCAGATCGGGATCCAGGCCGGGCTTGGACAGGCCCCGCTCGGAGTAGAGCAGCCCCAGCTCGTCCCGCTCGCGCGAGGAGGGAAGACTCACGGCATACAGGAGCGCAGCGCCCAGCAGCGCACTCGCCGAGTCCGGCTCGAGGGCGAGCGCGCGGGCGAAGGCCATCTGCGCCTCCGACACCCGGTTCAGCGCCGCCAGCGCCATCCCACGCTCGGCGTGGGCCTCGGCCAAGTCCGGCTCCAGGGCGGCGGCCTGCGCGGCGCAGGAGAGCGCCTCCTCGTAGCGCTCCTCGTCGTAATAGCGATGTGCCGCCTCGAGCGGGGAGCTGCCCTCCGCGTGGCAGACAGGGAGCGCGGCGATGCGATGCGGGGGCACGTCCATTGGGTGCAGAGCGGCGGGAGGCTCTGGGGCCACGGTCGCGGGGACAGGTGCGGAAGTGTGCGCAAGCTCTAGGGCAGGCGCCTCCGGAGCAGGCTCCGAGGAGCTCCGCTGGCAGGCACCGAGCAAGAGGAACAGGGCGAGCAGACCGCGCCGCGACATGGAGCCGCAGGCTACGGCATCCCCCCGAGCACGGGAAGAATCGTCACGCCCGCCTGCTCGGTGGTGAAAGCTCCGAGCTCGGCGACTCTGGTCTAGGGTGCGCGTGCATGAGCCCCCTCCTTCTGGCCTCTACTTCGAGCGCCCGCCGGGCCCTGATGGATGGGCTGGGCCTGCCCTACCAGGCCGAGGCCCCCGGCGTGGACGAGGACGTGTCCCCGACGCTCTCGGCGCGAGAGGCTGTCCAGGTGCTCGCGGCGCGCAAGGCCCGCGCCGTCCACGCCCGCCATCCCGAGGCCTGGGTCATCGGCGCGGACCAGCTCGTCGAGGTGGCGGGAGAGGTGCTCTCCAAGCCCGCGGATCGGGACGCCGCGCGGCGGCAGCTCGGCAAGCTGCTCGGGCACACCCACGACATCTGCACGGGGGTGTGTCTGCTGGGCCCAGGGGGGCACATCGCCGAGGCGCTGGAGGTGTCCCGGCTCAGTTTCTACCCCGTGACCGCGCAGGAGCTGGAGCGGTACCTGGACCTGGGCGAGTGGCAGGGGTGCGCGGGGAGCTACCGCATCGAAGGCGCGGGCCAGGCCCTGCTGGCGCGGCTCGAAGGGGACCGGAGCAACGTCCAGGGGCTGCCCATGCTCACGGTGGTGCGCATGCTGCGCGAGGCCGGGTTCTCGTTCTTCGAGCCCCCGGCTCCGTGAGCCTCAGGCTGACAGCTCCGCGAGGATCTCCCGGTAGGCGGCGCGCGCCTTCTCCAGCTCGCCCGGCTTGAAGCTCACCGCTGCCACCACGGGGTGCCCTCCCCCACCGTAGCGCCCGGCGATGGCCGACAGGTCGTGCTTGCGCAGCTCGGGCTTCCAGGGATTCGAGCCCAGCGACACCTTCGCCCGGTTCGGCCCCTGCCCCACCCACAGCGTGTAGCGCGCGTCCGGGTAGAGCGCGTAGGCGATGAACTTGTTCAGGCTGTCCACGCCCTCGTTCGCGAGATCGAAGAACACCACCCCGTTCTCGTAGCGCGCCGTGGCTCGCACCTGCTCGATGTGGCGCTGGTGGCGCTCCAGCAGCGGCCCGAGCGGCTCGGCGATCAGCGGCGAGGCCGCAAGCTGCGACAGCGTCTCCGTCTGCATCCGGTGGATGAGCTGCGGGATGAGATCCGGCGACTTGTTCGCCTCCAGCACCGTCATGATGCGCAGGGCCGGCTCCTCCAGCGCCACCGCCATCTGCGGGCTCGGGAACTGGGCCCCGTCGATGATCTCCGCCCAGTGGATGAGATCCGCCACCGGCGAGGCGTCCCACCCGAAGCGCTCGCGCGCCACGTCCGCCAGGTACTTCGTGCAGCTCTTGCGGTGCGGATCGTGGAACTTGCGACCGCTCGAGTCCGCCCGGAAGTGCGCCTCGTCCCCTGGCTGCTGGAAGGCCGAGGCGTGGTGGTCAAACCACCACGTGAGCCGCGCGTCCTGGCTGTACCGGAAGTCGACGATGGCGTTCTCGTCCCCGGAGAACACCGCCGGATCGATCCCCTCCGCGCCCGGCTTGTGCGACAGCCCCCGGTACGTGAAGGTCGCGTCCGCGCGGACACGCTCCCGGTAGAAGCGGGTGAACACGGCCGCGCTGGCGGCCCCGTCGAAGCAGTTGTCGTGGAAGAGGACCTGGACGTTCATGACGCCTGCATGAAACATCGAATGCCAGAGGTTGGCTTGAACGAAAAGTGTCGACGGACTGAGGCACTGCTGCCGCGTTTTGCGGCGGGGTGTGGAAATCCTCCTCAGCGGTAGCCTTCTCCCCTTGGGGTAAGTGCCTGAATCTACATGAGAGCCCCAACCTGACAGGTCTGGCGCGCCGTTTGCTTGGCTCTAAGAAGCACCATGTCCAAGACGGCGACAGCGAGAAAGGGCAGTCCGGTCCGGCGCCAGGGACGGCGCGTGATGCCTGCGTTGCGGCGAGTCGCCCGGCGCGTGAAGGCCTCCCGAGGGGTACAGTCCGCTCCGTCGAGACCGGGGCCGCTGACCCTGGGAGAGCTCATCGCCGCGGCCTTCGACACGGCCGGGGGTGAGCTGGCCGAGGTGCTGAAGGTGGTCAGCTCGCCGCAGCTCTCCAAGGCGCTCGGCCGCCGCGTCGTCCTGGTGCCCTGAGCGCGCGAGTGGGCCGAGCAGGGGCTGCGTCCGAGGGCCTACGGGCCGTCCGCGCCCGCGTAGAAGGGGATCCGGGTGGGCTCCCCCGCAAGCGCCTTCTTGAAGTCCTCCTCGTGCCCCGGGCTCACGAGGAAGGTGCCGGCGGGCGTCTCCAGACGCACGGGCTCGGTGGCTTCCAGAGTGCGGCCGCCCGGACCGCCTCCCCCTTCCGACTCCTCCAGGGCGCTCATGGCCCGCGGGGACGAGGTGGTGGCACAGCCAGCAAAGACCAGGAAGCAGAGCGCGGCATGAAGCTTCATGGGTGTCCTCCAGAGGAAGTGCCCCGCCCAGGGGAGCGAGGCTCGCCCCTCCTACGTCGATCCTCCGCGCGAGACAAGTCCCCTTGCGGCCCAGAGATGTGGACATAGTCCCCTGACCTGATGGCGCACTTGCCCTCCTGCCGATGATCGACACCCACTGCCACCTCGATACCTCGCGGTTCGATCCGGATCGCCCCGATGTCCTCACCCGTGCGTGGACGGCGGGCCTGGAAGGCATCGTGATCCCCGCGGTGGGCCCTGACACCTGGGAGCCGTTGCTGGAGCTGCCCCGGCGCGACGCGCGAATCCAGGTGGGGCTCGGCATCCACCCGCAGCTGCTCCCGGAGCTCCCGGCGGAGCAGGACGCGGAGCACCTCGAGCGGCTGGACTCGCTGCTGGCCGGGGGTGGAGCCGTGGCGGTGGGCGAGTGCGGACTCGATGGTCCCTCCACCTCGGGCGCGCCGCTGGAGCGACAGGTGCGGGTGCTCCGGGGCCACATGGCGCTCGCGCGCAAGCACGGGCTGCCGGTGCTGATGCACTGCCACCGGCTGCACCCCGCCATGATCGAGTTCCTCAAGGAGGAGCCCTTCCCCGAGGCGGGCCTGCTGATGCACAGCTACAGCGGGGGCGTGGAGCTGGCGCGCTTCTACGTCCAGAAGGGCTGCCACTTCTCCTTCGCGGGCCCTGTCACCTGGGCCGAGGCGCGCAAGCCCTTGGATGCGCTGCGCGCCATTCCCGCGGATCGGCTGATGGCGGAGACGGACTCGCCGGACCAGGCGCCGACGCCCTACCGGGGGCAGCGCTCGGAGCCCGGCTACCTGCCCCGCATCATCGAGGGTATGGCCCACGTGCGGGGGGAACCTGTCGAGGTGCTCGCTCAGCGGACGACCGCCAATGCCCGCCGCTTCTTCCGGGAAGCGTTCCCCCCATCTTCGCGGTAGGCAAGCGTCGCGTTATAGAGGGATTCCATGGACACGCAGCAGCCCGCCCCCACCGCCTCCGACTCCTCCCCTGCCTCCGCTCCGACGGCACCGGGTGCCGGTACGAACTCGCTCGCCCGGCCCTTCAAGCTCTCGCGGCGGTTCGACCGGACCGGACGCCTGCTGGGGGACTCGGCGATGGAGCGGCTGGCAGGCGCGCGCGTCATCGTGTTTGGCCTGGGCGGGGTGGGCAGCTATGCGGCCGAGGGGCTGGTGCGCA
>NZ_DASPHO010000203.1:0-6365 GCF_035629615.1 Hyalangium sp. | reverse complement strand
TTGAGACAGGAGCCCTTCCATGAAGCCCGTCCATGCCCTCCTGCTCGCCCTGCTCGCCCTGCCCGGCTGCAAGCGTGAGTCCCCTCCTCACGAGGAGAAGCACGCGCACGAAGAAGGAGCCGAGGCAGAGACCCACGCTGGCGGCGCGGATGAGGCCTCCGTCCGGATTGCCCCCGAGATGCTCCGGGACCTGCGCGTCACCACCGCCCCCGTGGAGCTCCGTCCCGGCGGTGAGAGCATCACCGTCCTGGGAGAGCTGACTTTCAGCGAGGATGCCTATGCCGAGGTGGCCTCCCCCATCCCCGCACGGGTGCACTCGGTGGCCGTCACCACCGGGCAGCAAGTCAAAGAAGGCCAGCGGCTGGCGGACCTGCGGAGCCCCGAGCTGGGCAAGGGTCGAGCGGCCCTCCAGGCAGCCCAGGCCCGCGCCACCGCCGCACGGCAGGCCGCCGAGCGCAAGCGCACCCTCGCCGCCGAGCGCATCGTGGCCCAGAAAGACGTGCAGGCCTCCGAGGCAGAGGCCACGGCCGCCGAGGCGGAGGTCTCCGCGGCCCGGGCGGCGCTTGTGGCCCTGGGCTCGGGCAACGAGGAGCTGCTCGGCGGGCAGGAGGCCCCAGGGTTCCTGCTGCGCTCGCCCATCGAGGGCACCGTCATCGAGCGCAACGCCCGGCTGGGGCAGATGGCAGACCCCTCGCAGCCGCTCTTCCGCATCGGCAACCTCAGCTCCTTGTGGCTCATCGTCCATGCCTTCGAGCGGGATGCGGTGCGCATCCAGCGGGGTGTCGAGGCGCGCGTCACCTTCGCCGCCTTCCCAGGCGAAGCGTTCACCGCGAAGGTGGGCCACGTCGGTCAGCAGGTGGATGCCGCGTCGCGCACCATTCCCGTGCGGCTGGAGCTGGAGAACCGCGAGGGGCTCTTGAGGCCTGGCATGTCCGCGTCCGCCTCCATTCCCCTCGGAGGCTCCGGCGCTGCCATCATCACCGTCCCGGCTGCGGCGCTTCAGCGGCTCGAGAATGGCTGGGTCGCCTTCCTCCCCACTGGCGAGAAGGGCGTCTTCGCACGCAGAGAGGTGGGGCGTGGCCGGACCCTCGGTGACGAGGTGGAGGTGCTCTCGGGCTTGAAGGAGGGAGAGCAGGTGGTGGTGGAAGGCGCCTTCCTCCTCAAGGCCGAAGTCGAGAAGTCGAGCGGCGGGGGGGAAGGCCATGAGCACTGAAGCCCCCCCCTCCGGGGTGGAGCGGAT
The DNA here is from genome assembly GCF_035629615.1 of Hyalangium sp. GTDB lineage: Bacteria > Myxococcota > Myxococcia > Myxococcales > Myxococcaceae > Hyalangium. Next base: position 5,125 of record NZ_DASPHO010000203.1, on the reverse strand, counting down.
CCTCAAGGCGTCCTTCTCCCGGCCCGGCCTCACCGTGGTGCTGATCCTGGCCCTCTCCAGCTTCGGCGCCGTGGCCCTTCAAGGGCTTCGCCGCGACGTCTTCCCGGATCTGTCCGCCCCCATCTTCAATGTCATCGTGCAGAACCCGGCCATGGGCGCCGAGGAGCTGGAGACGGCCGTCGCCGTTCCCATGGAGGTGGCGCTGGCGGGCCTGCCCGAGGTGCGCCGCATCCGCTCCAACTCCCAGCTCGGCGTCACCCAGGTCACCGTGGAGTTCGAGCCCGAGGCGGACTACTTCCGCAGCCGCCAGTTCGTCGCCGAGCGGGTGGCCCAGGCCCAGGGCGAGCTGCCGCCTGGCACGGACGCGCCGCTCGTCTCCAGCCTCACCGGCCGGCTCAATGAGGTGTTCGAGTTCACCCTGGAGGCCGAGCCCGGCGCGGCGGATCTGATGACGCTGCGGGACCTGGCCGAGTTCGAGGTGAAGAACCGGCTGCTCGCCGTTCCTGGCGTGGCGGGCGTGGAGCGCCTGGGGGGCTACCTGCGGCAGTTCCAGGTGCTGCTCGATCCGGATCAGATGGTGGCCCGAGGAGTCAGCCTCGCGGAGGTGGAGCATGCCCTGGAGGGCGCCAACCTCAATGCCTCGGGCGGCTTCGTGGTGCAGGGCCCCGTGGAGTGGACGGTGCGGGCCATCGGGCGGACGGAGACGGTGGAGGAGCTGCGCAGCACCGTGGTGGCCCTGAGGGCTGGGACGCCCGTGCTGCTCGGAGACGTGGCCGACGTGCGCGAGGCGCCCGCGGTGCGCCGAGGCATCGCCCACCGCTTGAAAGGCGAGGTGGTGAGCTGCCGCATCAGCAAGCAGTTCGGCGCGGACACCATGCGGGTGGCAGCAGGCGTGAGAGAGGCCCTCGCCGAGGTGCAGCAGGGACTTCCCCAGGGCGTGCACCTGCGCGTCGTCTACGATCAGTCCGAGCTGGTGGACTCCGCCCTGGGGGGCGTCAGCCGGGCCATCCTGCTCGGCTCCTTCCTCGTGGTGCTCGTCCTCTTCGCTCTGCTGGGGGACTGGCGCGCGGCGCTCATCGTCACGCTCACCCTGCCCCTGTCCCTGGCCCTGGCCGGCCTGCTGTTGAAGGCCCTGGGCATCGGCATCAACACCATGACGCTGGGGGGGCTGGCCATCGCCGTGGGCCTGCTCGTGGACGCGGCCATCATCGTCACGGAGAACATCATCCACGATCTCCGGGAGGGCGCCGGCAGACGCTCCGTCCGCGAGGAGGCACTGGCCGCCTCGCTGGAGGTGGGCCGGCCCATCGCCTTCGCCACCCTCATCGTCGTGGCCGTCTTCATTCCCCTGTTCGCCATGACGGGGATCGAGGGGCACATGTACCGGCCCCTCGCGGCGGCCGTGGTGGCCTGCCTCGCCGCGTCGCTGGCGCTGTCTCTCACGCTGGTGCCCGTCGTCTCCGGGCTCTTCCTTCGTCCGCACAAGCCCGGAAGGCCGGAGGACGTGTGGCTCATCCGCAAGGTGAAGGCCTTCTACGCGCCACTGCTGGACGCTTGCATGCGCAGGGCCGGCCTCGTCCGGCTGGTGGCGCTCGCCATCACCGTGCCAGCCCTGGGCCTGGCCTTCGCGGTGGGCAGCGACTTCATGCCCCGGCTGGATGAAGGGGCCTTCCTCCTCCAGACGGTGCTGCCTCCGGAGGCCTCGCTCGAGGAGGTGGACCGGCTCAACCACCAGGTGGAGGACGTGCTGCTCGAGTTCCCCGAGGTGGAGGACGTCGTGCGCCGCACGGGCCGCGCCGAGCGCACCGAGGACCCGATGCCTCACACCCTGTCGGATGTGCTCATCGTCCTCAAGAAGGACAGGGCGAGGGATCTGGAGACCCTGGAGGCAGAGATGCGCGAGGCGGTGGCGCGCGTGCCCGGCGTGTCCGCCCTCTTCACCACCCCGCTGGGGATGCGCATCGACGAGGGCCTGGGCGGTAGCCCCGCGGACCTCTCGGTTCGCATCTTCGGCCCCGATCTGGAGACCCTGGCAAGCCTGGCGCAGCGGGCGCACTCCACCTTGGAGAAGGTCCGCGGCATCGAGGATCTGCGCGTGGAGAAGCTCAGCGGCCTTCCCCAGCTGCGCGTCACCGTGAATCGCGCCGCCGTGGCTCGCGTGGGCCTCACTCCCGGAGATGTCATCCGCGCGGTGCGCGTGGGCCTGGTCGGCGTCGAGTCCTCACAGGTGTGGAAGGGGCAGCGGCGCTATGACCTGGTGCTGCGGCTGGCGGACCACCGCCGTGGTGACGTCAACGCCCTGCGCAACCTCCTGGTGGACGGGCATGACGGGACCCGCATCCCCCTGAGCCAGCTGGCCACCATCGAGGAGACCTTCGGCGCGGGCAGCATCCGCCGCGAGGCGGGCAGCCGGCGCATCGCCGTGGAGGCCAGCGTCTCCGGCAGGGATCTGGGCAGCACGGCGGCCGAGGTCCGCGAGAAGCTCGCCGCGGGGCTGAAGCTGCCCACCGGCTACTTCCTCGACGTGGGGGGCCGGGTGGAGAGCCAGGAGCGGGCCGCGCAGTCGCTCACGCTCGCCATCGCCGTGGCAGTCCTGGCCGTCTTCATCCTGCTGTACCTGGCGCTGAACTCCCTGGGCGAGGCGCTCGTCATCCTCGCCACCCTGCCGGACGCCTTCGTGGGAGGCATCCTCGCGCTGCTCATCGCCGGCGAGACGTGGAACGTCTCCAGCCTCGTGGGGCTCATCGGCCTGTTCGGGATCGCCGTCCAGAATGGCCTGGTGCTGGTGGCACAGACGAAGGAGCTCCTGGCCCGCGGCAAGCCCTTCTCCGAGGCCATCCGTGAGGCGAGCCTCGGCCGGGTCCGGCCCAAGCTGATGACCGCGGGGACCGCCATCCTGGGCCTGTTGCCGCTGCTGGTGCTCCCGCTGCACGGCACGGAGATAGAGCGGCCCCTCGCCGTGGTGATGGTGGGTGGCCTGCTGACGTCCACCCTCTTCACACTGCTGGTCCTGCCCACCTTCTATTCCTTCGTGCACGGGGTGCAGGAGCGCCTCAAACACCGGCTGGCCTCACGGCGAGCGGCGCCCTGAGCCAGCTTCGAGCTGGCCGCGCACGAGGCTCAGCTCGCGGGCCTCTCTGCGCTGCAGTAGCCAGGAGCCGGGGAGCTGTACCAGGTGCACACGGACGGGCAGTACCGCTGCGTGGTGTAGCTGCGGCACCAGGACTCGGGCGGCCCCATCTGGGTCGTCTCCGGCTGCACAGGCTCCGGCGCGCTGGACTCGGAATAAGTCGGCAGGCTGCAGTAGCCAGGAGCCGGAGAGCTGTACCAGGCGCAGATGTTCCTCGGGCAGTACTGCTGCGTGGTGTAGCTGCGGCACCAGGACTCGGGCGGCCCCAGCTGGCCCGTCTCCTCCGAACCCACGGAGGCTGGCACGGCCTCCTCGACACCGCCGCCACAGGCGCTCAGCAGACCGACCAGACCCACAAGAACCAACAGACGCATGCTCGAACCTCCAGTGAAAGGGAGGCGCACTTTGCCAGAATGTGAGAAACCCAAGAGCTAAATTTCATGTAAAACATGCTAAAAAAGAACTCCCTCCCTCAAAAAATGAGAGTTCGGAGATTTCGCACGCAACTCTGGGCCTCAAAGTCCGACAATGAGGGAAAGTTACCTACATCTCTTCCCCTGTCTCTGATTCTAAGGTCCCCATGAGCCCCATCTCCCGCGCCGCTCCCTCCCCTGCCCTCACCACCACTGCAGCCGCCGCTCGCAGCACCGTGACCGCGCCCCCGGCGGGCATCCGCAAAGGGGACGAAGGCCCCAAGGTCAAGCAGCTCCAGGATGCGCTGGTGAAGCTCAAGTACATGACGTCGGCGCAGGTGGCCACGGGCCCCGGCACGTTCGGCCCCAAGACGGAGGCGGCGGTCAAGAAGTTCCAGGCGGACCACAAGCTGCCCACCACCGGCTTCTATGGCGACATGACGCACGCGGCCCTGAAGAAGGAGCTGGGGAAGGTGAGCGGGCCGACCAAGCCTGATCCCAAGCCGGGCGTCTTCAAGAAGCCGGCCGTCACCAACGCGCCGTCGCCCAACTTCAACGATCGCGGCGGCAAGGACATCGACACCATCGTCCTGCACCACACCGCCTCCAACAACGGCGCGGGGGACCTGGCCCACATGCGCAACCCCAAGAGCGAGGTGTCCGCGCACTACATGGTGGACCGCGACGGGAAGATCTACCAGCTGGTGAATGACAGCAAGCGCGCCTGGCACGCCGGCAAGGGCGAGCTGCACGGCAAGCCCACGGACGTGAACGGCCGGTCCATCGGCATCGAGATCGTCAACGACGGTGGCGGCAAGACGCCTTACACCGAGGCCCAGATGAAGGCGCTCACGCAGCTCACCGGCTACCTGAAGCAGGAGTACAAGGTGCCGATGGACAACATCGTCGGGCACAAGGACGTGGCGGTGCCCAAGGGCCGCAAGAGCGATCCGTCGGCCAACTTCGACTGGAACCGGCTGCGCAAGGGCATCTCCTGAGCCGGAGCCGGCCCTCACCGTTTCGTGCGGCAGGGGCTGGATGATTTCGCGGCGCTGGGGCAGTTTGTTCTTCGCATGCCCCACCTGCGCCACGCCTTCGCGCTCTACGCCGTCCGAGAGCTCGGCCGATTCACCTCGGCCTTCTCACGCGCGAGGGAGAGCGCCTCGCTGGAGGTGGGCCTCCAGTCCATCCGCGAGGCGTGCGTGGCCACGCTCGGCATGGAGTTCGACACGCTGACGCGCTTCGATGCGAAGTCGGTCGTCGGCCTGTTCGCCGCTCCGGAGCAGGCTCGCATCCTCGCCCACCTCGTGGACGAGCGGGCCAGCCTGTGGGTGCTGCACGGCCGGAGCGCGGCGGGGCTGGCGGACTGCTTCTACGCGGGGCAGATCCTCGCGTGCTCCCGGCAGCGCTTCGGTGTGCCGCGCGACACCCGGGCCGCCGCGCTCCTCCAGCATCAGGCCGGTAAGCCCTCGGCCTTGCTGTAGGCGCCCTGCCCCACCCCGGCTACCACTCAATGGGCTTGCGGTCTCGGAAGAACCCTCCCGTGGGGCCCTCCGGCGGCAGCAAGGCAGCCCAGATGATC
>NZ_DASPHO010000202.1:0-6484 GCF_035629615.1 Hyalangium sp. | reverse complement strand
GCACGGCGTTCCCCAACACCTTCGCGGACGTGCTGGACAAGAACTCGAGGCTGGCGGACGTGGGCGGCCAGTACGGCGGCACGTACGTGCGGTGGCAGCGGCTGCTGGCGGGCATGGCGCGGCTGCGGGACGGGCTCCAGCAGGGCGCGGATCCGACGGCCCTCGAGCGCGTGTTCGAGGACCTGGAGGAGCTGTGGCGCGTGTCCTTCCACGTGAAGGCGTTCGGCGCGATGTTGATGGAGCTGTCCACAAAGAGCATCCAGGGGCTCAAGGCGGTGGAGCGCACGTTCACGGTGGTGACGGGGGGGGGGGAGCAGCAGTCCCAGCTCATCTTCAGCGCCTCGCGCGAGGAGTGAGGTCAGAAGCTCGCGCCGAGACGTAGGAGATGGAGGTTGAAGTCCCAGACGACCTTGTCCTGGGAGGAGCGCTGGGGCCAGTCCAGGAGGGAGAAGAAGATGCTGTGGCTGGAGGTGGGGACGTCCCACCCCAGTCCCACGCTGCCTCCCAGGACGAAGGCCATGAAGAAGCGTCCGAAGTTCATGCGGTAGCCCACGTCGAGTCCCAGCGAGAGCTGCCCCCGCGTCGCGGACCAGGACCCCTCGTCGAAGGGGACCTCGAAGCCCGCTTCACGCGAGTCTCGCGAGACGACGCCCACGAGCTTCGGTTGGAGGAAGAAGCCGCCGCCCGAGCCGTTCGGCGCGACGGCCCAGGCGGTGCCCACGGCCACGGCCAGCGCCAGCGAGCTGCAGCGGGCCTCGCAGTCCTGGCGCGTCCAGATGGGCGTGAGCTCGAGCACCAGCTCCTGGGTTGGGCTGAGGGGGACGTTCGCCCCCACCGGCACCATCAGATAGGTGTCCTCCTGGGTCACGGCACGGAAGCCCGCCCAGAGTGCGAGCGCGCCCACAGGCTGGGTCCAGAGGGTCAAGGACGTCTCTGGGTTCGCTGAAGGGTGGGCCTCATGGAGGAGCTCCGTCTCAGGCTGAGCCCACACCGCTCCTGCGAGCAGACATGCGCAACCACCAGGGTCTTCTTCAAACGCGCGCCGCCTTGTGTAGAGAGGTTCCCTGCCCAGCAGCAAAGGGCAGGCCACCTGCTCCACCCGGCCTAATCGCTCCCGGGTGCCGCCGGCTCTCTGGCAGCCGCGCCCTGCCTCACGAAAATTCGAGGGTCGCTGAGCGCGGGTTGCTCAGGGGGTGCCGTCCACGGACATCGCGCCAGCGTTGCCACGCATGAAGGCGTCGAGCTGGGCAGGGGTGACCTCCACGGGGCGGCTGTCCGGGTGCGCCGGATCGCAGACGATGAAGTTGCCCTCTGCCGTCATCCCCGTGACAGCCACGAGGTGCTGCGTCGCTCCGCCACCGCGGGCCCAGGTGTCCGTCTTCGTCGCCGCCTGGGTGACGACGTTGCCGTTGGCGTCCAGCAGCTGGCCCTGCGCGTTCGCCGGCTGCCCTGGCTGGGCCGGCACTGGCACCTGCTCGGTGAAGTCACCCGAGAGGACGACCGACTTGCCCTCGGCGATCGCCTGGGCCACCCCGCTGGAGCTGGCGGGGATGTACTCGGCCTTGCCGCCCGCCGCTGTCACTGCTCGCTCCACGCCCGAGAAACCGGTGTACGTGCTGTTCTCGTTCCCCGCGCCCTTCATCGGCGAGTACTGGTAGCCCTTGGAAGGATCGTTCGCGTCCTGGAGCACCACGCCGTCACGCGCGCCGTCGGCGCCGTTGTACATGTGGAACCGCGCTGCCTGGACCTGGTCCCCAGCGGTGCCGTTGCTTGTCACGCCAGGGATGGGGGGCAGGCTGAGCCCCTGGGCCTCGAGCGCCATCGCCACGGAGGTCGGCCCGCAGTTGGCGTTGGAGCCGTCACCCGTCACGGCTTGCCCCGTGGCCGGATCCGTATAGGACACCTGCTGCTCGGCGGCGAACTGGTTGATGTAGACGTCCTTGGCCTGCTCCAGCGCCTGCTCGTCCGCGGGGCTAGGGGGCGCGGAAGGCTCGGTGAAGCGCTCGGCCACCCACCCGGAGCGCGCGGTGCCGTTGTCGCTCCAGCTCACGTGGACGAAGCCGTCCTTGCGCGTCTCGCCGTTGGCGTCTGCGGTGACCTCGAGCCGAGTCCCTTGCGGGATGACCGCCACCGGCGTGTTGTTCTCCGTGGAAGGCACCCCTCGCAGGTTCAGGGCATCCTTCGTCCGCACGTACTCGCCTGGAGTGCCCGCGCCCTCCGGCCCTCTCAGCGCGTTGCGGACATCCACCCGGTTGGCGAAGTTCGTCGGATTCAGCTCCACCCGCGGGCGCTGCGCCGCCGTGAAGCTGCTCTTGTCGAAAGAGAGCGCGCGAGCGGGGGAGCTCTGCGCCTTCTCCGCGCTCCCTCCAGCGCGCTGCGTCGTGGCCCCGTGGGAAGAGTGCGAGGACTCGGTGCGCTTGGAGGCCTGGGAAGTGGAGGAAGTGTCCTTGCGGATCGTGGTCATGACTTGCCCTCTCAAGGCGAAGTGAAGCCGTGCATGAAGATTCTCGGCGCACCCCCGCCAAGGTTTCCGAAAAAAAAGAGGAGACGAAATCTTTAATGGTGGGCCGCGATAATCCTCACGAACTGTCCCCTCGCATCACGGGCTCCTTTTTTCTCAGAGCGCAAGAGAGGTTTTCCATGTCCGTCTCCAGAACCTCGTCGAGCAGTCCCAAGCCGGAGTCCAAGCGCTCTGAAGCCCCGACGCAGAAGGAGTCGGTCCCCACGAGCAAGAAGGGGGAGGCGGGTGGGCCCGAGGCGAAGCTCCGTCAGGACAAGGGCAGCACGCCGCTTCGGAGCACGGCCCTGCGCGACTACGGCATGGACCGCTTCGACGCCGCGAGCGTGACCCGGACGCCGATGAGCACCTCCCGCAGGGCGGCGGACATGGATCCTCGCATCGCCACCGAGGCCGGGCTGAACGTGACGGTGCAGCCGCACAGCGTGGGCGAGAAGGGCACGTTTACCGTCGACACAGTACGTTTTCAGAACGACCAGCAGTCCGGCGGGAACCACAACGTGTACGTGCGCGTGCTGGACGCGAGCGGGAAGGAGATCCCCGCGGAGGACATGGCGCGCTACTTCGACGTCCAGTACACCTCCGGCCCGGGACAGGCCGTCACCTCGGCGAGCCCGAAGATCCAGGATCCCTACGGCGTCTCACGGGATGCGTGGACCACGGGCGCCAACACGGGCGGGGCCACCAGCGCCTACTTCGATGCGCCGATGTACGGCGGCAGTGCCGTCAAAGTGTGGGTGACGCCCAAGGATGTTCCGGGCAATCCGTACGCAGGTTTTGGGAGCCAGGAGGTGGGGCCGTTCTCCATGCCGGCGAACCACCACGTGAACTATCTGGTCTCCTTCCGGGCCACGCCCAGCGCCGCGGAGGCGGGAGCGCCAGCCACCCCGCCCGCGGCGCCCACTCAGCCGGGCACCCTCGAGAGCCCGCAGGCGCCGGCCTACTCGACGGAGCAGCTCGTGGAGGACACCTACCAGCAGGTGCTGGGGCGCCCGAGCGATCCCTCCGGCAAGGCGAGCTGGGTCTCCTACGCCAACCACCTGGCGAGCCAGGGGAAGTCGGAGCAGGAGGTGCGCGACACCCTGACGGCCATGTTCAAGCAGAGCGACGAGTACAAGGCACGCCCGTCGGCGGGCCCGGTGACGCCGCCGGTCACTGCTCCAGCGGGCGTGGGCGGCGGCACCTACGCCCCAGGGGACGTGCTCCAGGTGAGCGCGCCGGATGGGCTGAACCTGCGCAAGGGGCCGGGCTCGGACCAGGAGCGCATCGGCGGATTGGCGGATGGGAGCACGCTGCAGGTGACGCCTCCTCCGGAGGGGGGCCCTGCCTCGCGCAACGGCTGGGTGCACGTGAGCGGTCCGGCGGGTGAGGGTTGGGTCAGCGAGCAGTACGTCCGCAAGGCCGGCACCGGCAGCGTGCCCTCCCCAGGCACTCCGGGAGGTGCCCCTGCCGGGGACGGGCGGCTCCTCACCCCGGACGGCCGCCCGCAACACTTCGTGGCTGGCAACTACACGGACCTCGGCCGCGCCAACAGCGGGCACATGCCTCACCCCATCAACGATGAGGCCGGCTTCCGCGCCGCGGTGAACCAGGACCTCGACCGGCTGCGGGAGATGGGCGTGGACAACGTCCGCATCTGGGCCGCTGACTTCCCCGAGAACCCCCTGGGCAACGACAATGCCGCGCTCGCCGCCCGCGTGCGCATCATCTCCGAGGAGGCCGCCCGGCGCGGGATGACCGTCACGGTGGACCTCTTTGACGGCGCCACCATGGACAAGGACGTGAACGCCTACCGGGGCCGTGAGGAGGAGCTCAACGCTCGCATCGAGACCATCGTCGGCGCCAATGCGGGCGCCTCGAACATCGTCTGGTCGGTGGGCAACGAGATCGGCGACCCCAACCACGCCTCGGACTTCGCCGACTGGTACGTCGGGAAGGCGAACCTCATCCGCGACACCGTGCGCGCCAACGGCGGCGATGCGAACCGGCCGCTCATCAGCCTGCAGGTGACGCCGGGCGCGCTCGGACATCCGACCCACGGTTGGGACAAGGCCCGGGCCGCCATGGAGCGAGTGGTGGAGGCCTCGGACATCATCTCGCCGCACTTCTACCCCACCGCCATGCCCGGGCAGCTCCCGTGGGAGAACCGGCGCGAGGACGGCAGCTCGCAGGGCACCTTCCCGCAGATGGACTATGACTCGCTCAAGGTCTGGGTGGAGATCGCCCAGGCCCAGGGCAAGCCGGTCACCGCCGGGGAATTCAGCATCCCCCGCGACACCCAGGCCACGAAGGCTCTCTCCGAGCAGCAGTACGCCGAGCTGACCGAGGCCTGGATGCACGAGCTGAAGAACCTCGGTATTCAACAGGTGAGCTTCTGGCAGCTGGCCAAGGATGACGTCGGCCACGTGGACCCCGCCTCCGTGGACTACATCGTCGGAGACAACGCGGGTGACTCCCGCACGCTCATTGACCGGCTGCGCGGAAACGGCTGGTTCAACTAGCGGACAGAAGAGGACCTGGGCCCAGCGTGTTCGGGCTCCGTTGCTCGGTGCGGCTCGCAGATTCTCAGAAAACCATTTGACACAAAGGGGTTCGCTCTGTTTTCCGTGAAGTCATGCGAAACCATATTTTCATGATTTGTGCTGTGGGCCTGGTGTCCTCTGCGTGTGGGGGCGAGCTGCCCGTCGACGAGAGCCCCGGGGCTGGCGAGGCGCTCTCGAGTCAGAAGCAGGCCGCCTACTCGGGCGTGAACGGGACGTACTGTCTGGAGAGCCCGTACAACTGCAAGCTGCAAGCCTCGGGCGGCAATCGCGTTCCCACCAACGATCCCGCCGACGACAACTGGGGCCTGGCGACGGGTGTCCCCATTCGTGACGGCAACGGCACGGTGATGGGCACGAACACCCGGACGAGCTCCGCCTTCAACTACGGCCAGACGCGTACCTTCGCCGGCCAGCTCCATGCCTTCGCGGTGTCGACGTCCAACTCGAGCGCCGGGTGGTTGCCGACCTCGGCCATCCTGGGACGGACGTCCTTCGAGCAGAAGGTGGGCCAACTCTCGGCGCTGGGGGCGGGCCTGGCCAAGCTGGGGTGCTACTCCGTGCGCAACTCGCATGACACCACCCTCGAGCTGAAGAAGGTGGTCTACGACAGCACGGCGACGCATGAGCGCGCGGGCGACTACCTGCCGCTGGTGCGCGCCAATGGCCTGCGCTCGGCCAACCTCACCTTCAACGTGCCAGGCTTTGCCCTGGGCGGCCCGGCGGTGGACCACTTCCCTGCGGGGACCAAGTTCCAGCGCCTGGACGTGCCGACGGACAACGGCCCCCCGTCCATCGACATTCCGCTCTGGGTCCAGGACAGCTCGGGCCGCTACCGACAGCAGTCGGGGACGATGAAGTTCATCTACGGCTACGTCATCGCGGCGACGAGCACCAAGCGCAACGGGTGGATGGCTTACGACGCGCTCCAGGTGAGCTCCGGCTGCCCCTGAGCAGGGTCATGGCTGCTCGGAGGTGGGTTGGCGGGGGGCCTCGAAGGTGGCGCGGACACAGTGCCCAGCAAGGTCGTAAGCGACTGCTCCGCAAGGCGGATCCTTCTTGATGATGACCCAGCATGCACCCAGAGCAGCCACCTCGGCCTCAAGGTCACACGGCGGTTTCTTCTGTCCCGGCTGCGGGCCCTTGGGCATCGGCAAGCCTAGGACATAGAAGGAGGAAGCCGGGCGCTGGGATTGGGCCGCGGACAGGAGCGCCTTCTCCCCCACGCCCGCATCCGGCGTGTCCACGGGCGGCGCGTGCCACTCCTCGACAATGAGAGGGGGCGGTTCGTCTTCTCGTCCTCGCCTGTACTGAAGCTCGAAGAAGGCCACCCCCATCATCCCGCCCACCGCGGCGGCGATGCCCGAGGAGAGCCATGCAGGCAAGGCTCTGCGGACGGCGCGGGGCTTGGGCGCAGTCGAGGGGC
>NZ_DASPHO010000201.1:0-33368 GCF_035629615.1 Hyalangium sp. | reverse complement strand
CACCTCAAGGCCACCCAAGCTCTGTGCCTCAATCCACAAGTGGGCTCCGGTCGGACTCGGCCTCCCTGAGCCGGACTGCTTGTCATACAGGTTCGTGCCATGCGGAGGAGGAGGACTCCCACCGGGTGTTCCGTCCACCGGTTGCCGCTCCCCCTCCCAGGGGCACCGCGTCAGGGGTGGGCAGGCCCTCATGCCACGACGATGACTGGGAGCCCCACGCACTCAGGTGTCGCGTGGGTAGTACGCCTTGCGCTGCGCCACTGCGCCTCCCCTGAGCGCCTCCTATTGTGTGAGCCATCTCCGGTGTCACCTCTGGACTGACCAACACCCCCCATGTGCAGGCGGCCTCCGAGAGGCGTTCATCGACTGAGGCATGGGCCGATGGATGCTCCACCGTCTGCCCGTGTGCTTTGGCTCAGCTCCCTCAGCCTCCGCCTCACATGGGGAGCCGAGAGAGCCGCTGCTCCAGGAAGCGCATCGCTCCACGCACGTCCGAAGAGGTCACGCGTCCCGGCGTGCCGCGGAGAGCTTCCACTCGGCACTGTACCGCCTCTCGGGCCTGCCGCGCCTCCTCACTGTCCGCAGGCGCCTCGTCCGCCACCGCCAGATCCACTGCCGCTCGCAGCAGCGTCACGAGGTGGCGCAGCACCGGATCGGCTCGGACCTCGGGCTCCTCCTCCAGCGCCTCAAAGCTCGACAGCGCCGCCGGGAGATCTCCCAGCACGGCCTCCACGGCGGCGCGGTGCGCGGCGAAGCGGAGCGCATGCCACCGCCCCACCTCCTCCAACGAGGAGACCGCCTCCGCCAGCCAGTGCCTCGCCTCCGCCAGATCCCCCAAGGCCAGCTCGGTGCGCCCCAGCTCGCCCATTGCCATGGCCTCCAGGAAGCGTGCGCCGAGCTGCCGCCCCATGCGCACAGCGGCCGTGAGGTGCTCGCGCGACTCCAGCGCCCGTCCCTCTTCGAGCAGCAGGCACCCCAGGTGCAGCCGCGCGAGGGTGTGTCCCGCACGGTCCCCGACGCTGGCGGCTCGGGCCATCGCCCCAGTCACCAGCGCCACCGCCTCACTCACACACCCCATCTCTCCGAGAGCCACGGCGCAGTAGGTAGTGAAGCTCACCTCGAACGTCACGTCCCCCACCGCGCGAAACAGCGCCTGGGCGGCGCGAAGGTGGGGAATGGCCGACGCCGCGCCCGTGCGGGCCTGCTCGAGGAGGCCGAGATTGCCCTGTGTATACGCCTCCAGCCACCGGTCGTCTCCCGAGGGCAGCCGCTGCGCCCGTTGGATGAACTCCCACGCTGCCTCCAGATCTCCCTGGTGGCGCGTCACGATGGACAGATCCACCAGCACCCGCTTCTCCCCCACCCTGTCCCCACTGGCGCTCAGTGCGGCACTGGCCTGCTCTAGATCTCCTCGTGCGGCCTCGAGATGGCCCGCCTCCAGGTGGACACGGCCCCGGACCGCGCGGATCCCTGCCAGCGGCTCGGGTGCACCCTCAAAAGAGCCGGCCAGCTCGATGGCCCGATTGAGCCGGGCGAGCAACAGGCAGAGGGGCCCACGGGTCACGAAGTCTGGCTCCAGCGCCTCGAGCGCCTCCAGCGCCCGCCCCAAGGAGTGTGGCGTGGCGGGCGCCAGGGAGAGCGCACTGTCGCAGGCGGCCAACAAGTTCTCCCGCTCGAGCGCGAGCCGCCGCAGCGCCCCTGCGCTTCCCACTCCGCGAACCCGCTGCCTCAAGCCGCGAGCGAGCGCGAGGTACCATTGCGAGTGCCTCGCCACCACCGCCGCCTCGCCCCCCACCTCCTGGAGCCGGTCGGCGGCGTACTGCCGGATGCTCTCGTACATCCCCAGGCGCAGCTCTCCGCCAGGCCCCTCCGCCTCCAAGGCGCGCAGGAGCGATCGGGCGCGCAGCGACTGGAGCACCTCCCTCACGACCTCGGCACCTCCGGGAAGCTCCAGCACCGCCTCCGCCGCCTCCTGCGTGAAGCCACCGTGGAACACCGAGCACTGGGCCAGCGCGGACCGCTCCGCCGGCGCGAGCAGGTTCCAGGACCAGTCGATCGCTCCGCGCAGCGTGGCCTGCCGCTCCGAGGCCCCCCGCCGCCCGCTGCGCAGCAGCTCGAAGCGGCGTGAGAGCCGCTCCCGGAGCTGTCCCACGCCCAGCACGCCCGTCCGCGCCGCCGCCAGCTCAATGGCCAGGGCGATGCCGTCCAGCCGGCGGACGATGTCCACCACGTGCGGCGCCTCCTCAGCCGTCAGCTCGAAGCGCCCCCGCACCTCCCGCGCCCGCTGGACGAAGAGGCGCACCGCCTCCGAGCGGGCAATCGCCTCCAGCCGCGTCTCCTCCGCGTCCGGCAGGGACAGCGAGCCCAGCTCCAACCGGCGCTCCTCGGGCAGCCCCAGCACCTCCCTCGAGGTGATGAGGAAGCGCGCACGCGGAGCCAGCGCGAGCCACCGCTCGACCAGCCTCGTCCCCAGCCAGGTGGCCTGCTCCAGGTTGTCGAGGATGATCAGCACATCCCCGTAGCCATTCAGCGCGAGCCCCAGGTGCTCCACCGGATCGCGCACCTCCGTCTCGCGCGCCGGGGGTACACCGAGTGCCTGCCACACGGTGTGGCAGAGCGCGTCCTCGGTCCTCGCCTCGGCCAGCTCGCACAGCCACACCCCGCCCTCCCAGGCGCACGACTCCAGCTCCAGCCCGCCGAAGTGGGTGGCGAGCCGCGTCTTCCCCATGCCGCCCGGCCCCAGGAGGGTAACGAGCCGAGTGCCCTCACGGAACCACCGCCGCAGCGTCTCCAGCTCCGTGCTCCGGCCGATGAGATCGGGCTGCGCGGCCGGCACGTTGCCCTGCCGCTCCCGGTGCACCAGCGGAACTCCGAACCGCCGCTCGGAGAGCGAGGCGGGGAGCACCTCCACCAGCGCCAGCGGACTGTCCAGCCCCCGGAGGCGGAACGTCCCCAGCGGGCGCACGGACTGGCCCTGCAGCTCAGTCGAGCCCGCCACCTGGGCCCAGGCCGCTCCGCTCACCAGCACTTGCCCCCCATGGCCCGCGGACGCCACGCGCGCCGCCGCGTTCACCGCGCGGCCCACGTAGTCCACCCGCCCGGTCCGCCCGTCCACGCGGCACTCCGGCTCACCGACATGCACGCCCATGCGAACCCGCAGGCCCCGGTTCAAGAGGCCGCGAGGCCCCACCTCCTCCGCCGCCTCGGGCTGCGAGAGGAGTTCCTGGGGCCAGGGGGCCTCCAGCAGCGCCTCCTGGGCCACCAGGCACCAGCTCACCGCCTGCTGAGGCGAGGAGAACGCGAGCATGAAGGAGCCGCTCTGCGTCTTCACCTCATAGCCGCCACAGCGATCCAGCACCGCCCGCAGCACCGTGTCCTGGATCTCGAGGGCATCCCGCATGGCCAGGGGGCACCGCTCCCAGAGCCTCGTCGCTGCCGGCACGTCGGTGAAGACCAGCGCCACCGTCCCCGAGGGAGGCTCGGGGCTGACCGGGGTGTTCGCCACCCTCGCGAACAGGCCCCGCGGGGCTCCCCGCACGGCCACCGTCTCTCCTGGAAAAACTTCACCCATACCCACGCCCGCTCCCATCACCCCAGGGCCCAAGAAGAGGTATTGCCTGGGGGGCCCACATGCACCTGCGGGAGCCACACCTCGGCTTGAAACTGATCACACTCCGTCACACATCGTGCGCAGGCCGTGGTTTTGCTTGTCTCTGCCCACGCTTGAAGCATCCAGCATTCAACGGATACGGTCCGCCGCGCGCAGGGGGCAAGCATGAGCCGGGCCGATGACTTCGAGCGACAGGGTTTCCTCGTGCTGCCGGGCTTTGCCTCGGCGGCCGCTTGCGATGCGTTGATGACGCGCGCCGAGGAGCTGGTGGCCGGCTTCCAGCCGGAGACGGTCTCCATCTTCACCACCCACGAGCAGACGCGAACCTCGGACGAGTACTTCCTGAGCTCGGGGGACCAGATCCGGTTCTTCTTCGAGGAGAACGCCTTCCGGCCGGATGGCTCGCTGCGCCAGGACAAGGCGCTGTCCATCAACAAGATCGGCCACGCGCTGCACGATCTGGATCCGCTCTTCAACCCGTTCTCCCGCGCGCCCGGGCTGGCGGCCCTGGCCACCGAGCTGGGCTGGAAGCAGCCGCTGCTGCTGCAGTCCATGTACATCTTCAAGCAGCCGCACATCGGCGGCGAGGTGACGAGCCACCAGGACTCGACGTTCCTCTACACCCAGCCGCTCACCTGTCTGGGCTTCTGGTTCGCCCTGGAGGACGCCACCTTGGAGAACGGCTGCCTCTGGGCACTGCCAGGTGGACACGCGCTGGGCCTGAAGAAGCGCTTCGTGCGCACGCCAGGTGGCGGCACCGCCTTCCAGGTGCTGGACCCCACGCCACTGCCCGAGGAGGGCTTCGTGCCTCTGGAGGTGAAGAAGGGCACGCTGGTGGTGCTCCACGGCCTGCTGCCCCACAAGAGCGGCGCCAATACCTCATCGAAGAGCCGCCACGCCTACTCCGTGCACCTCATCGACAGCACCGCCACCTACCCTCGGGACAACTGGCTGCTGCGCTCCCCAAGCATGCCCCCCCGGGGATTCTGACGCCCCGCGTGCCCATGGCCTCCTCCTTGGCTCGCCGCCCCGCGGACACGCTGAAGATCGTCCTCGCGTACTGCATCTGCTTCATCACCTGGGGCTCGACATGGGCCGTAGCGAAGGTGGGGCTGGAGGATCTGCCGCCGCTGCGCTTCGTGGGCATCCGCATGCTGGTAGCCGGGCTGGTGCTGCTGCCGTTCATCCGCACCCAGGCCCGAGCGCAGGGCGCTGGCACCCTGGGGCGCATCGTCGGCCTGGGCACCCTGCAGATCGGCTTCCCCTTTGGGATGATGTTCGTCGGGCAGCAGTGGATTCCCTCGAGCTGGGCCGCGCTGCTCTTCTCCACCTACCCCGTCTGGGTGCTCCTGGTGGGGCGGGCGCTGCTGCCGGACCAGCTCCTGACGCCGCGCAAGCTGTTCGCCGCGGCGCTCGGGCTGGCGGGCGTGGTGGTGCTGCAGCACACGCAGCTCGCCACGCTGGCGCTCTCCAGCCAGGTGCTGCTCGGGTGTCTGCTGATCCTGGGCTCGGCGGGGCTCATCTCCGTGGCCAACGTGCTGGTGAAGCGGCACATGGCCCACGTTCCGCCGCACCTGCTCGTGTGCGTGCAGACGCTGAGCAGCTCCCTGCCGCTGCTGGGGGTGTCCTTCCTGCTGGAGGGAGATGCGCCCGCGCACTGGACACCCCGCGCGGTGTTCGCCCTGCTCTGGCTGGCGCTGCTCGGCACGGTGGTCACCTACCAGCTCCTGTACTGGCTGATTCCGCGGATCTCCCTCTCCGCGCTCGGAGTCCTGGCGCTGCTGGACACGCTGGTGGCGGTGGTGCTGGGCGTGGGGCTGCTGCGTGAGCCGCTCACCGCCTCCTTGATCGTGGGGGGCCTGCTCATCCTCTCCGCCGCAGCCCTCGCCAGCTGGAAGGCGGCCAACGGCTGACCGGGCCACTTCCCCCTCTCGGCTCCCTCCTTGCTCGAGTCCTCCAGCCTCACAGGAAGAGTGAGGCAACTCACACTGTAAGAATGCGCGTTGCGGCCCTCTGAGTCCTGGGGGGACGATGCGCTTCGTGGAGTCCCTCACTCCCGCCCCGAGGACTCCCACATGTACGGACTCTCTCAAGCTCCAGAGCGAGGCCCATGAAAATTCGCCCGCTCCGCTTCTATCTGGCGCTGCTCGCGCTGGGGATCCTGGTGCCCGTCCTGCTGTTCGCGGTGGCCATGGTGGTGCGCTTCACCGGCGCGCAACGCGAGGCCCAGGAGCGGGGGATGCGGGAGACGGCGCGCGCCCTGGCAGTGGCCATCGATCGCGAGCTGGGCCAGTCCCTGCGCGCGCTGGAGGTCCTCACCCACGAGCGATCGCTCCGAGAGGGAGACCTGCGAGCCTTCTATGACACCTGCCAGGACGTGCTGCGTCCGCAGCAGCCGTGGATGACGATCAACCTCCTGGCCCCCTCGGGGAAGACGCTCTTCACCACCGGCAGGCCCTTCGGCAGCGTGCTTCCCGACGCGACGGACCGGCCCTACTTCCGCGCCGTGGTGGACACGGGGAAGCCAGCGGCCTCCGACTTCCTCACCACCCGCGCGCTGGGCCTGCGCACCGTGATGGTGGCAGTGCCCGTCTTCAAGGAGGGGCAGCTGACCGGAGTGCTGACCGCGGCGTATGACGTGCGGCACTTCGACCAGCTCTGGTCCGACCAGCGAGTGCCCCAGGCCTGGGTGGGCGCGGTGGTGGACTCGGAGGGGATCATCCTCTCGCGCAGCCGGGGTGCTTCCCAGTATGTCGGGACGCCGGCCCACCAGCAGTTCCTGGACACCGTCCGCAGCGCTCCCGAGGGGTTCTTTCCCACGGTGACAGTGGATGGGATGGAGGCCTTCACGGCCTATGCCCGCGCCCAGGTGGCGCCCTGGACGGTGGCCTTCTCCGCTCCCCGCTCGACCTTCTCCGCCTCGGTGAACCGCTCGCTGCTGGGGGTGCTCACCGTGGGGCTGGTGTGCTGCCTCATCGCCCTGGGCTGGGCCGCGTGGGTGGGCCGCCGCATCACCCAGCCCCTGCGCGGCCTGGCGCGTGCGGCCACCGACAGCACGGCCTCTCCCGAGGCCTTCGCCCACGCGGGCAGCACGGGCATCTCCGAGCTGGAGGGGCTGCGGACGGCGCTCACGCGTGCCACCTCGCAGGTGGCGGAGCGAGAGGGGGCGCTCAGGGCGCAGATGGACGCGGCGCAGGCAGCGCGCGCCGACGCCGAGGCCGCCAACCGCGCCAAGGATCAGTTCCTCGCCATGCTGGGCCACGAGCTGCGCAACCCGCTGGCTGCCATCACCAGTGGCATCAAGCTCATCGCCATGGTGAAGGATGAGCCGCGCCGCGAGCGCGTCCGGGCGCTGGTGGAGCGGCAGGCCCTGCTCCTGGCCCGCCTGGTGGATGACCTGCTCGACGTCGCGCGCGTCACGAGCGGCCGCATCCTCCTCCAGAAGCACCCGGTGGACCTGGCCGAGAGCGTGCGCCGCGCCATCACCGCGCTCGAGCTCTCCGGGCGCACCCACGCCCATCAGGTGGTGGCCGAGGTCGAGCCGGTGTGGACCGAGGGCGACGAGGGCCGCATCGATCAGATCATCACCAACCTGGTGTCCAACGCCCTCAAGTACACGCCGGCGGGGGGGCGCGTCATCGTCACCACCCGGGCGAGCGGCGAGCAGGCAGTGCTCGAGGTGTCTGACACGGGCGTGGGGCTCTCTCGCGAGGCGCTCGGGCGCGTCTTCGAGCTCTTCTACCAGGTGAGCGAGACGCTGGACCGCGCCCAGGGAGGGCTGGGCATCGGGCTCACGCTCGTGAAACGGCTGGCGGAGCTGCACGGAGGCTCCATCCTCGCGGAGAGCGCAGGGCCTTCGCGCGGCAGCACCTTCACCCTGAGCCTACCCCGGCTGGCAACGGTGGAGCTGACCCGGCCAGCCTGGGCGGCGGCGGCGCTCCCCTCACGGCGCGTGCTGGTGGTGGAGGATCACTCGGACACCCGGGAGGCCGTGCGGGCCCTGCTCGAGGCGGAAGGACACACCGTCTTCGAGGCGGAGGACGGTTGTTCGGGCCTGGAGCGGGCACGCAGCCTGCGGCCCGACGCGATCATCATGGACATCGGCCTGCCAGGACAGGACGGCTACTCGGTGGCCCGTGCGCTGCGCTCCACGGAGGAGGGACGAGGCATGCTCCTGGTCGCGGTGACGGGCTACGGCCAGCAGGAGGACCGGCTCCACGCCCTGCAGGCCGGCTTCGACGAGCACCTGGTGAAGCCCATGGACATTGGCCGGCTGCGGGAGCTGCTCTCGCGCAGGGAGAGCGGGGTCCGCGCCGCCTGACCTTGGAGAGCGCTCAGCGCTTCCGGGCGTTGAGGTCCATGAGCGGCACGGGCGAGGGCTGGCCATCGTCCGGCATCACCCTCTCCACCAGGAACAGCCGGGCCTCCGCTGGCGCGCCCTGGTGGATGTGGCGGAGGAGGGTGTTGGAGTGGGCATCGTGCCTGACCCTTTGCTCCTTCTTGTGTAGAACCCCCCGCATGAGCACTCCTACCGCCCCGCCCCCTGCCTATCTCTTACGAACGCCCCGCCTCATCGTGCGCTGCCTCGAGCCAGGCGACGCGGAGCGCCGCAAGGATGCGCTGGACTCCAGCGGGGACCACCTGGCGGAGCTCTATCCCGAGGGAGTCATGCCCCTGGAGGCCCACGTCGCGCACGTCCGGAGGCTGCGCGGGAGCTTCGATCTGGATCAGGATCGCGGCTACGGGGCCTTCGAGCCGGAGACTGGGAGGATGTTGGGGGAGGCCTTCCTGCTCAAGCGGGCCGGCATCGGTGCGCTCGAGGTGGGCTACTGGCTCCGCCTGGACGCCGTCGGTCACGGCTTCGCGACGGAGATGACCTCGGCGATGGTGAAGACGGCCTTCGAGTTCGACAAGGTGAAGCGCCTGGACCTGATGTGCGCGCCGGAGAACGAGAAGAGCGCGGCAGTCGCGCGCCGGCTGGGGTTCACCTTCGAGGGGCGGCTGCGTGACAGGCAGCTCGCGGCGCACCACCCGCGCAGCGACCTGATGTGCTTCACCCTCCTGGACTCCGAGTACCCGCGGACTCCGGCGAGCCAGCTCCCGCTCGAGGCCTTTGATCTCCTCGGGCGGCGGCTGGCCTGAGCGTCAGAGAGCTGCCGCTACCCTCCCGGCTCGAGCCGGGCCGCGGACCTGGGCGGCGCGGAGAGCGCGGCGAAGGCGTAGTGCAGCGCGCCTGAGAGCAGGAAGCCCACGAACCACGCGTAGGTGTAGAGCGTGCGCCAGAAGCCAGGCACCGAGTCCTTCAGCCCCGGCACGGCCTCGGCCAGGAAGCCCGGCACGTTCACCGCCACGCCGATGGCCAGCGCCAGCATCGCCTTCCAGTTCACCCCGCCGCTGAACTCGTACTGCCCGCCGCGCCGGTACAGATCCTCCACCGACAGCTCGCGGCGGCGCACCAGGAAGTAGTCCGCGACCATGATGCCGGCCACCGGCCCCAGCAGCGCCGAGTAGCCGATGAGCCAGGTGAAGATGTAGCCACCGGAGGACTCGATCAGCTTCCAGGGGAAGATGATCGCGCCGATGACGGCGGTGATGATGCCGCCCATCTTGTAGGAGATCTTCGACGGCGCCAGGTTGGAGAAGTCATTGGCCGGGGAGACGACGTTGGCGGCCAGGTTGGTGGACAGCGTGGCGATGGACAGCGCGGCCATTGCCAGCAGCGTCACCAGGGGACCTCCCACGCGGCCCAACAGCTTCACCGGATCCCAGATCGTCTCCCCGCCGAAGATGATGGGGGTGGCGGAGGTGACAGCCACGCCGATGAAGGAGAAGAGCACCATCGTCCCGGGCAGCCCCAGCGCCTGGCCGACGACCTGGTCCCGCTGGCTGCGCGCGTACCGGGTGAAGTCCGGGATGTTGAGCGACAACGTGGCCCAGAACCCCACCATCGCCGTGAGCCCGGGGACGAAGACGGCCATGAAGGAGCCGGTGTCCGTGAACTTCGACGGCTGGGAGAGGATGGGCCCGAAGCCATCCGCCTTCACCCAGGCCCAACCGAGCAGCGCCAGGCCCACCGCGATGAGGAACGGCGCGGCATACAGCTCCAGGAACTTGATGGACTCGGTGCCCTTGACGATGAAGTAGAGGTTCATCGCCCAGAACACGGCGAACCCGAGGAGCTCACCCGGGTGGATGCCGATGGCCTCCTTCATTCCCGCCGAGGTGAGCGGCCCCTCGAGCCCGGGAGCCATCGCCAGCAGGAGCTGCCACAGCGCCTGCCCACCCAGCCACGCCTGGATGCCGAACCAGCCGCACGCCACCAGGGCGCGCAGCAGCGCGGGGACATTGGCCCCCATGACGCCGAACGAGGCTCGCGCGAACACCGGGAAGGGGATGCCGTACTTGGTGCCCGCGTGCGCGTTGAGCACCATGGGCACCAGGACGATGAGGTTGCCCAGGCCCACGCACAGCAGGGCCTGCCACCAGTTCATCCCCTGATCGATGAGCCCGGAGGCCATCGTGTATGTGGGAATGCACACCGCCATGCCAATCCACAGCGCGGCGAAGTGCTTCATCTCCCAGGTGCGCTTCTCCGGCGGTGTGGCCGCGAGATCCTCGTTCGTCAGCGACATGGTCTAGCGGCTCCTCCCGCGCGCGGCCAGGGTGGCATCCAGCCCGCCGGGCACGAAGTCCGTCCCCTTGGCGACCCGATCGTTCCAGGTCTCGGGGGGCTTGCCCGAGGGCACCTCCTCCATGGTGATGCAGTCCGGCACCGGGCACACCAGCTGGCACAGGTTGCAGCCCACGCACTCCTCCTCGTGCACGAAGGGCACCCGGGCGCCGGGCGTGCCGGCCTGGGCCGTCACCACGCGGTTGGGGATCTCCGTGGGGATGTGCGTGTGGCCGGCCTTGCGAGACTCCTCCTCCGTGCGCCCCGGCAGGTGGATGCACTGGTGCGAGCCATCCATGCAGGCCACGTAGCAGAGCTGGCAGCCAATGCACTTGTCCTCGTTGATCTTCGCCACCAGCTTGTAGGACAGATCCAGATCGCCCCACTCCTGGTACGCGGGCACCGCGCGGCCGCGCAGCTCCATCACGGACTTCATGCCCTTCTCGTCCAGGAAGTTCGAGAGCCCCTCGATCATGTCCTCGACGATGCGGTAGCCGTAGTGCATGACCGCGGTGCACACCTGCACCGAGGTGGAGCCCAGGGCGATGAACTCGGCCGCGTCCTTCCAGTTGGAGACGCCGCCGATGCCCGAGATGGCCAGCTTGCCGACCTGCGGGTGGCGCGTGAGCTGAGACAGCAGGTGGAGGGCGATGGGCTTCACCGCCGGGCCGCAGTAGCCGCCGTTGGTGGAGGCGTTGCCCACGCGAGGCAGGGGCACCATGCGATCCAGATCCACGCCCATGATCGACTTGACGGTGTTGATGAGCGAGAGCGCCGGGATGCCCGCGCGCACCGCCGCCTCACCGGGCTCGAGGATGTCGCCCACATTGGGGGTGAGCTTGACGATGACGGGGACCCGGGCGAACTCCATGGCCCACCGGGAGATCTCCTCCAGCACCTTGGGCTCGGCGCCCACGGCGGAGCCCATGCCGCGCTCGCACATGCCATGGGGACAGCCGAAGTTGAGCTCCAGGAGATCCGCGCCGGTGTCCTCGGCCTTGCGGATGATCTCCTTCCACTCCTCCTTCGTCTCCACCATGAGCGAGGCGATGAGGGTGTGCTTCGGGTAGCGCCGCTTCACCTCGCGCATCTCGCGGAGGTTCACCTCCAACGGACGGTCGGTGATGAGCTCGATGTTGTTGAGCCCCATCAGCCGGGTGTTGCCGTAGTCGATGCCACCGAAGCGGCTCGTCACGTTGACGATGGGGTTGCCCAGCGTCTTCCACACGGCGCCGCCCCAGCCCGCGTCGAAGGCCCGCATCACCTGGTCGCCGGTGTTGGTGGGCGGCGCGGAGGCCAGCCAGAAGGGGTTCGGGCTGCGAACCCCACAGAAATCAATCGACAGATCGGCCATCGCTCTTTACTCCCCTGCCAGGTGCCGCTGGATGTCCAGGACGGCGATCTTCGCTTCCGCCACGGCGTTGACGACTTCCTTCCCACCGTTGACGCAGTCTCCGCCGCTCCACACCTTGGCGTTGCCGGTGCGGTGCGTGGCGGCGTCCACCTTCACCCGGCCGCGAGCGTCCAGCTCCACGCCCGGGAAGGCCTTCGCCACGCCCGTGGCGCGCTCCTGGCCAATGGCCATGGCGACGAGCTCGATGGGGACGACTTCCTCGGTGCCTGGCACGGGCTTGCCGTCGCGCGTGGCGGCAAGCTTCACGGCCACCACCTTGCCGTCCTTGCGGAGGATCTCCACCGGCTGGCGGTTCTCCACCAGCCGCACGCCGTCCAGGCGAGCGCCATCCAGCTCGTGGACATAGCCGCCCATCTCCTTCTCGGAGCGGCGGTACACCATGTCCACCTCCACGCCGAGCAGCGCCAGCTCGTGGGCGATGTCCAGCGCGGTGTTGCCGCCGCCGACGACCATGGCGCGCTTGACGCCCTGGAGCGTCAGCCCCGGCTCCGTCTTGATGCGCTCAATGAGGAGGGTGGCGCCGAGGACGCCCTCTCCCTCCTCGCCGGGGATGTTCAGCCGCGAGTCCGCCCCGAGCCCCAGCCCGAGGAACACGGCGTCATGGGACGCGAGCAGCTCCGAGGTGGCCACCTGGCCCGGCCCCTTCGCCTGCTCCACCACCTCCACACCGGTGCGCAGCTCGATGCGGCCCAGGGAGAGCACCCACTCCATCTCCCGGAGCGCCTCGGGGCTCTTGAGCTTGTACGGGGCAATGCCCAGCGAGTTGAGGCCGCCGGGGATGGCCTTGCGCTCATAGAGGATGCAGGTGTGCCCCTCCAGCGCGAGCATGCCCGCCGCCGCGATGGAGGCCGGGCCGGAGCCCACCAGGGCGATGCGCTTGCCGGTGGGGGGCTTGGCCTTCAAGAGGTCGGGCGTCTTCGCGAGCGTGTTCTCCACCGCGTAGCGCTGCAGCCGGCCGATGTTGATCGGCTCGCGGCCCCAGCCGGTGTAGACGCAGGAGCCCGCGCACAGCACCTCGACCGGACAGACCTGGGCGCAGCTCTGGCCCAGGATGTTGGCGGTGAGGATGGTGCGCGCGGCCCCCCTCACGTTGCCCGTGCCGATCTTCCGGATGAACTCGGGGATGTTGATGGCGGTGGGACACGCCTTGATGCAGGGCGCGTCCGAGCAGTACAGGCAACGGTTGGCCTCGGCCATTGCCTCGCCAAAGTTGTAGAGGGGCTTCTTGTCCTTGAAGCCTTCCTCTGCGCGGCCAGGGGGCAGCTCGAAGCGCTTGGGTTCCATGACTCTCATTGGGGATAGGGACCTCGCTACTCAACTGGCTACGGGAGCTGCTTGACCATGTTCTCGTAGGTCTCCGGCCGGCGGTCGCGGTAGAACTGCCAGGTGCGACGCACCTCCTCGATCAGATCGAGGTTCATCTCCGCGGTGACCAGCTCGTCCTTGTCCTCGCTGCCCACGGCAATCATGTTGCCGCGCGGATCGCAGAAGTAGCTGGTGCCGTAGAACTTGCCGATGTTCCACGGGGCCTCGGTGCCCACGCGGTTGCTGGCGGCGATGAAGTAGCCGTTGGCCACCGCGTGCGCCGGCTGCTCCAGCTTCCACAGGTACTGGGACAGGCCCGCCACCGTGGCCGAGGGGTTGAAGACGATCTCCGCCCCGTTGAGGCCCAGCAGGCGCGCGCCCTCGGGGAAGTGCCTGTCGTAGCAGATGTACACGCCGATGCGGGCGTAGCGCGTCTGGAAGGTGGGGTAGCCCAGGTTGCCCGGCTTGAAGAAGAACTTCTCCCAGAAGCCGTTCGTCTGCGGGATGTGGTTCTTGCGGTACTTGCCCAGGTAGGTGCCGTCCGCGTCCACCACCGCCGCGGTGTTGTAGTAGACGCCCGCCATCTCCCGCTCGTAGATGGGGATGACCATCGCCATCTGGTACTTCTTGGCGTAGACGCTCAGCCGCTCCACCGTGGGGCTGTTGGGGATGGGCTCGGCCAGATCGCACCACTTCGCGTCCTGCGAGGGACAGAAGTAGGGGCCGTTGAAGACCTCCTGCAGACAGAGGATCTGGGTGCCCCGCTTGCCTGCCTCTTCGATGAGGGGCAGGTGCTTCTCGAACATCGCATCGCGGATCGTCTGCACAGATGCCGACGGGTCGTTGATGGGGTTGGACATCTGGATGAGCCCGCCGATGACCTTACGTGCCATGAAATCCTCTGCTGCGACGCTCTGGGTGGGAATGAAAAGGGGTGGGAGTGGGAATCAGCGCAGCAGCGAGCCGTGCGGGGCGCGCTTGATGAACTGCCCGCCGCGCTCCGTCTTCAGCTCGTTCTTCTCGATGATGACGCGCCCGCGCGAGAGCACCGTCTCCGTGAAGCCCTGAACCTGGAAGCCCTCGTAGGCGCTGTAGTCCACGCGCATGTGGTGCGTGTGGGGGTTGTTGATGCTGATGGTCTCCTTGCGCTCCGGATCGAAGATGACGATGTCCGCGTCCGAGCCCACGGCGATGGTGCCCTTCTTCGGGAAGAGCCCGAAGGCCTTGGCGGCCGCCGTGGAGGTCAGCTCCACGAAGCGGTTGAGGCTGATGCGCCCGCCCACCACGCCGCCGTTGTAGACGAGGCTCATCCGGTTCTCCACGCCCGGCGCCCCGTTGGGAATCTTCGTGAAGGAGTCCTTGCCCAGCTCCTTCTGGTCCTTGAAGCAGAACGGGCAGTGGTCCGTGGCGATCGTCTCGAGATCTCTGAACTTCAGGCCCTGCCACAGCACGTCCTGGTTCCACTTCTCGCGCAGGGCGGGCGTCATCACCCACTTGGCGCCCTCGAAGCCCTCGCGCTCGTAGTAGCTCTGGTCCAGGAAGAGATACTGGGGGCACGTCTCGGCCACCACGTCCACGCCGCGCGCCCGGCCGATCTTCACCTGCTCCAGCGCGTCCGAGCTGGACAGGTGGACGATGTAAAGGGGAACCTTGGCCACCTCGGCGATGGCGATGGCGCGGTGCACGCCCTCGGCCTCCATGCGCGTGGGCCGGGTGAGCGCGTGCCACTGGGGCGCCGTCTTCCCGTCCTTCACGGCCCCCTTGATGATCTCGTCGATGACGATGCCGTTCTCGGCGTGCATGCAGATGCGGGTGCCGTTCTCACCCGCCTGCCGGAACGTGCGGTACAGCGTCCCGTCATCCACATAGAGGACACCGGGGTACGCCATGAAGAGCTTGTACGAGGTGATGCCCTCGTCCACCAGCCTGCGCATCTCCGGCAGCCGCTCGTCGGGCATGTCGGTGATGATCATGTGGAAGCCGTAGTCGATCGTGGCCTTGCCGCTGGCCTTGTCGTGCCAGGCGTCCAGCCCCTTCATCGTGGACTCGCCCTTGGACTGGATGGCGAAGTCGATGATGGTGGTGGTGCCACCAAACGCCGCTGCCTTCGTCCCGCTGGCGAAGTCATCCGCCGAGGTGGTGCCGCCAAAGGGCATGTCGAAGTGCGTGTGCGGATCGATGCCGCCTGGGAGGACCAGCCGGTTCGAGGCGTCGATGACCTTGTCCGCCTGGACCTTCAGATCCTTGCCAATGAGGGAGATCTTCTCCCCCTCGATGAACACGTCCGCCATGTAGTCGTCCACGGCGGTGACGATGCGTCCGTTCTTGATGAGGATGCTCATGTGCTCCCCCTATGGGCCGGAGCAGACTCAATACCCTGTAGGTAGATTCCGAGGCAAACACACGACCCGCCGAAACTCGGTGGGTTGGCCCGGGTGAGATCAGCCCCACGCCTCGCTGCTGGCCCCTCGGGCGTGCGCCTCGGCAATTCTTTGACGCAAAGCGTCCAACGAGGGTTCCCCATCCTTGACGCGAGGCAACCATGAGCATGGAGTGCCCTCCCATACATCCATGGGGAGGGTTGATGCACAGACTCAGGTTCCTGGGCCTTCTTGGCTCCGCGCTGTTCCTCGCTGCCTGCGGCTCTGATGGAAGCGGCTCGGAGTGCGCCGAAGAGGGAGGCACCGGCACGCTCCAGGTGAACGTCACCGGGCTGCCAGGCTCCACGGCGGCGGGCGTGTCGGTCCAGGGGCGGGGAGGCACCCAGGCCCTCACCAGCTCGCAGACCCTGACCCTGGCGGCGGGGAGCTACAGCCTCACCACCGAGATCGTCGCGGCGAGCCATCCGCTCGTGAGGACGGCGTACCGTCCAGAGGTCTCCCCCAATCCGGTCTGCGTGAGCGAGGGAAAGACGACCGTGGTCGCGGTCACCTACGCGCCCATCCCCAGCAGCGGAAAGCTGTGGACCAGCAATGGCTCGGGCGGAACGGAGCCCTTGCTGGGGTACGCCGCGGACCTGCTGAGCACCAGCGGGACTCCGCCCGCCACGGTGGCCGCCAAGACTGGGGGTTCGGAGGGCTCCGCGTTCGACCGGGAGGGCAACCTGTGGGTGGTAGGTGGCACGACCGCGGATCCGCCGGTACTCCGGATCCCCGCCGCCTCGTTGGGGACCTCGGGCACGAAGGCCGCGGACATCACCCTGAACGACGGGCCCCTGGAGGGCGGCTTCCCCCGAGCCCGCGCGCTGGCCTTCGACGCGAGCGGGAACCTCTGGGTCTCGGTGGCCTTCAACGACAAGATCGTCCGGTACACCCGGGAGCAGCTCACCACGGGCGGCAGCCCCACGCCCACCGTCGAGATCACAGGCCTGGATGGCCCCTTGGGCCTCGCGTTCGACCCGGCGGGCAACCTGTGGGTCGCCTTCAGTGGTGATGACCGGGTGGCCCGCTACGACGCGAGCCGTCTCACGGCCTCGTCCACTGCGGCCCCGGACCTCCTCATTGAGGGCACGACGCCCCCGCCGGTCATTGGCACCCTCCGCGGGCCCGCGGGCCTGGCGTTCGACAGCGCGGGCAACCTGTGGGTGAACTTCAACGGGACCCTGGCTCGCCTCACGCCAGCGGATCAGCAGGGCTCGGGCACCGTCACCCTCACGCCGTCGGTGATGGTCGGCCTCGCCGTCACCGCGCTCCCGGAGGGGATCGTGTTCGATGAGGCGGGGAACCTCTGGCTCGCCCTCCGGCAGGGAGAGTTCGGCCGCCTGGGTGCGAGCCAGCTCACCAGCTCCGGCGACAAGACACCCGAGGTCATCCTCCGAAGCCCCGATGTCGGCTACACCGGCTGGTTCGCGCTCTACCCTGCCCCCGCCCACCTCCCGCTCTACCACCGCCTCCCGTAGTACCGCCGCCAACGATGGGGGGCCCTAACAGGGGTGCGCCCCGGCGGAGCACTCGGGCCAAACCTGTCTGCTTGTATGACAGGTTGCCCGGGCCGGGCGGAGCGCTCTGGCCCAACCTGTCTGCTTGTATGACAGGTTGCCCGGGCGCTCCCCCGGCACGCGCTCCCGCCTCACCGGCCGTGCTCTGCGTCCGTGTAGGAGAGACGGAAAGGGAGCGGCACACGCAACTCTCAGGCTCTGAGAAACGATACTGATCAGGTAAGAATGTTTCTTATCACCGGAAATCCTGGAGTTCCCTCATGTCGATCAAGAGCGTGAAGCAAAGGGATCAGCTGGGCAGCCAGCTGATGAAGCAGGCCCTCACGGAGGGTGGCCCGCTGGGCGAAGGCGCCCAGAAGCGTGCGGTGGCATTCCTCGAGCGAGCGCTGCAGACCGTCGGCTTCGATCCGGGAACGAAGGACAACAAGTTCACCGCGGAGACGGCGAAGGCGGTGCGTCAGTTCCAGGAGGCGTGGGGCCTCGAGGCAACGGGCCAGCTGGATCAGGGCACGCTCAACAAGCTCGACCACACGCTGCAGCGCGCTCGCAAGCACGGCAGCGGCTGCCCGGACTGCAACCAGAAGGGCTTCCAGGGCGCGATCGGCGTGGGCCAGAAGAACCTGGACGCCTTCGACGCCGAGAAGCGGCTGAAGAAGCTCGGCTACGACACGGGTAAAGTCGACGGCGTCTTTGATCAGAAGACGGCCGAGGCGGTGCGCCAGTTCAAGAAGGACCAGCCGGAGCTCAAGAAGAACAGCGAGTCGAGCCTGGTCGACAAGAAGACGTTCCAGTCGCTCCAGCGGGAGGTGAACGAGCTCCAGCATGCGCCCTACCGCCGCCGGCTGACCGAGGGCCACGCGCAGCACCGCAAGCTCAATGCGGCCACCGCCGAGGCGGCGAAGAAGCAGAACACGGACGGGACGCGCGGCATCGGCCCGGGCTCCTCCAAGCGCGCGGTGGAGAACGTCCAGAAGCACCTGAAGGCGGCGGGCTTCGATCCCCAGCGCACCGACGGCGTGTGGGACGAGCGCACGGCGTCCGCGCTGAAGACGTTCCAGCAGAAGTCCGACCTCAAGGAGACGGGCCGGGTGGGCTCGGGCACGTGGGCGAAGCTGGCGAAGTCCTTCACGCTGGCCAAGGGCAAGACGGATCCCGCCCAGGCGCTGGGTGAGCGCTCCGCGGCGGTGCTGGCGAGCGAGAAGCTGCTGAAGAAGGCAGGCTTCAACCCCGGGAAGGTGGACGGCATCTTCGATCGCGCCACCCAGCGGGCCTCTCGGGCCTTCGAGAAGCGCTTCAAGGGCCTGGGGGATGACGGCCGCATCGGCGAGGGGCAGCTGGAGCGCATGCAGACGGTGGCTCGGGCGAAGCAGAACCCCGGCTCCGGTCCCACGCTGAAGGAGGGCTACCGAGGAACCCCCGTGAAGGCGCTGCAGAAGCGGCTGGATCAGCTCGGCTTCGCCAACGGCGCGAACGATGGCGTCTTCGGCCCGAAGCTCGAGAGCGCGGTGAAGAAGTTCCAGCGTGCGCATGGGCTCCCGGCGGATGGCACGGTCGGCCCGAAGACGTGGCGCATGCTCGGCATCGACGTGAAGGGCAAGGTCCAGAAGCCCGGCTCGGTGGGCGGCGGGAGCGTCACCTCGGGCGGCGGCTGGGGCGGCTCCGAGAAGGTGGCGAACGCGGCCAAGAGCATCGCGGCCTCGATGGGGATTCCGGTCACCAGCCAGAAGCGGAACCTCGCGGACACCATCCGCGTCGGCTCGTCCACGGCGTCCGACCACTACACCGGCAACAAGACGGCGTTCGCGGTGGACTTCGGCGTGGCGGGAGCCCGGGGTGATCAGCTCGCCCGCGCGATTGCCAAGAAGTACGGCATCCCGCAGGGCAACATCGGCACGTTCAACGGCCACAACGTCCGCATCAACGGCGCGAACTACCGGCTGCAGCTGCTCTGGCGTGTGGAGGGCCACTTCGACCACGTCCACCTGGGCATCCGCCGGGCGTAATCCGCCACCCAGGAACATCTCCTGCCGGGGACAAGCAACTTTTCCCCACCTTGTAGGATAATTGAGGCAGTGCGTCATTCTTGAGTCCCTGGCAGGAGCCCTCACGTGACTTCCATCAACCGAAACCAGAGCGCGTTCAGCCCGGCGAGGACCTCTACCGCCAGCCCGGCCGCCGAGTCCAAGTCCTTGAATCCACTGGGGAAGTTGGTGGACCTGGCCAAGGGAGGCCTGGCCGACATCCCGCGCTTCGTGAAGATGGGCCTGGACGTGTTCGAGGCCTCTCACGCGGCGGAGCTCAACCGGCTCTTCGGCGGCGACGCCAAGCCGGACCGCCTGCATGACGGGAAGCTCGTGGGGACGCAGGGCCAGACGTTCCCGCCCGGCACCCCGCTGAGCCAGATCCCGGGCGTCACCCCGAAGGGCAATGCGAACCCCAACGAGACCATCCTCTACGTCAACGGCATCATGACGCCGCTGGACGGGCAGCTGAAGGAGATGCAGTCCATCGCGGACACCTCGGGCGCCAAGGTGGTGGGCATCCACAACTCCACGCAGGGCCTGGCGACGGATCTGGCCCAGTGCGTGACGGACAAGCTGGACAAGGGCACCAACCCCGCCGTGGACACGCTGGCGGACACCGTCTACTCGGAGCTGAAGGCTGGCCGGGACGTGCACCTGATGGGCTACAGCCAGGGCGGCCTCATCACCGCGCGCGCCCTCTTCGACGTGGAGAAGCGCCTGCGCCTCGAGGACGGGATGTCCAAGGCCCAGGTGGAAGGGCTGATGAGCCACCTGAAAGTCGAGACCTTCGGTGCGGCCTCGACGAAGTACCCGGATGGGCCGCAGTACGTGCACTACGTCAACAACGCGGACCCCGTGCCCACGCTCACGGGACTGGGTGGCAGCGTGGATCCGCTCCAGTTCCTGAAGGACGCGGGTAAGGGCGCGGTGGTGCACCGCTTCACGGACGGCAACCTCAACCCCATCAGCAACCACATGCTGGACACCCTCTACATGAAGCAC
Organism: Hyalangium sp.; assembly: GCF_035629615.1. Lineage (GTDB taxonomy): Bacteria > Myxococcota > Myxococcia > Myxococcales > Myxococcaceae > Hyalangium. Next base: position 13,406 of record NZ_DASPHO010000201.1, on the reverse strand, counting down.
CGGGTGGACTTCGACGAGGCCCGCGCCGGCCACTTCTAGAGTTGAGGGCTTGACCGGGTTTCGCGCCTGCCCGTTTGATCACCCCCATGCGCCCAGCCCTGAAGATCGGCCTCTCGCTGTCATCCCCGATTCCCTCCGCGAGACGGCTCATCCCCCTCTGGGTGCTGCTGGCGCTGGTGGCCTGCGGCGACAAAGCCCCCCTCCCACCCGGTCCCGGTCCGGATGATCCGGTGCCTCCGGTGCCCGTCACTCCGGTCCCCGAGGCCGTCGAGTACCCCGAGTCCCTGCTCTGCCCCGAGGCCGTCGGCTCGGATCCCCGCTGTGGCACGCCTCACACTGCGGCCACCGCGATGACGGACGCGGAGCTGCAGGCGCGCTACAACGCGGGCCTCGAGGCCTGGCGCTACGAGGGCGTGCGCGGCTCTTGTGCCAGCTGCCACAGCCCGGATGCCATCGAGCTGGCGCGCGTCGGGTACACGGACGCGGACATCCGCCGGCGCGCCGCCACCCACGTCGACGAGGCCCGGGTAAATGCCCTCGTCGGCTTCATCCACGCGCAGCGGCAGCGCTATGACATGAAGCGCCTGCTCCACCCTGCGCGCTTCCGCCCGCTCCAGCCCGCTTACGAGCCCTTCGCCGCGAAGACGGCCAGCCTGCCCGTCCACGACTCGCAGTCCCAGAGCGAGCGGGACGAGGCCTTCATGAACCACCTCGTCAACGACCAGAAGCTCCTGTGGGCCACCGGGCGCATCGACTCACTGGAGAAGGCCCGCCAGGCCTATGACGAGCTGTTCGCCATCGACCTGCGCCACCTGCGCCTCGGCCTCCCGTTCGACCACTTCTCCGAGGACGGCCTCCACGGAGAGGAGCACCGCTCCGTCTTCGAGTGGTTCCCCGACATGGCCACGAGCCCCAAAGCCGCCGCGAGCGCCGAGTGGTACCGCCTCGTGGACGCGTACCTGGCTGACCCGAGCGACCGCAACCTCTGGGGCTATTACGACGCCATCGGTGCGATGACGGCGTGCAACCCGGATCTCGGCGGTGCCAACCTCGCGGACTATCCCAAGGCCTGTGAGTGGATGCGCCTCAAGTACCGCTCGCTCCAGGTCTTCCAGCACATGCTCCGCCAGGGGACCCACCGCTACCCGGACATGCTCGTGGACGAGCGCACCGGCACCGAGGAGGTCCCCTTCCGCGATCACCTGGAGAAGCTCATCGCCCGCAACCCCATCTGGGAGACGGGCGACTACCTCCGCATCCAGCCCCTGGCCCGCCGCCTTCCGGTGACGTGCGACAACGGAGCGCACCCCTGCACCGTGCTGCCCCCGCTCGTCGACCAGAGCATCCACAGCAACCCGTCCTACACCGAGGCCCGCCTCAAGCAGAGCGAGGTGTTCCAGCAGACATGGTTCGTCATGTCCTTTCTGAGGGATCCGGGGCTGCTCTACGAGGGTGAGAGCTTCGCCACCTTCATCGGGGACTACCTGGAGTCCGTCCTGCTGCCCCAGTACGACGTCCACCACGCCTTCATCGTCGCCAAGATGGCGGTGGAGAAGTCGGCGGCACACGAGTGGATGGAGGCGCCGGGCTTCCGCGCCGGGACGGGGAAGCTCGCCAGCGTCCGCACCTTCAGCTTCAAGCAGCTGCGCGACAACTTCAGCCCGCCGCCCACGGGCAGCACCCGGCGCCCGGTGCATGACCGGATGTTCGCCAACTTCGCTCGGATGTTCATCTACCTGGTGGAGGAGGATCTGCGGAAGACAGGCGAGATCTTCGACCGGGACGAGGTGCTCTACGCCGTCCGCTTCATGCGCACGTGGCTCCAGCGCCTGGAGGGGGCAGAGGATGCGCAGCTCAACGCGCTCGTGCTGTCCATCGAGTCCCTGGCGAAGTCCGCCCGGGAGCTGCGCACCGCGGCCAACCGCACCCAGAACCCCGGGACGGGGCTGCAGCCCAACGGACGGTGGGGAGAGTTCGCCACGCCCTACACCGGCTGAGGCTGGAGCGCCTCCCGCGCAAGGTGGCCTGAGTTCCCTCCCCTGCCCTGGCTTCAGCCCACGCACACTGAGCCAAGGCAGCGGAGCTTGGAGTAGAGTCCGCTCTGTGACTTCGCTCGTCATCCGACTGGTATGTGGGCTGCTCTTCGCCGCGCTGGTGCTTGGCATGGTGGCCCGCCCGCCGGACAACCTCAGCCAGGGGCTGGGCATGCTCCTGCCCGGGGCCTTGCTGCTGGGCGTCGCCCTCCGAGGCCCCCGCCGATCGATCCTTCCTCGGAAGAAAGGCTCGGCCGCCGTGTCCAAGACAACCGAGCCTCCCCAGCGCTGAGCCGGGGCACTACTCGCCTTTCAGGCGCCGGGCGGCGATCAGGTCCAGCAGGGTGATGCCCAGGACCGAGCCCAGGATCAGCGCCAACCGGCCGCGCCGGGCGTTCTTGACCAGCGCCACGCCGAGCAAACCGATGTCGATGACATCACCGGCGACACGCGCCCAGAGTGCGGCAGCGGGCCTGCGTCCCGAGAGAATGCCGATACCTGCGGCAAGCTCCCGTGCGCCACACACCCGCATCAAGGCGGGATGCTCACCGGCTCCCGTCGTTCTCCCCAGCCAGTGGGGGGCCGCAAGCTGAGTCAGCCCCAGAGCCACGCTGAAAACGCCCAATCCCTTTGCCGTCTGCAGATCGTTCATGACGACCCTCCTCTGGCCACAAGCTGGGCGCGATTTTCGGACTGGCTGGGGGCACTGAGACGGTCCGCCGCAAGACGAGCAGGCGACCCCGATGAATCCGGGTCGTCCCCCTGAACACTGGAGAAGCAGGAAGGCGCATCGGCATTGCGCGACGCACCCTGGAGAGCATAGGGAAGCGGCTCCCCCATGTCCGCGACCGTTCAACTGCTCGAAGCCGTTCGGAAGGAAGCCCGCCCCGGGATCTGGTCCCAAGGGGTGAACCTCGCTCGCTCTGGGGCCGTCGCGCTCCAGGCCCGTACCGCAAGCGAGATTGAGCTGAGGGTGCGAGCCCCGGGGCGCTCGGTCGCCCTCACCGTCGTCCTGTATCCGGGCGACGAGGCCTGGGAGTGCGACTGCCCAGGCCGCGTGGATCCGTGCGAGCACGTCGTGGCGGCGGCCATCTCCCTCCAGCAGGCGGAGACTCAGGAGATCCCGCTGGTGACGACCTCGAGCCGGTGGTCCCGCGTGGTGTACCGCTTCACGCGCGTCTCGGGTGGCCTGGAGCTTCAGCGAGCCCTCGCGCACGCGGATGGGAAGGAGGAGCCCCTCGAGGGGAGCCTGGCCTCCCTCATGGCCCAGCCGGGCCAGGCCGCGACGCTGCAGTTGGAGCAGTCAGACCTCGTCACGGATCGTCTCCTGGAGCGCCGCACGAGGGGGGCGCTCTCTCCCGAGAAGCTGGACGCACTCCTCACGGCGCTCCAGCCGGCGCGCAACGTCCTGCTCGATGGACGGCCCGTCGCCGTCTCGGAGGAGCTCGTCCTCCCACGGGCCGTCGTGGAGGACCGCGGCGCACAGCTGGTCGTGACGGTGACACGCGATCCGCGCGTGGTAGAGGTGCTCAGCCCGGGAGTCGTGCTGGTCGGCGACGCGCTGGCCCGCCTGGGTGAGACGTCGATGACGGGACCGTGGCTCCAGAACCTTCCGGTCGTCCGCACCTTCGGGCCCGAGCAGCTCGGTGAGGTCGCCTCGAAGGTGCTCCCGGATCTGGCCCGGCGCCTCCCGATCGAGGTCCGCAGCCGGCGCCTGCCGCCCATCGATCGCGAGCTGAAGCCGCGCATGCAGCTGGAGCTCCAGCAGCTGGAGGCGGGGCTGTCCGCCCTGCCCACCCTCGTCTATGGCGCGCCACCGTCGGTGCGGATCGACAACGGCCGCATGGTCTACCTGCGCGGGGCCGTGCCGCTGCGGGACGAAGCGGCGGAGCAGCGCCTCGTGCACCAGCTCCGGGACGAGCTGAACCTGGTCCCCGGCCGGCGGCTGACCGTGCAGGGCCCGGAGATGGTGCGCTGGGCGGACAAGCTCCGGCGCTGGCGCGGAGATCTCACCGGAGACGCGGCGGGACTCGTGAGCCCGGACGTCCGGCTCCGGCCGCTGCTCCGGGTGGACGCCTCTGCCCCAGGGGCGGGCATCCCCGAGGTGCGCTTCACGCTGGAGTTCCAGGTGGAGGGTGGCAAGGGCGAGCCGCAGACCGTGGACGCGGCGGCGGTGATCCGTGCGTGGACGGAGGGGCTGGGGCTCGTTCCGCTGGAGGGGGGAGGCTGGGCGCCGCTGCCTCGGGCGTGGCTGGACAAGCACGGGCAGCGCGTCGCGGATCTGCTGGCGGCGCGGCAGACGGACGGCAAGGTCGCGAACCACGCCCTGCCAGAGCTGGGAGCGCTGTGCGAGACGCTGGAGCAGCCGCCTCCGCCGGGGCTGGACCGGCTGGCACCGATGATCGAAGGCTTCGAGAAGCTCCCGGCGCCAACGCTGCCAGGCGATCTCACCGCGACGCTGCGCCACTACCAGCAGCAGGGCGTGAGCTGGCTCGGCTTCCTCCGGTCCGCGGGGCTGGGAGGAATCCTCGCGGACGACATGGGCCTTGGAAAGACGCTGCAGACGCTGTGCGTGCTGGGTCCTCGCTCTCTCGTCGTCTGCCCCACCAGCGTGTTGCCGAACTGGGCCGCGGAGATCCAGCGCTTCCGTCCCTCGCTCAAGGTCTGCACATACCACGGGCCCGGCCGTACCCTGGACGAGGCCGCCGACGTGACGCTCACCACGTACTCCATCCTCCGGTTGGATGCGGCCATGCTCTCGGGGCGCACGTGGGACGCGGTCGTCCTGGACGAGGCCCAGGCCATCAAGAACCCGGACAGCCAGGTGACGCGCGCGGCGTTCGGGCTCCAGGCGAACTTCCGGCTGGCGCTGAGCGGCACGCCGCTGGAGAACCGGCTGGAGGAGCTCTGGAGCCTGATGCACTACGCGAACCCGGGCCTCCTCGGTGGACGCCGCCAGTTCGATGAGCAGGTGGCGCGGCCGATCGGAGAGGGGAAAACCGAGCCTGCGGAGCGGCTGCGCCGGCGCATCCGGCCCTTCATCCTCCGGAGGCTCAAGCGAGACGTCGCGCCGGAGCTGCCGCCGCGCACCGAGTCCGTGATGCACGTGTCGCTGGATGAGCGGGAGCGGGCCGTCTACGACGCGGTGATGGCGGGGACGCGCAAGGAAGTGATCGCCCTGCTCAACGAGGGGGGCAGCGTGCTCAAGGCGCTGGAGGCGCTGCTCCGGCTGCGCCAGGCCGCCTGCCACTCGGCGCTCGTCCCCGGCCAGCAGGCCCACACGTCGTCGAAGGTCCAGACGCTCGTGGAGGCGCTCAGCACCGCGGTCTCGGAGGGCCACAAGGCGCTGGTGTTCTCCCAGTGGACCTCGCTGCTCGATCTGATCGAGCCGCCGCTCAAGGGAGCGGGAATCACCTTCGAGCGCCTGGACGGTTCGACGCCGAATCGCGGAGAGGTGACAGCACGCTTCCAGTCCGGCGAGAGCGCACCGGTGATGCTGATGTCACTCAAGGCCGGCGGGACGGGCTTGAACCTCACCGCGGCGGACCACGTGTTCCTGATGGATCCGTGGTGGAACCCTCAGGTGGAAGCGCAGGCGGCGGACCGAGCCCACCGCATCGGCCAGGAGCGGCCGGTGATGGTGTACCGCCTGGTGGCGCAGGGAACGGTGGAGGAGAAGATCCTCGGGCTTCAGGAGAAGAAGCGCGCGCTCTTCGAGGCGGCTCTGAGCGAAGCGGCGGCGGCGACGGCCATCACCCGCGAGGACCTGCTCGAGCTGTTCTCCTAGGCCGCGACGTCGGCCGGGGCACTGCGCCGCACCATCGCGAGCGCGGCGGAGACCACCTCGGGGCCCGCGCCGGGCTTGTGCACGTTCTCGCTCAGGTACCTGCGCCAGGCCCGAGCACCCGGCAGGCCCTGGAACAGCCCCAGCATGTGCCGGGTGATGGCGCTGAGCGGCGCCCCCTGCCGCAGGCGCTCCTCCATATAGGGGAGCATCGCCTCCACCACGGCATGGCGCTCGCGCGGGGGCTCCGTGGCCCCGAAGAACCGCCGGTCGGCCTCGGCCAGGAGGTACGGGTTCTCGTAGGCCGCGCGGCCGATCATCACTCCATCCACCTGCCGCAGGTGCTCGGCCGCGGCATCCAGGCTCTTCACGCCCCCGTTCAGGCTGATATCGAGGTGGGGGAACTCGGCCTTGAGCCGATGGACCAGCTCGTAGCGCAGCGGTGGAACGTCCCGGTTCTCCTTGGGGCTCAGCCCCTGGAGCCACGCCTTGCGCGCATGCACGATGAAGCGCTGGCAGCCCGCCGCCGAGACGAGCCGCACGAAGTTCTCGATCGTCGGCCACTCCTCCAGCTCGTCGATGGCCAGCCGCGACTTGACCGTGACGGGGATGCGCACGGCCTCGCGCATCGCGGAGACCAGCCGCGCGACGAGCTCGGGCTCGGCCATCAAGCACGCGCCGAAGCGGCCCGACTGCACGCGATCGCTCGGGCAGCCCACGTTGAGGTTGACCTCGTCATAGCCCCACTCCTCGGCGATGCGCGCGGCCTTGGCGAGCTGATCAGGCTCCGAGCCTCCCAGCTGGATGGCCACCGGGTGCTCCGCGGGAGAGAAGCCCAGCAGCCGCTCGCGGTCGCCGTGAATGACAGCGCCGGTCGTCAGCATCTCCGTGTAGAGCAGCGCGTGCCGGCTGATCTGGCGGTGGAAGAACCGGCAGTTCCGGTCCGTCCAGTCCATCATCGGCGCCACGCACAGCGGCATGGGGTAGGACACCATCAGCCAACGCATCTACCCTGCTTTTTCCTTCTTGCCCACCCCTTCTGCCTGGCAGTTGTTCTCTCAGGCAGGCGCTGGGCCTGGGCGGCCATGGAGCGAGCAGGCAGAGGCAGCACCGCCTTCGCCGGCAACGCAGTGGCCACCGTGCTCATCCTTTCTTGATGCCCTTGCCGCCTCGGCGCTCGCGCGGAGGCTCTTCCTTCCTCCCCTCGCTGCGCTGGGTACGGGCCGCCTTCTCGATCAGAGCGCTCCTGCTGCCGACGCCCAGCTTGTCGAAGATGCGCTGCACGTGCTTCTTCACGGTCCCCACCGAACACTTCAGGTGCTCGGCAAGCAACTCGTTGTCCCAGCCCTTGAGGACACCTTCCATCACCTGCACCTCGCGTGAAGTGAGCACCTCACGCCATGGCTGCGGTACCGCGAGCTCTTCCACTCTCACTTCCTCATGGAGGAACAGCGCCCAGAGCTTGCGGCCCTCCTGTTCCTGCATGCGGCGAAACGCCACCTTCAAGCGCCGATCCAGCCCTTGCCGTTCCCAGATCTCCTGCGGGTCCCCCGCCCCTTGGGGAGCACTCGCGAACGCCCTCAACCGCTCCAGCAACACCACAGGCAAGCCCTGGGGCCCGAGCTCAACAGGGGCAAACCACGTCTTCAGCAGCTCCGTGGCACGAAGGGTCTGGCTCACCACCATGGGTGGCAGGGTGAGAACGATGGCTTCAGGAAGGAAGAACGTGTCCAGGAACGAGGGCACCTCAGGCGAGCTGCTCACCGCCTCTTTTCCGCGCACCCGCTCCTTCAGGTTCGTGGACAGAGTCTGCAGCCGTGCGCGCTCTTGCTCCGTGAAGGTGTGCTCCCGCTCTCTCTGGAACCGGGCCACCACGGCAGCAGCCGGGTGCCGCGCCAGCATGGCTGCTGCCTCAGCGCGCAGCTCCTCGAGCCGCTCCCGGTCCACCGGAGAGTCGGCAAGGAGTGCATCGCAGCGTGCTCTCGTCTCAGCGTCGAGCCCGTCCGCAAAGTAGAGCTCCAGCAAGGCCTCTGAGATGCACCGAGCCTCTGGCTTCATTCGTCATCTCCCCGCCCGCGGGCACGCGCGGCAAACTCGCGCAACAGCTTGGAGACGGCGTTGCGCGAGGTGCCCAGCGCCTGCGCGATCTCCTCCAGGGTCCATCCCTCGACAAAATAGAGGACAGCGGCCGTCAGGGTCTCGGGCTCCTCGCCTCGGGTGAGGATGGCCAGATCCTGCAGCGCCTCGATGCGAGCCAGTCCCCCCGCGTGGGACGGTGCGAGCTGCCGTCCGTCCCCAAGAGCTTCGGCATCCTCGACCTCGAGCGGCCCCAGGACGCCCGACCAGCGAGAGCGGCGCCGGAGCCGATCCACGGCCTTGTTCGTCGCGATCTGGTAGAGCATGGGAAGAGGAGCAGCCGTACCCTGCAGCAGCGCCTCGCTGCGCATGAACGCGATGAAGGTGTCCTGGATGACGTCCTCGGCCTCATGCGCATCCTTGAGCAGAGCGCAGACGCGGTTGCGGATGGGGTATCCGTAACGCACGTACAGCATCTCCACGTATTCGGACGCCTCATCCCCCCTCATGCTGGGCTACCAGGCTGTAGGCAGGCGACGCCATCTCGCATGGTGGATCAAGGTAGCACTTCGGCGGCGGCGCTGGACAACCTCGCCACACGCCTCGCGGAGGAGAGCGAGGTAGGACGAGGGCTGCCCAGTCACCGCTCCCGCCTGGGCGCCTGGAGGACTGGGACTGACGCCCCTGCTGGCGGCGCGCCCGGCAAACCTGTCAGACAAGCAGACAGGTTCGGCCAGAGCGCACTGCCGGGGAGGCCGCGCCGAGACATGGGACCTCCGAGCGTGTGTGCTCCCGTCAGTACCACTGCCGCACACGCACCTCGACTCCCACATCCGTGCCGACGAGCCGGGTGAACTCGTCCAGATCACTGCCGCGTGAATGGTAGGGGTAGACGATCTTCGGCTTGAACTCGCGCACCGCGTCCGCCGCCTGCTCCACGATCATGGTGAAGGGCAGGTTCATCGGAACGAAGGCGACGTCGATGTCGCGCAGCTGCCTCATCTCGGGAATGTCCTCCGTGTCGCCGGCGATATAGAGGCGCTTGCCGCCGACGGTCAGGACGTAGCCATTGCCACGGCCCTTCGCGTGGTACTGGAGGCGCTCCGGCGTGAGGTTGTACATCGGGATCGCCTCCACGCCGATGTCCATCAAGGACTGCGTCCCTCCATTGGCGAGGAGCTGGGTCGCCCCGTGGAGCGCTGCAGGCAGGGCATCGCGCACGGCCTGGGGCGCGACGATCACGGTACCCGCCTGAACAATGGCCGTCAGCGTGTCCGCATTCATGTGATCGCCGTGAATGTCGGTCACGAGGATCAGATCAGGAGGGGGAAGTCCTTCGAAGCGCGCGGCGCCGCCGACCGGGTCGACGTAGATCATCTTGCCCGCCCACTGCATGACGAAGGTGGCGTGGTTGATCGGGTGGATGATCAGGTCCCCCCGCGAGGTCGGGATGGGATCTCCCGAGATCGTCGGCTCGGGAATGGGGGGGATGACCTGCCCATTGGACGACGACGTGCACGCTGACAGTGACAGCGCGAGCCAGAACGCGAGGACTGGGACCTTGCTCATTGAACACCCCGTGGGCCTGCTCAGTATTCCTTCGTGCGAATCAACATCCCGCGGGCGTCATAGTACTTCCAGGTGCCGGTCTTCTTGCCGTCCACGTAGCGGCCTCCGTCGTAGAGTTCACCGTTCTTGTGGTACCTCTTCCACAGTCCGGTCATCTGGCCGTGGGAGAACCTGCCCGTTGCCCGGAGGACACCATTGAGCAGGTAGAACTTCCACAGTCCGGTCTTCACGCCCTGGGTGTACGGCATCCCTCCCACCCACGCGTGAGATCTACCTGCCCGGCTGTCGGCGTGCTCCCTCCTTCGCCTGGGTCGCGAGCCCTCGGCGTTGCTCTGCCGAAGAATTCCTGAATGACTGGCCGCTTCACCGGCTCTGTCCCTGTGAGGGTCCGGTGAGTTGCTGAGGTGGCATGTCTCCGTTCAAGCCCTCGGACCGCGTACCTGAGGGCAGATCATGACCGACATCACTGCTGTTGCCGTACCTTTGAGCCATGTGGATGCCACCATTGAGCATCCGTCGCTGAAGGCGCTTGGCTTCGTTCAGCTCAAGAGCCTGCGAAGCATCTCGCGCTCGCTCCGTTCCCTGGGTTTCCTCTGGGCGTTCAGCGGCATCGTCACTGTTGTCTTCGGTGGGACGCTGATAGGCGACCCCGGGAGAGACAATGAGCTGGGGCTCGTGCTGGTCCCGTACGGCCTGGCCGTCGCGCTGCTGGGGCCCTACAGCGCCTGGGCCCGCCCAGCCTGGGGACGCACCGTCTGCATGCTGCTGTCTGTCCCTCCTCTGGCGAGCATCCCCTATGGGACGCTGCTGGGCATTCTCAGCCTCGTCGCCCTCGGCAGAGCCAAGCCGCTGTTCGGTGCGGACGGGATTCCCCACAAGCAGGTGGAGGCTGAGTATCAGGCTCGCAAGCCATAGGTGGCTCAGGGAGTGTCTCCTACGTCCGTCACCCTGAGCCCATGGCCGCCCCGCTCCGCATGGTGTGCCCTGATCCTCGAGAAGCGGAGCGCCCCCTCCCCGTCCGAGTGAGCTGTGGCCGCGGCCCACCGCAGCACAGGCAAGGTGTAGGCCATGGCCACAATGTCTTTTGTCTGAATGACTCGTCCCCTCGTCGGCTCTTCTCTTTCGAGGGGGGAATTTCAACCGAACACCCCCTCATGCCGTGCCAGGAGCGACCCAACCGCTCCTGTAAACCAGTCCAGGGGGGACTCCATCCATGTCGACGAAAATCACCGTGACGCTTCTTGCATCGATCTTGATCAGCGGCTGCTCGACCACCGCTTCGATCTCCCGCACCAATGGCAGGGAGCTCGAAGCGAAGATCCAACGCAGCACTCCGGGAGCCGTCGTGGTCCAGACGAACGGGGGCTCGGAGGTCAGCATCTCGAGATCGGACATCACCGACATCGATCACCCGGGCAATGCCTCTGCCGTGGTCGGGCTGCTCCTGAGCACCTATGGGGCCATCAACATCGCAGCGGGTGCCCCCAAGTGCAGTGAGGGCGGTGGAGCGTTCTGCACCGGTGTCTTCCTGCCCGCGGCCATCGGGTTTCCGATGCTCATCTGGGGCCTGTCGACCTGGCTTGGCTCCTCCAACGCCGCCGCGAGCAGCCCCTTGGTCTCGGGCAATGTGCCTGATGCGCCGCAGGCCTCCGCCTTCGACTTCTCCCCTGCCACCCACGGAGGCAGGGCCAGCACCCTGCTGGCGCGTTAGCGGTCGCACCTGAAGTTCTCAGCGCCAGAGCCTCCGAGCGTTCACCTCGGGGGCTGCTGGTGCTGGGCTCCGAAGTCGAGTTCCAGCAGGAGCCACGGACTTCGCCCGCTCCGACAGGCTCCTAGTCCCGGCCCCTGGGTCATCCTGTGAGCTGGGCAGCGTCTCGACGGCGGCCAGCGCGACGTGTGTCCTGCCCGCCAGCATGCGATGCTCCCAGCCGCGACGCCCGGCAGCTCTCTGGCGACGCACTCGGAGGGGGAGACATGCTGGCCGCCGTGAGACTCCTTGCTGGCCTGGGGCTTCTGCTGCCCTGGGTGGCATTCGCCCAGGCTTCACCCGTGCCGACTCCAGCGCCGGGGCCCCGGATGTGCCCATGTCCAGACGGCACGCCAGGCTCCGCGACAGGAACGGGAACACCCACGACTCCTGGGACGGGCACCACCACGGCTCCGACGTCGCCGTCCGGCGAGGCCCCCAAGGCCTCGACACCCTTCATCGAGCCCGTGCTCGGCGCCAACGCCATCACCCTCGGCTGGAAACCCAGCTATGCCTTCCCCGCGGCCAGTACGTTCAGCCCGAGCGTCCGGGTCGGCGTGCTGCGCCCTGACTTCTCTTTCGATCTGCGCCTGGGGTTCTCCACCGCCATCGCCCCCTTCAACGACTTCTCGGGGGTGACCTCTGTGTCGCTCGACGCCGAGGTGGGGACGTGCCCCTACAGCCGTGGAGAGAACCGCGTCTGCGGCTCGGCAGGCCTGGGCGGAGGCCTGCTGCTGGGGAGCCAGTCCGGCCTTGCCGATGGCTACCTCACGCCCACCACCTCCCTTACTATCGGTGTGGGCCTCAAGCGCTACCTGACCCCTGACTTCGCCGTTGGCGTGGAGGGAGGCGCGCGCACGCAGCTCGGCTTCTTCTCAGACGGCTACACGGACATCTCCACCGGCCTGTACGTCGCCTTCACGGGCACCTGGCTGGAGCCATGGGGATGGACCCTCACCTCACGAACTCGCGAGAAAGCGCCGACGCCCCTCGCGTCGACACCTCCTCCGGAGGAGACGCCGCACAGCACGCCGGGCGGCACTCCCTCCTACGGCACCAGCTACCGGCCCTGCATTACCTATGTCACCGACGGCTGGTTCTCTCCCACCCAGGCCGTCTGGCAGGACGACCCCAGCTTCGAGGATCGGCCGCGCAAGCAGCTCACCCGCCGGCCTGGCACCGACGTCGTCTACGACGCCGAGCTTCCCATGGTGAAGGACAAGGACACGCTGCTCTTCGGCGTGCATCACTACCGCCTCAACGGGCAGCAGGTCATCGTGGACAGCCGGGACTTCATCGTCCTCAAAGGGATGACCAACTGCACCGTCCCGGTGCCGGTGAGGATGAAGTTCACGCTGCAGAACGCGGCCGGGTCCAAGCCCATCTACACCAGCCCCACGGTGGCCCAGGTGCCGCTGGAGGGACCGCCCGCCCCGGAGTACTCACCGTGGGAGGTCAAGCTCCCCGTCCGCGAAGGGCTCCCGCCCGACCAGCCCTTCAAGTTCGACATCGCCACGAATCACCAGATCATCGCCGAGCTGATCCGCGAGACCGGAGCGCCCACCGGGCTGCAGATGTCCAACGTCGTCGACGCAGTGCCCACGCAAGGGCCGGTGGTCCACTTCGTGCCCGTCATGCTCACTCCTCCGAAGGATGCCGCGGCCGAGGACGCCCTCCTGAAGCTCACCGAGGCGATCGTCACCGACTCGGCGAAGTACATCCCCGACCTCTTCCCCCTCCGAGCGGGAGGACTGCCCACCGAGCAAAAGGTCATCCGCAACTTCATTGACAAGGAGATCGGCTCGAAGTGGTTCGAGGCTCGCCGGATCGATGCGATCGTGGCCGCGCTCAACGACTCCCTCGCCTCCTCCGCCTTTCTGGACGGCGCGGGCCGGGTGGTGGCCGTGATGAAGGGGGAAGACTTCAGGTCCATCTTCGGCTCGGGCGCTGCAGGGGTGACAGTCGGGTCGAGCGTGACGGCCACGCCCAAGGAACCGGAAGGCAGGAGCGGCCTGGCCCGGACCCTGTCCTGGAAGGTCATCCTCATGCCCTCCTCCGAGACGTGGGACACCGTGGCCCATGAGCTGGTGCACAGCCTGCCCGAGGGCTGGGCTGGCGACGAGATGGAGAAGGAGTGCGGGCGCAACTACCACAACAAGAAGGACCCCGTCGCCAACGGCGAGGTCATCACGTTCGG
>NZ_DASPHO010000200.1:0-2294 GCF_035629615.1 Hyalangium sp. | reverse complement strand
TGCATGCCCTCCATGCGCAGGTCCATCAGCACGAGCGCGGGCACACGTCGTTCCAGCTCCGCCAGGCACGCCGTGCCGCTCTCGAATGGCACGGGCTCGCAGCCCAGCCGGGACAGGTGCTGACACACCAGCTCCCGCACTGCTTGGGAGTCATCGACGACGAAGACCTCGTCGCGAGTGAGAACCGAGTCCATGGCAGCCCCCCGGGTAGGAATCCCTGGAGGTAGCTCCTCGCGGGAGATCCGGCCATGTAAGGGGCTCAGCGCTGTGCATGGGAGGACGCCCCAATCGTGCGCGGCGTGACAGGCGGCTGCGACCGCCGATCGGTTCCGGACAGTGCGCCCGGCAGCCCTCTCAGGCGGAGCGGCCCAGGAGCATCTGGGTAAGCTGGCGTGTGACGTTCGCGCACTGCTCGGCATTGCCGGACTGGAGCGCGGCACGGCCCGTGTCCAGCAGGCTGCGCACGGTGCCCACGGCGGTGACGGCCTCGGGGCTGGGGTTCTCCTCCGCGCTGCGCTGGAGCAGGCGCGCCAGCTTCTCGCCGCGCTCCAGCAGCTTGCGGAACTTCTCCTCGGACTGGCGGGCGTCCTCCTCGGCCTTCTCGCTGGCGTACCGGGCCTGCTCCTGGGAGAGCCGCTCTGCCTCGGTCTGCGGCAGGCTGGTGCGCGCCTCCAGCCGCACCTCCTCGGCCAGGCCCGTCCGCAGGTCCACCGCACGCACGGAGAGGATGCCCTCGCTGGAGAGCCCGAACGTCACCTCGATCTGGGTGTCCGCGCGGTGGCCCACCTGCAGGTTTCGCAGCACCACCTCGCCCAGCTTGCGGCTGTCATCCTGGAAGTCACCCTCCCCCTGGTAGATGGGGATGCGCACCTCCGCCTGGCCTCCGCGGCTGGGCAGGAAGATCTCGCGCGCCACCACCGGCACCGAGGTGTTCTTGGCGATGAGCCGCTTGACGCGTCCGCCCAGCACGCCCACGCCCAGCGACTGGCCGGCCACATCCAGCAGCAGCGCCTTGCCGGACTGGCGCACCAGCTCCTCCGCATGGACGGCTGCCCCCAGCGCCACGGCCTCGTCCGGGTTGACATCCGTGGAGGGCGCTCGGCCGAAGAAGTCCGCCACCAGCCGCTGCACCAGCGGCACGCGCGTCATGCCTCCCACCAGCAGCACCACGTCCACTGCGTGCGGCTCCATCTTCGCGTCGCGCATCACGCCGTGGCACACCTCCAGGCAGCGGCGCGACAGCGGCTCGGACAGCACCTCGAAGAAGGAGCGGGTGAGGACCGTCTCCACTCCGGTGAGGCGCCGGTTCTGCGAGCTGTAGTCCCCCAGCGCCGCCACGGAGATGACGGCCTCCTCCTGCTCGGTCAGCGTGCGCTTGGCCGTCTCCGCCGCCACCTTCAGCCGGCGCATCGACGAGGTGTCCTTCGCCACCACCTCGCGGAGGTCTTCGTCCACCTGCGCCACCAGCCACTGGACGATGCGCTGGTCGAAGTCCTCCCCGCCCAGCGACGAGTCTCCGCCGGTGGCCTTCACCTCGAAGACGCCGTCCTTCACCTCGAGGATGGACACGTCGAAGGTGCCACCGCCGAGATCGAAGACGAGCGCATTGCCCTGGAAGCCGCGAGACAGCCCGTACGCGAGCGCCGCCGCGGTGGGCTCGTTCACCAGCCGGAGCACCTCCAGGCCCGCGATGGAGGCCGCCTCGCGCGTGGCAGAGCGCTGGTTGTCATCGAAGTTGGCGGGAACGGTGATGACGCAGCGGTTCACCTTCCGCCCGAAGTGGGCCTCGGCATCCAGCTTCAGCTCGCCCAGCACCATCGCCGCCACCTGGGTGAGGGGCATCACCTTGCCGGCCAGGCGAACGCGGACATCCCCCGTGGGGCCTGGAATCAAGGGGAAGGGCACCATCGCCTCGGCCTGCTGCACCAGCTCGGGCGTACAGCGCCGCCCCAGGAAGCGCTTGGTGGCCCACACCACGCTGTCGGGCTGCTCCTCCGCCATGCGCTGCGCGGCCGCGCCCACCACGCGTTCCCCGTCACTGTCCAAGCCCACGACGGACGGAGTCAGCCGCCCCCCGGCCCGCGCGGGGATGATGCGCGCCCTGCCACCCTCAACGGTGGCCACGGCGCTGTTGGTGGTCCCTAGATCGATGCCAATGACAGGTTCTTGCATGGGCCGGACCCGGATCCACCGTTGGAGGGCACCCCTTGCCGACACAGGGAGCGCCCCGCAGGGAGCACCCCACAGAGGCTACCTCTCTTTCCTGGAGTCCAGCCAGTTGGCAGCCACCGGAA
>NZ_DASPHO010000199.1:0-35198 GCF_035629615.1 Hyalangium sp. | reverse complement strand
CCCAAGCAGCCAGACTCCAGGTCCCCACGGGTCCCTCCCGGCACGTCTACGACGTGATCGTCCTGGGCAGCCAGATCGGGGGGGCGCTCGCAGCCGCGCTCCTGGCCAAGCGCAGCCACCGCGTCCTGCTCATTGAGCACGACGGCACCGGCACCGGCTACGAGCATGGCGGCTACGTGCTCCCCTATGCCCCCTCCATCGTCCCGGCCCTCAAGACGATGCCTGCCGTGGAGGAGGCCTTCACCGAGCTGGGCCTCACCACCGCCGTCCAGCGCACCCTGCGCCCCCACCTCCCCGAGATGCAGCTCATCCTCCCGCACCACCGGGTGGATCTGCATGCCGACTCGGCTCGCCGCCGCCTCGAGCTGGTGCGCGAGTTCGGCGAGACAGCCGATGGCCTGCTCTCGGCGCTCTCCGCCACCGCCACCCAGCACGAGGCCAGCGATCTCTTCTTCAAGGAGCAGCCGGCCCTCCCCCCCGATGGCTTCTTCGAGGCCTGGGGCCTGAAGAGGAGGATCGGCCAGCACCCCGGCCTGGAGACCCACCCGCGGCTGTCCAACAACACCCCTCCGGGGGCGCTGCTGCGCTCGCTGCTGCCCTTCCTCATCAACCTGGATGAGGCCTCCTCGCCGCTGGCGCTCACCCGGCCGCTGTCCCAGGCGCTCCAGGCGCCCCACCGCTTCCCCGGCGGCACCGAGGGCCTGCGCGAGCTGCTCGTCAAGCGCCTGTCCGAGCTGGGCGGGGATGTGCTCACCCGCGAGAACTCCGAGAGCTTTGTCGTCGAGGAGATCTCCTTCGATGGCGCCCGCTTCGCCGGGGTGAAGCTGGTGCGCTCGGACATCATCTACCGGGCCTCGTGCCTGGTGGCGGCCACGGACTCGGGGGCGCTGCGGCGGCTCGTCACCGATCGCAAGCGGCACCGCAAGCTGCTGGAGCAGCTCGACGTGTCCACCACCAAGTCCATCCTGTTCTCCGTGAACTGGGTGGTGCCCGCGGACGCTCTGCCTCGGGGCATGGGCGAGCTGCTGCTGGTGGACAGCGAGGACGTGGAACTCAAGCCCCTGTTGGTGCAGGTGCACCCGGCTCGCACTCCCGGTGGCAAGGAGGACGAGACGCAGCGCGTGGTCTGCGCCGGGGCCTTCGTGCCCGCCAGCGTGCGCGATCTGGGCGAGGAGCACATGCAGGCCCTGGTCCAGCGCATCGACAAGGTGCTGGACGGGCTCATGCCCTTCACCCGGGAGAAGCGGGTGCTGCGCTCGGCGCCCTACCTGGACGCGGCAGGGGTTCGCGGCAGCCGGCTGATGCCCCACCCCCTCTACTCCTTCGAGGCGGAAGCCTTTCTGGGCGTCACGGGTTTGAAGCAGCGCACGCCGGCGAAGAACCTCCTCCTCGCCGGCCGCGAGGTGCTCCCCGGCCTGGGCCTGGAGGGCGAGTTCCTCGCGGGGATGCGCGCCGCGCGGCTCGTGCAGGAGATGCTCAAGAAGAAGAACCCCCTCAAGGGGTGAGACAGAACGGCTGGATTTTCAGGCGATTTCTGGTAGGTTCCGCCGCTCTTTTCGGGGCAGAGCCTGTAAAGCCCCTGTTTTCAAGGAGTTGGCTGTCATGGCGTGGAAGTGCGACATCTGTGGGAAGCGGCCGCTCGTGGGCAACAACGTCTCCCACGCGAACAACAAGACCAAGCGGCGCACGCTGCCGAACCTCCAGAAGATCCGGGCCAGCGTCGAGGGCCGCACCGAGCGCGTCCTGGCCTGCACCCGCTGCATCAAGGCGGGCAAGGTCACCAAGGCAGCCTGATCGCCGGGCGCTCGAGGGTGGGAAGGCCGCGTTCGACTTCGCTCGCGCTCCCGCCCACCGAGCGGCTTCACCCCCGTGCGGATGATCTGGACCTCCTCTCTGTCGAGGCGATCGTCCGCCGGATGCATCAGGAAGACCTGGCCGCCGTTCGAGCGGTCCGCAGCGCGCTCCCCTCCGTGGCGGAAGCAGCGCGGGCCGTGGCGGACGCGTTGCGGGCCGGTGGCCGGCTGCTCTACGTGGGAGCCGGCACCAGCGGGCGGCTTGGCGTGCTCGATGCCAGTGAGTGCCCGCCCACCTTTGGCACCTCTCCCTCTCGAGTCCAGGCTGTCATCGCTGGGGGCCGCCGGGCGCTGACGCGCGCCGTGGAGGGCGCCGAGGACGACAAGGCCACCGGAGCCGCGGCCGTACGCCGGTTTCGTGCAGGTTCGAGAGACGTGGTGTGCGGCATCTCCGCGAGTGCCTCCACGCCCTATGTGCTCGGAGCGCTGGCCGAGGCACGGCGGCGGGGGGCGCGGACGGTGCTCGTGTGCTGCAACCCTCCCCGGCCTCGCACGCGGGTGGACATCCTGATCCTGGCGCCCACAGGCCCGGAGCTGGTGGCGGGCTCCACGCGGCTCAAGGCGGGCACGGCCACCAAGCTGATCCTCAACGCCCTCACCACGGCGGTCTTCATCTCGCTGGGCAAGGTGTACCGCGGGCGGATGGTGGACGTGCGTCCGGCGAACGCGAAGCTCCAGGCGCGCGCGGTGCGGATGGTGGCGGAGCTGACGGAGCTGAGCCTGGCGGGGGCTCGCCGGCTGCTGAGCGCTGCGGGTGGCTCGGTGAAGGTGGCGCTCGCCATGCACTTCACCGGGCTGGGGCGAGCGGCGGCTCAGAAGCGGCTCCAGCACGCCTCCTTGCGCACCCTGGCGAGGAGGACGTCCGTCCGCTCGAAACGCGACAGTGTGCGTGATCGCGGCGGATGAGGGCTGTGACCTGGGCAAGATCCTGGCGCTCTCACATGCTGAACCCAGGAGTCATCCCTGATGCCGCGCTCGCTCTGTCCATCTCCGCTCACGGTTGGAATCTCTCTGCTCGCCGCGTGGCTCAGCGGCTGTGCCACGGGAACGCAAATTCCTCCCCCATCCCCTCCCGAGCCTGCTCAGGCCCAGGCGGCAAAACCCACTCCGGCGGAGCTCGAGAAGGACTGCGCGGCCGGTGATGTCAAAGACTGCTACCAGCTCGGCGTCGTCTACTGGGAGGGCGTCGGGGTGGAGAAGGACGACAGCCGCGCGGCCCCGCTCTTCGAGAAGGCCTGCGATGCCGATGACCCCCGAGGCTGCACCAACCTGGGCATCCTCTACGTGCAGGGGCACGGAGTCACCCAGGACGAGCGCCACGCCGCCCTGCTCTTCGACAAGGCCTGCACGCTCGGCGCGAGCCGGGGCTGCACCAACCTGGGTGCGCTCTACGCTCAAGGCCGTGGAGTAGAGAAGGACGACGGCCGCGCCGCCAGGATGTTCGGCCAGGGCTGCGAGTCCGGTGAGGTCGGTGCCTGCTTCAACCTCGGCCTCTTCTACGAGAAGGGCCGAGGCGTCCCAGCCGACCCGAAGCGCGCCGCCGAGCTGTTCCAGCAGGCGTGCCAGGGCGGAATGGATCAGGCCTGCGGCCGGTGAGGCCGGCGGGCCGCGAGCTCAGTGCCCCTGGCGGCGCATGAGAATGAGACTGCTCTCGCCTCCCTCCCGGACGCCTCCAGGACTCATGTAGACGTAGTCGACCACCTCGGGCTCGGGGACAGACACCGTCGAGCCCAGGCGCAGCTGGCTCACGTCCTGAGGCTCGTTGGCGAGCGCGCCGCGCCACTTCCCCGCCTCCCACGAGGTGACCTCGAACCACATGAACTCGGTGTTGCCGTCATCGGTGCGGAAGCCTGCCTTGAGCAGCAGCTGCTCAGGTGGCCGCAGCCCTCTGTCCACGCGCGCCCTCAGCTCCACGAGCCGGGCGCGCGCCTTTACCGCCACGGCTTCCAGCTCGGGATCCCCAGGCGCCACGGGGGTGATCGGATCGGGCGCCCGGCCGAACAACGCATCGAGCGCCGCCACCTGCCGGGCTTGCAGCTCTCCGGTGCCGGGAAAGCCCAGCTCCAGCAGGGGGTTGTCCGGATCGCCCTGGTCGCGGCGGGCCTCCAGCGCCTGCAGCTTCACGCGCCGCGGCGCGCCCTTCTGGATCCGCGCCTCGAGCTGGCCCCGGAGCTTGCCGTCCTTCAGCTTCGACAGATCCACGTCCAGCGTCCCATCGGCGCCGAGCACCAGCCCTTCTGCCAACAGCTGGGCCACGCTGTTGACGAGCCGCCCCACCTCGTTCGACAGCGACTGCGGCACCTGCTCCACCACCAGATCGGGCAGCCCGAGCTTCGCCATGCCCAGGCTGACGAGGCGCAAGGTCTCCCCCTCCCGGTAGACGTGCATGACGATGTGCGCCGGGACGAAGGGCGGCCCCCCCCTCCACCCCTCCAGCCGGTCCTCGCTCCAGCTCCGGGGCGAGAAGTACTCCCGCGTCTCCGAGTCCCACAGGAGGGCGCCATGCTCGGACGCGAGCTGATGGGCAAAGCGCGTAGCGAGCAGGAGGGCCTCATGACGCTGCTCGAAGGGCACGCGGAACGACAGCACCGTGGCCTGCCGCGCCTTCAGGAGGTTCTTGCGCTCCTCGGGCCCCAGGCTCCGGGCGATGTAGGGCAGCAGATCCTCGTCGATGGGATCCAGATCCTCATGGCGGGCGGGCTCCACGATGGCCTCGGGCCGCGGCTTTCCAGGCACCTGAGGGAGGTTCAGCTGCGGGTACTTCGCCGCCAACAGCTTGCGCGCGCTGGCGACCAGGCCCTCCGGGGGCGGGCTGGGGTGGAACAGCAGCACCGTCCAGAGGATCTCCGGGGAGCGGAGCTGCGCCCGCGGGAAGGTCCGCGCCGCGGGCTTGGGGGGCTGCGCCGCCGCCTTGTCTTTATCCGCGTACGCGAGGGGAGCCAGGGCCAGCCACAGGAGGGAGAAAAGCCAACGTGCCGCAGGAGCGCGTGTCAGAGGCATGGAGGCATTATGGACTGGAAGCGCGCTCCCGCCCCCCAGGAACCTCGGCAGGCAGCCCGCCCCCTCTTCCGGATCCGCTCGCTCTTTCCGCCCCGCCGTGGGTCCGGCAGCTTAGACTCTGGACATGCGCTCTCCTCTCTCCGCCTCTGATCCGAGCCGCGCCCGCCTCTGCGTGGGGTTGATCTCCGGCACGAGCGTGGACGCGGTGGAGGCGGTGCTCTGCAAGATCCAGGGCACAGGCCCTTCTCTGGAGCTGAAGCTGCTGGCCCACGTCTCCCGCCCCTTCCCGCCGGAGTTCATCCAGCGGGTGCTCGGGGCGCATGACGCGCGCTCGCTGTGCGAGCTCAACTTCGAGCTGGGCGAGCGCTTCGCCGAGGCGGCCCAGGCCGTCATCACCCGCGCGGGCCTGCGCACGGGGGACGTGGACATCATCGGCTCGCACGGGCAGACGGTGGCGCACCTGCCCTCGAGCCTCTCCACCACCCCCTCCACCCTGCAGCTCGGCGAGCCCTCCGTCATCGCCGAGCGCATGGGCCTCCCCGTGGTGAGTGACTTCCGTACACGGGACATGGCGGCGGGAGGCCAGGGGGCGCCGCTGGTGCCCTACTTTGACTGGGCGGTGTTCCGGAAGGCGGGGGTGGTGCGCGCGTTCCAGAACATCGGCGGCATTGCCAACGTGAGCGTGGTGGGCGAGCGGCTGGACGACGTGCTCGCCTTTGACACGGGGCCGGGCAACATGGTGCTGGACGGGCTGGCCAGGAGGATGACGGGGGGCAAGCTCCAGTGCGATCTGGACGGGCAGCTGTCGCGCCAGGGCACTGTCATCCCCGAGCTGCTGGCGAATCTGTTGACGCACCCGTTCTTCGCCCTGCCCCCGCCGCGCAGCGCCGGGCGCGAGGGGTTTGGCGAGGCGCTCGTGTCCTTCTTCTGGGAGCAGCACCCGGAGCGGCCGGCGGATCTCATGGCCACAGCGCTGGCTTTCACGGTGGAAGCCACGGCTCGGGCCTACGAGGCCTACGTTTTCCCCCGTTTCAAGTCCTTGGAGGCGGTGTACGTCTCTGGAGGGGGAAGCCGGAACCCTGCGCTGATGGAGCGGTTCACGAGGCGGCTGGCCCCTCTGCCGGTGAGGACTTTGGACGCACTGGGGTTCCCGGAGGGGGCGAAGGAGGCCGCCTGCTTTGCCCTGTTGGCGGCCGAGCACCTGGTGGGGACTCCTGCGAATGTGCCGTCGGCAACTGGCGCGAGACGCCGAGTCGTTCTAGGTAAGCTCACACCGTGAGCAGCGTGAACCTGTTGGCCCGCGAAGTGGCCGCGAAAATCGTATTCTACGGACCGGGCCTGTCGGGGAAGACCACGACCCTGCGGAAGATCTACGAGACGGTCCGGCCGGCCCACCGCGGCGAGATGATGTCCATCGCCACCGAGGGAGATCGCACCCTCTTCTTCGACTTCCTGCCGGTGAAGGTGGAGCGGGTGAATGACTGCTCGGTGCGGCTGGCGCTGTACACCGTGCCGGGGCAGGTCTTCTACAACGCCACGCGCAAGCTGGTGCTGCAGGGGGCGGACGGGGTGGTGTTCGTGGCGGACTCGCAGCCGGAGGCGCTGGACTCCAACCGCGAGTCGCTGCAGAACCTGGAGGAGAACCTGCTGGAGCAGGGCATCCGGCTGGACCGCTTCCCGCTGGTGATGCAGTGGAACAAGCGGGACATCGAGAACGTGCTGCCGGTGGAGCAGCTGCGGGCGACGCTGAATGCGCGCGGTGCCCCCGAGTTCGAGACGTCAGCGACCAGCGGCCGGGGCGTGCTGGATGCGCTCAAGGCGATCACGCGGCTGGTGATCAAGGATCTGCGAGCCAAGCGGATCGTGCCTCCGCCGCGCCCCACACCAAGCCCGGTGTCACCAGGGGCGGGGCTGGAGGCACAGCTAAGCCAGCACCTGCCGACGCGCCCGTCCCAGACGATGCAGGCGGTGCAGCCGCCGGCGATGACGCCTCGGCAGCACCCTTCCTCCATGACGGTCACGGCAGTGAACACGGCTCCAGCGGGGGCCCCAGCGTCTCGCATGGAGGTGACACCGACCTCCTCGTCGATGGCCGTTCCTCGAACGGCGGGACAGCGTGCGCTGGGTCCTGCGACGGCTCTGGCTCCAGGGGAGCTGTTCGATCACGCCCGGGCCGCCGAGGCAGCCTTCACCAGCGGACAGTATGGCGCGTGCATCACGGCCTGCATGGACGCGGTCCGGCGGGCGCTCGCGTTGGCGGGAGAGGGCTCGATGGCGCAGCAGGGCTTCCTGCTGCGAGTGGATGGAACGGATCTGCTGCGGCTCCAGGGGCTGTCGAACAGGGTGGACACTGCGCGGGTGGATGACGCGGCGTTCGCGCTCTACTTCGTGATGCAGGTCTTCACCCGGCTGAACACGGCAGGCCTGCCCGAGACGGCGTAGCCCTCACTTCTCAGCGCAGCGGCATGGTGAGCTGGACCAGGCCCATGCGCACCAGCTTCGCCAGCGTGCGCAGGGTGTCCAGCTCGCGCGCGGGCACCGCCAGCACCAGCGTGGACACGTCCCAGCCTCCGTTGACCAGGCCTGCGATCTGCCGCTCCTCGGGCTTGAGCAGCGACATGCCTTCGGGATCGTGCACCGGCACCGGCACCGCTACCGGGGGCAGCTCCCCGTAGAGCGCCGCCACGTGCTCGCGCTGCACCATGCGGGCGAACTCGCGCACGCGGCGGTCCGCCGGATCACTGGCCAGCAGCGAGGCACAGATGATGCCCGCCGAGTCGTACTGCCCCTCGCGCACCAGCACCTGGCCCTTCTCCAGCATCTCCGCCACCGGATCCGCCTCCACCTGCGGCGCCCCCTCCACCTCCACCAGCTTCAGGCGCAGCAGATCGAACACGCGGCGCGTCACCGCCGAGCGCGACATCCCCATGGAGAGCCGCAGCCGGCCCAGGTTCTGCGGGCTGGTGCAGAGCGTGAGGATCACCCGGTGCAACAGCGGCTGGCTCGGGCTGGGCTGTGCCACGGCCCGCACGCTCATCGCGTCGATGGGCAGCGCCTGCTCCACGTCTCCATGCTCATCCACCCAGCGCAGGGACTCAAAGAGCAGCTCGCGGATGCTCATCTCCGAGGGCACCCAGTCCTCGCCCGTGCGGTCCGCGTCCTCCGTCCAGTGGAAGGTACCGCGCCCGGCGATCGTGAGGTCCATCATCGAGCTGAAGAGCTCCTCGCGCCCCATCTCGCGCACCATCCGCACGTCCACGCCGTGGGTGGCGAAGGCCTGCTCCACATCCGGGGTGCGCTGCAGCTCCTCGAAGGACGCGAGCACCCGGCTGCCCGGGCACAGCTTCGCCAGCTCCAGCAGCCGGGCGACGCGCTCGCGCAGCCCTCGGCTGGCGGTAGCGACCACCTGGCCGGAGAGGACGAAGATCTTGCGCTCCCCTGCCTCCCACGAGAGCTGCAACGTCCCCGTCTTCCGGGAGCCGTCGAGCCACTGAAGGAGTTCTGGGAGCGGATAGCTGAAGAGGTCGCCGTGGAGGGCCATGGGTGACGGATTCCCGAAATTCAAGGATACAGTCAGAGGCCGTGCGCGTCGCGCTCCTGTTCATCGATGGTGTGGGTGTAGGCCGAAAGGACCCGGCGGTGAACCCGCTCGCCGGGAGGACCCACCTGCTCTCCCAGTTCGGGGACGCGCCCGGGACGACGCTGCCCGAGGGGGGGCGGTGTATCCCTGTGGACACCACCTTCGGCGTCGAAGGCCGCCCCCAGTCGGCGTCCAACCAGACGGCCATCCTCACCGGAGAGCCCGCCCCTGCCCTCATCCGCCGCCACGTACTGGGCTACCCGAACCCACCCCTGCGGGGGCTCCTGGCAGAGCGCTCGCTCGTCAAGCGGCTGGTAGCCTCCGGGCGCACCGCCACCTTCGCCAACAGCTACCCCGCCCCGTACCTGGACGCCCTGAAGCTGCGTCGGCGGGCCTCCACCACGCCCCCGGAGTTCACCTTCTCGCCTGCGCTCATCAAGCGGCTGAGGCCCTCGGCCTCTACGCTGGCCTTCTCCGCAGGAGAGGTACCGCTGCGCACCCTGGATGACGCTCGTGCGGGGGACGGGCTCACGCATGACATCACAGGCAGCCATGCGCACCGCCGGGGACTGTTCGTCCCTCAGCGCACACCGGAGGAGGCGGCGCAGATCTTCTGGCGGGTGGCCGAGGGCGTGGACTTCACCTTCTTCGAGCACTACCTGGCGGACGAGGCCGGGCATGCGCGGGACTTCGATGCAGCGTTCGCGGCCCTGGACACCTTCGATGCCTTCGCCCGAGCGGTAGTGGCGACCCAGCCGTCGGATGCGCGGGTGCTGATCTGCAGCGATCACGGGAACGTGGAGGATCTCTCCACCCGGAGCCACACCCTGAATCCCGTGCCCGTGCTCTACTTCGGTCCGCCGGCCCCCGAGGTGGAGGCGCTGGCCACCGTGGCGGACGTGGGCCGCACGGTGCTGCGCTGGCTGGACGTGGAATGAGGTGCGCGTGACGGTGGGCAGGAGCCACAGGGGAATGGTGCCTGGCGTGGTGCTCGCCCTGCTCTTGGGAGCTGGGTGCCTGGGGCCTCGCGCTGCGTTGAGGGTGGAGGTGCTCCCCGTCGAGACGGAGGTAGGAACCTTCCGCATCGAGTATCCGCCATACAAGGAAGCGGGGGCGAGAATGGTCCGGACCGCCCTCGAGAACGCCGGGCCTCGGCTCGCGCGATGGGGGAAGCTCCAAACCCCCGTGACAGTGCGCCTCCACCCCGATCACGCGTCCCTGGAGCGAGCCGCGAGGCGCTCTGGCTATGACTGGCTGCGGGCGTGGGCCCGCTACGACGTCGTGGATGTGCAGGCCCCGGACACCTGGCGTCCGGTGAGCGCCACGCAGCAGGACTTGAACGAGAACATCCTCCACGAGCTGACGCACACCGTGATGTACCAGGTGGCGGCGGACCAGGGAGGCTGGCGGCAGAAGAAGATCCCCGCGTGGTTCCGCGAGGGCATGGCCTCATACACGGCGGAGCAGGCGTACCGCTGGCCCACCCTGGAGGCCCTCGCACGGACGCTGGAGGACAACCCTACGTGGGAGCCCCTGCTGCGCCCGGAGCCGCTCTACGCCGAGCAGATGCCGGTGGCCTACGGCGCCGCCCACCACGCCTTCACGTTCCTGGTGAACCGCTACGGGCAGGATACGGTGCGCGCGCTGCTGACGGAGATGAGCCGCGGCCCGGACTTCCCAGTGGCCTTCACGGCGACAGTGGGACTGCCGCCCGAGACCTTCCTCCGGGACTTCGCGCGCTATCTCCGCCTCCGAGGCTTCAAGGGCGGGCGCATGTTACGTCCCACCGACCCTCAAGGCCCGTCAGAGCCACCAGAGCCACAGGACTCCTCTCAAGAGAGCTCCGCTCCCCCGCCCCTTCGGATGTCAGACCCAACAGGTGTGATGGCACGCACCTGCAACGAGGAGGGTGGCGGACATGGAACGGATGGGGCTCGTCTCGCGCGTCGCGGAGGAACTCGAGCGAGTGATCTCGCAGGGCTTGCTGCCTGAGGGTGGACTTCTCCCCTCGGAGCAGACCTTGGCGCGGCGCTACGGTGTCTCGCGACCCACCGTGCGAGAAGCATTGCTGCGGCTGGCCGTGCGCGGACTGGTAGTCCAACACCCCGGGCGCAGGAGCCGCGCGGTGGCGATGGATGAGGCGGTGACGCTGGAGAACCTGGGCGTGGCACTGCGTGGAGAGGGCCCTGCACACCCGGAGAGGCGACGGCTGCTGGAGGGCTACCTCGCGCTCAAACGAGAAATGACCGTCGAGCTGCTGGCCACCTGCTGCGAGCAGGCCTCCGAGACGGAGTTGGAACGGCTCGAGGATGCCTGCTTCGCACTGAGGGATGCGGCACGCTGGGAGGAGGACAGCAGGCGTTGGGCGGAGTTGGAGTTCGAGCTGCTACGGCTTGCGGCACACGTGGCCGCCCGTCCTGGGCACTTGCTGCTCATTCACTCGCTGGAGCGGTCCTTCTGGGGAATGGCCGGACGGCTCCTGCCCTCTCTGAACCGCGAAGCCTTCCTTCATTGGTCAGTGTGCGCGCTTGCCGCCCTTTCTGAGAGGGACGCGCAGGCACTGAAACGAGAGCTGCCGGCACTGCTCCAAGCAGGTGATGAGCACCTGCTCGGTAACGTGGCGCCTGCCCGCAAGGCAGATGTTACGCCCGAGTCCTCCCACCTCTCGAAGGAGCCGCTCCATCGGCGGACCTCGAAGTCTGAGCCCGCCAGGGACGAGCTGTCGAACACGGTCTGCCCCGACCCATCTCCAGGTCCTACCCATTCGTGGCAGGCACCGTCGGCAGAGGGGCCGCCCGGCGACCTCACCCGAGGGGAGCTGCCGGACGCGACCTTTCCCAACCTGTCAGGCTGTCATACAGGTTCGAGCCAGGTGCGGCCGACAGGGAGCGCCCCACCCGAGCCTGCGTCCACCGCCTTGGGTGATTCTTCAAACCCAACGACTCTCGAAACGGGTGGCCCTCCAGGCTCTGAAGAGGCACGGAGCGCACACATGGGGTCACCCGAGCGATGGACTCTTGCGCCACCGCCTGATGGATCTGGGGCTGCTCCCCATGATCCTGCGATGAGAGACTCTCCCCTTGCATGGCTCGGGCTCCGCTTCGAGGACACCTGATCCAACCAGCTGCCGCAGGTCGCAGGGCCCTCGGCTCAGAGTGGGCTCCTCGTCAGCGGCCAAGTCCAGGCTTCCTTCCCATGCTTCCGCAAGGGGTCTACGTCGCCTCGCCTGGTTGCAGGCATGCAGAGGCGCCGCGAACTACCTTTTTGCGTCGGGCTGCGAGGCGGCTGCGGGGCTGGTGAGGATGGGCGGGCGGTCCTTGCCCTCCATCGTGCGCTGGAGCTCGATCTCCTGAAGCAGCATCGCGGGCGCCACGGTGGACACAGGCACCATGCCGCTCTCCGCTCCGCAGAAGCCGTTGAAGACGCCCTGCCTCCGGCCCGAGGCCAGGACGCGGTTCACCGCGGACAGCGGTGTGCCGACAATCTCCACCCCTCGCACCAACGTCTCCTTCCCGTCCCGCACGTCCACCCGGTACACCATCCGCGGCACGCCCTTGAATGCCTGGTAGCCGTAGGTGGAGGTGTTGGTGTTGCCCCCGGTGATGTCGCGGATGATGAGCCCGTAGGGCTTGCCCTGCCGCTTCGCCTCCGCGATCAGCTGCTTCTTCAGCTCCTCGTCGCTCACCTGCTTCGAGGACTCCACGAGCAGGTTCGCCATGCGCGCCACGGGCCGCTGGGGACCCTGGCTCCGGCCGTGTCCGTTGGACTGCAGAAAGCCCTCCACCGGCTGGCGGGACAGCAGGTAGTTGCGCAGCACGCCCTTCTCCACCAGCGCCACCCGCTGCGCCTTCACGCCCTCCTCGTCGTAGAGGTAGTACCCGTTAAGCCGCTCCCCGTTCAGCTCGCGGACTGTCGGGTCGTCGTGGATGGAGAGGAAGGCCGGCAGGATCTGCTTGCCCTCCTGCCCACGGAACGTCTTGCCCTCTCTATCATCGTCCTGCCGGTGCCCCTCGAGCCGGTGCCCCAGGACTTCGTGGAAGAGCACACCCGAGGCCTCCGGCGCGAGGATGGCCGGTCCCGTGTAGGGATCGATTGCCGGTGCCTTGCGCAGCTCCAGCAGCTCCGCGATGACCTTGTCCGTGGCCTCGAGCAGCGTCTTCTCGTCGGGCAGCCCCGCCTCGGTGGGCGAGTAGTAGTTGCGCGAGTCGTCCAGGAGCTGTCCGTCCTCCGCACGGGTCACCGCGGTGATGTGCAGTCCATAGAGCGTCTCCTCCGTGACGATGCGGCTGCCCTCCGTGGAGACGAAGAGGCGCATGACCTTGTCTGCCGTGATGCGCACATCCGAATCGAAGAGCTCCGGGTGGCGGTTGAAGCGAGCGGACAGTGTCCGAGCCACCTTCCGCCAGCGCTCCCGATCGAATGGGTACGCCACGGGAGGCTGCGCGTAGGCGTTGGGCTTCTCCTTGGAGAAGGACGGCGGGCGCTTCGGATCTTCCACCGTGTAGACGTTCTCGCCCTTCTTCTTGAGGAACTGGGCGAGCGCGGACTTGTACCGCTCGTCCGTCAGCAGCCACAGCGCGGTGCGCAGCGCCACCGGCGAGTCATCAATGGGACCATCCGGACGCGCGAAGTAGCTGGTCCCCTTGGTGGAGACGAGGAAGTCCAGCTCCTCTGGCACCGAGCTGTCGAACTCGTAGGAGCCCACCCGCACATCTACGGACAGCCGGCGATCGTGGGAGGTGCCGTCCGTGAAGAGCGCTCCATAGCGCGCGCCAATGACGTATTGGTCGTAGTCCTTGAGCTGGTAGCTCATGAAGTACGGCGGCTCATGCCCCTTGAGCTGGAGCTGCTGGTGGTTGCGGGTCAGCTCGGCCACCATGGCGTCGAGCAGTTCTTGGCGCGGATCGGCCGGGGGCGCGGCGGCGGACAGGAAGGCGGAGACGGCCAGCAGGGGGAGAACGGGCGAGAGAGGAAGTCGCACGGCCCCACTGTACCCGAGCCCTCCCGCAATGCATCGAAGGTCCTCACCCCCCCGGTCAAGAGCGGTGAGGACCCTCGGTTGGGAGGCACTCGAGCCTTGCGCGCCTAGGCCTTCATCACCTTCTCACGCCCCGGGCCCACATTCTTGGTGGCGTTGCGCGTGTCGACGACACACTGGGACTTCTGCACCACCATCGCGTAGTCGATCGAGGAGTGGTCCGTGAGGATCACCACTGCGTCGTACTGGTCCAGCGTCTCCGGCGACAGCGGCACCGAGCTCATCTCGTGGTGGAAGCCGTGGCCCTTCTCCAGCTTCGGCACATACGGATCGTGGTAGCTGACCTCCGCGCCCTTCTCGATGAGCAACGAGATGACCCGCAGGCTCGGGCTCTCGCGCATGTCGTCGATGTCCTTCTTGTAGGCCGCCCCCAGGCAGAGGACCTTGGAGCCGTTGAGCGTCTTCTTGTGCTTGTTGAGCGCCTCCATGGTGCGCTGCACCACGTAGTACGGCATCTGCGTGTTCACCTCGCCGGCCAGCTCGATGAACTTGGTGTGGAACTCGTACTCCCGCGCCTTCCACGTCAGGTAGAAGGGATCAATCGGGATGCAGTGCCCGCCGAGCCCCGGGCCCGGATAGAAGGGCATGAAGCCGAACGGCTTGGTGCTCGCCGCCTGGATCACCTCCCACACGTCGATGCCCATCCGGTCGCAGAGCATCTTCATCTCGTTGACCATGGCGATGTTCACGCAGCGGAAGATGTTCTCCAGCAGCTTGGAGAGCTCCGCCACCCGCGTGGAGGACACTGGCACTATCTCCTTCAGCGCGCTGGCGTAGAGGGCCTGCGCTACCTCGAGGCACCCCGGCGTGAAGCCGCCGACGATCTTCGGGATCGTCTTCGTGTTGAAGCTCTTGTTGCCCGGATCCTCGCGCTCGGGGCTGAATGCCAGGTGAAAGTCCACGCCAGCCTTCAGGCCCCCCTTCTCCAGCAGTGGCTTGAGCACCTCCTCCGTGGTGCCCGGGTAGGTGGTGGACTCCAGAACGAAGAGCTGGTTGCGCCGCACGTACGGAGCCAGCGCCTCGCCCGTCTGGATGATGTACGTCATGTCCGGCTCACGCGAGGCCGTCAGCGGCGTGGGCACGCAGATGACGATGCAGTCCATCTCCGTGGCCTTGGCGAAGTCCGTCGTCGCCTTGAGCCTGCCCTCGCTGCTCAGCTTCTTCAGCGGCTCGCTGGGGATGTGCTTGATGTAGCTCTCCCCCTTGCCGATCTTCTCCACCTTTCGCTTGTCGATATCGAGCCCCGTCACCGGGAAGCCGGCCTCGGCGAACGCCATGCCCAGCGGCAACCCCACGTAGCCCAGCCCCACCACGCCCACCTTCGCCTCCCGCTTGCGGATCATGTCCACGAGCGGGCTGACCATTACGCGCATCTGCTCACCCTCCCAATTGAGGCGCCGCGAGACACGGACCGCCTCCACCCAACGACCGACCTTCATGAAAAGACGACCACCCACCGCAGCCACGCCGGGGGCACGCGACGCGCCCCGTACGTCACCACCCACGCCTGCTTCACCTGCCCGTACCCCGGCGAATACGAGGACGGCTCCAGCCGGGGCGTGAGCCCCGAGGTGAAGAGCACCACCGCCCGCACCGCTCCCTCGGGCCCCAGCTCCACCGCCAGCGGCTCGAAGGCCCGCGGCGCATCCGGCACACGCAGCGCGCGCGCAAGCTCCTCGGACGAGGCGGGACGCAGCCGCGCCTCCGTGTCCGGCAGGTGCAGCCGGCCCACCACGTCGTGCGCGCCCGTGCCGATGAGCCGATCCATCACCGCCAGCGCACGCTCGCGCTTGTCCAGGTAGAAGGTCCGCTCGAGGCCCACGGGCGCAGTCAGCGTCCGGTAGCCGTCATGCCGCACGGTGAGCCGATCCAGCTGGACGCCGGGCTGGAAAACCTCCACCCGGGCGCGTGCGTCCTCCGGCAGCGCGAAGAGCCGCGCAGGCTCGAAGGCCACCTGCTCTACCCCATCCAGCACCAGAGTGTTGTGCGCGGCCGTGCCCCGGAAGGCATTGCGCAGCTCCGCGTTCCGCGTGTACGTGCCCGTGCCCGAGTCCACGATGACGAGCTGCCCGTCCACGTGCAGCTCGAAGGAGAGCTTGTCGTTGTGGCTGTGCCCGCCCACGCCGCACTGCCCCTGCCGGCCCGCGCTGATGGTGACGACCGCCCCGGCCCCGCGCAGCACATGGAAGCCACCCGCGGGGAAGCTCACCGACACGGGCGGCGGAGCGGGAGGCAGCGCCTGGAAGCGCTCCAGGCCCGGCTTGCCCAGCAGCCATGCCGCCTCGTCCGGGAACTCTCCGCCCGCCAGGGACTCCTCCCCGAAGAGCGCCGCCCCGAGTGGAGCCAGGTAGCCATGGTCCTGATCCGCCCGATCCCGAAGCGGGAAGACCCGGCAGGAGTCGTTGTCCCCAATCTGCGGCGACAGCCCGTGCTCCGAGCACCACGAGCGCGTGGCCTGGAACATCCGGCACAGGCGCTCCTCATAGTCCTGACCGAGCACCACGCCGGCCCTGAGCGCCACCACCTGCGCCAGGGTGAACAGCTCCACCACGAGCCGGTGATAGGAGGTGGAGCCTTCGAAGGAGGTGCCATCCCCGTGCACCTGCGCCTGCATCTGCGTGCGCAGCCCCTTCACCGCCAGCGCCACCTGGCGCGGCGCGCCCGGCAGCTCCGGGAACAGCAGGCCCACGACCAGCAGCCCCACGTAGTTGGCGACCAGGTGGTTGTTGGGGATGGCGCCCTGATCCTCCGGGTGCGACTCCACCCACGCGGTGTGCTCGGCGAGCGCGCTCAGCACGGGCACGAGGAACTCAGGACGCTGGACCTCGGGCGCCTCCACGAACATGGCGAGCGCCTGTGCGAGGTTGGCCGCACGCAGCGCCACCTCCATGGTGCACGCCCACTGCACCCCCAGGCCCGGCGGGTTCGCTTGAAGGAAGTCGAGCGTCTGCAGGACAAAGGCCCGCGCGAAGCGTGCCCGCTCCCGCTCATCCTCCTCCACCCAGTAGCCCTGGCCCAGTGCCACGAGGCTGTCGAGCCGGCCCAACACCCATGGGTACTTCGGGTCCGTCCCGGGCCGCACCAGCTGGAGCTGCTCCACGGGATCCAGCGGGTAGCGGTAGCCGCTCAGCGGATCCAAGGACCAGTCCACCGGCTTCCCCGCCCCGAAGGCCACGCGCGTCCCGAAGATCACGAACTCCTGGCCCAGCGCCGCCCGAGCCCGCTCGAGCGCCCGCTCCCGCGCGCCCGGCATGGCCGCAAGCGCCTCGAGCACGGACGGGCGCTGCCGGTGCTCGCACCACACACTGGTATGGCGCGTCTCCAGGAGCTTTCCCGCCAGCTCCTGGGCAGAAGCGACACCGTAGGCCTGGAGGATCCGCAGCTCGTCCACGCGGTAGCGGCGGCGGTAGAGTGCCTGCCGTGCGACGCCCTGAACCCGGCGCACTGCGCTCTTCGCTACGGCCGCCGGCGCGAGACGAACCAACGCCGTGTAGTAATCAAAGGTCCCCATCCGCCCCTTCCACGCTCCCGCCCATGGGTTAGCAATCGCTCGGCCAGCGAGAAACCGTTGATGTTCCTGGGGTTGGCTCGCCCTGAGGTCTGGGAGGCCGGTAAAAACTCCAGGGCCGTCCTGTCCTTAGGGAAATCCGATCTGCTCTTTGGGAAGCCCGGTCTGCCCCTTGGGAAGCCCGGTTCTCTGTTGGATGCAGATCACTCCTGAGTCTGAGAAATGTTGCGCCTCTCCCGACCCATGAGCATTCCTAGGGACGTGCGTGGCGGAGCGTTGAGCGGGCGGCGACCCGAGGAAGCACTCGGGACCGTAGAGGTGGAACGATCGCTGGCGGCGGTAGCCGAGCGGTCGCTCCGGGTTGGGGCACGTGCTGGGTTGGACGGGCTCATGAAGGAAGCACTGCGGCTCACGGGGGTGGCGGGCATCGCGATCCATGAGGGGCGTGTGAGGATCGTGGAGGCGGGCCTGCGGCTCCCCCCTCTGTCGCGTCTGCGTGCTTCTCAGGTCATCCCCACAGGGGATGGGCGCGCGACGCTCGGGGTGTTCCCCGAGCGGCTCGGCGTCGAGCAGCGCGAGGTGCTGGAGCGGATCGCCCAGCTCGCGGGCACCCTGCTGGCAGCCCGGCGGCGTGAGGCCTCGGTCCAGGAGCGCCATACCTCGCTCTGCCGGGAGCTGCGGCGGCTGCAGCGGGATCTGGCGTACCGGGAGAGCAACCGCTCGCGGGCCTCTCATGATCTTCGGACGCCGCTGCTCGTCATCCAGGGCTACCTGGAGATGATGCGCAAGGGCATGACGGGAGAGCTCACGCCCACCATGGAGCGCTACGTGGAGCGCATGCAGGGCGCGTCGCAGAACATGGCCCAGCTCATCTCCCGGCAGCTCTCGCGAGGAGGGGCACCCGAGGACCTGCGTGCCCTGGTGCTCGAGGCCTTCGAGCCGGTGGTGCAAGCCCGCAACCTCTCCCTGCAGCTGGAGTGCACGGCGCAGTGGGCCCCGGTCCGAGGGTCCCGCTCCGTGGTGGCGCAGCTGGCGCGGATCCTGGCGCGAGATCTGGGCACCTCACGGGTCAGCAAGGTACAGGTGCGCATCGACGAGCAGGAGCGGCTCGGCATGTGGCAGCTGCGTGTGTCCACAGACAGGCCCCGGCTCCTGCTCGCGCGGAAGGTGGCGCGGCTGGAGCAGCTCCTCCATCGCCTGGGAGGCACCCTCTCCATCCAGGACGAGGCCCCCTTCGAGCTGCGGCTCCTCCTGCCCGCCGCCATCGTCAACCCGGCTCCTCGCTAGACGCGAGCGCCGGGCTCACCCCGGAACCAGCTGCCGGACGAGATCCAGCAGCCTGCCGCGCTCCACCTCGCGCTTGACGAGGTAGCCATCCGCACCCGCCTCGAGGCCCGCGGCGCGCTCCTCGGGGCTGTCGAGCGAGGTGACGAGGATGACAGGGATCCGGTTGAGTGTCGGGTGGGAGCGGATGCGCCGCGTGAGCCCCACACCGTCCAGCCGCGGCATCTGCCAGTCGCTGACCACGAGCTGGCAGGGCGTGCGCTCCAGCACCTCCCACGCCTCCTCGCCGTCCGAGGCGGTGACCACTGGGTAGCCGGCGATCTCCAGCAGCGACTTCATCGCGAAGCGGGTGGTCAGCGAGTCGTCCGTCACCAGGATGCGAGGCCGGCGGATCTCGCCCATGCTGATGCCGCGCGTGCTCGGAGCCGCGGCGCGCAGCAGCTCGGGCGCGTTGAGCACCGGCACCAGGCGGCCGTCATCCAGCACGGCAGCCCCGGCCAGGTGCACCACACCCTTCAGGTGCGGACCCAGCGTGCGGACGACGATGTCCTGCTGGCCCACCACCTCGTCGATGGCGTACAGCACCCGCTCCTTGCCGAGCGTGAGCAGCATCACCGTCTGCATCTTCCCGCTCTCAAGGGCCAGCGGCAGCCGGGGCAGCCCGATCGCCTCGGACAACGAGAGGAACGTGAGCTGCTCTGACTCCACGCGTGCCACCACGCGTCCGGCCACCGTGCCCACATCGTTCGGGGCCAGCCGGAACACTCGCTCCACCATGTCCGAGGGGACAGCGACGATCGAGGTGCCCACGCGGATCAGCAGCCCCAGCGCGGAGGCCAGCGTCAGCGGCAGATCAATGGTGAAGCGAGTCCCCTGCCCGTCCGTGTACGACACGTCCACGGCGCCCTGGAGCCGCTGGGCCGTGGCCAGCACCACATCCAGGCCCACGCCGCGTCCAGAGGTCTCCGTCACCTGATCCCGGGTGGAGAAGCCGGGCTGGAAGATGAGCCGTGCTGCCTGGGGGTCCGAGAGCTTGGCCGCGGCCTCCGTGCTCAGCAGCCCGCGCTTGACGGCCGTGGCCCGCACCCTGGTAGGAGACAAGCCTCCACCATCGTCCTCCACGACGACGGCGATGCGCGTGCCACGCGGCTCCACGCGCACCCAGAGCTTGCCCTTCTCGTTCTTGCCGGCCGCGAGCCGGGTGTCCGGCATCTCGATCCCGTGATCGATGGCGTTGCGCACCAGGTGGAGCAGCGGATCCTTCAAGGCGTCCAGGATGCGCCGGTCCAGCCGTACGTCCCCGCCCGAGATGAACAGCTCCACCTGCTTGCTCAGCCGCGAGCTCACCTCGCGCACCGTGCGCCGCAGCGGCTCCAGCACCTGCACGGCGGGCACCATGCGCATGTCGCGCAGATCGTCGCGCACCACCTGGGCCACGAGGTTCATCTGTTCGCCCTCGCGGGTGCCCTCCTTCAGCAGCTCCACCAGGCGCTTCTGGACGCTGCGCAGGCTGAGCACCGCGGTCCTCAGCGACTCCAGCGACTCCCCTCCGCCCGTCAGCGACAGGTGCGACGCCGAGCGCTCCAGGTGCACGATCGTGTCGTGCGTGTTGTCGAGCAGATCCCGGAGGACATCCGTCCGGCGCACCTGCTGGGCCCGGCCCGCGATCAGCTGCTCGACCTGGAGCCCCAGCGACTCCAGCGTCTTCACCGAGACGCGCACCGCCTGATCCACGCCCCCCTTGGCCCCACCCGCGGCCTCACCCATGGTGGGGGCGGGCGCCGTGGACGCCTCGCTGGCCGCGCGCAGGGCCTGAGCGGCCTGCTTCGTCGCCTCGGGAACCAGCTCGGGCGCTGGAGCGGGGGCAGGAGCAGCAGGTACCGGCTCCGAGGGAGAGAGCGCGCTCCGGAGCTCCACGAGGATCCCCGCGAGATCCGACGCGGCGATGCTCGCGGTGTCACCGGCCTGCTCCATCTTCGAGAAGCCCGACGCCGTCTGCTCGGCGAGCGGGGCGACCCGGGCCTCCTGAGCGGCCTCGGCCGCGCTCTTGATCGAGCGGGCCAGCGCCACCGCGGAGCGCACGGTGCTGGGCCGGTCCGGCACGTTGGGCGAGCACAGCGTGGCCAGCGCCTCCTCGAGCTTCTCCAGCACCTGCAGGGCGTCCTTGCGGAACCGCTCGAGGGCGTGCTGCTTCTCCCGGTCCTTCTCCTTGCTCGAGGTCCTGACCTCCCCGCCCTTCCCGAGCGAGGCCAGCAGTCCCGCCAGCCCGTCGATGGATGGCTCCTCCCCCTCGTCCCCGCGCCCCAGCGCCACCTCGATGGAGGCCAGCCCGCTCAGGGTGACCTCCACCACCTCGCGTGGCAGCTGCTCGTCGCCACGGAAGCGCGCCAGCCCATCCTCGATGGCGTGGACGACCTGCTCGATCTCCGACAGCCCGAGGCTCGCGGCGGAGCCCTTCAGGCTGTGCACCAGCCGCTTCAGGGACGGGAGCAGATCGGGATCCCGCCCCGCAGGCTCCTCCTCGAGCCCCATGATCTTCGTGCCAATGGCCTGAATCTGCTCGCGCGTCTCCGCGGAGAAGATGGGCCAGATGCTGCGGAGCACCTGCGGATCCATGCGCCCCGCCTACCCCCGCCTCTCGACAGCCGGATCGCTGAGCTGCACCACATCCAGCACGGTCATCCGATCCGGCGTCAGGAACAGGAAGGGCCCGGGCGGCGGCTGGGACAGCGTGGAGCGCAGCAGCTCCGCCCGCCCGTCCACCACCTCGGCCGCGATCCCGAAGGCATCCCCCGCCAGGTCCATCACCACCACCTTGGCCAGGTCGGACATGCCGCCACCCTCCAGCCCCAGCAGCTGGCGCAGGTCCAGCACCGGCACCACGCGCGAGCGCGACACCAGCGCCCCCATCACGTATCTCGGCGCGCCCGGCAGGCCACACAGTCCACGAGACTCCAGCACGTGGTCCACCTGCTCGATGGGGACCGCGTAGCGCTCGCCGCCCACCTGGAAGACCAGCACGGTGAGCACCGCGGGGCGGACCTCTTCACGAGAGCCGGCCAGCGCGCGGGCCCGGATGGACAGCACCTCGCGGCGCTTCTCCGGGCTCACCTGCGCGTTCTCGATCACCGCCCGCGCCTCATCCAGTCGCTGGATGAGGGTGGAGTAGTCGATCTCGACCTTGGCGTCTTCCGTGGACATCCTGGCTCAGCGTCCCGTCGGGCCCTTCACGGGGAGCTTCAGCAGCTCCCGCACCCGCTCGCGCAGCTCGTCCACCGAGACAGGCTTGTTGAGGAAGGCGCTCGCCCCCACCAGCCGGCCGCGCTGCCGGCTGGCCTCGTCCTTGAGCGAGGTGAGCAGCAAGAAGGGCGTGGCGTGCAGCGAAGA
Source organism: Hyalangium sp. (assembly GCF_035629615.1). Lineage (GTDB taxonomy): Bacteria > Myxococcota > Myxococcia > Myxococcales > Myxococcaceae > Hyalangium. The sequence goes on along the minus strand of NZ_DASPHO010000199.1, from coordinate 13,548 downwards.
GTCCGCACGCACCGCAGCGCAGAGCGCGAAGCCGTCCATCTCCGGCATCTGCACGTCGGAGATGATCAGATCCGGCTTGATCTCACGCGCCTTGGCCAGCCCCTGGACGCCGTTGCCGGCGTCGAAGAACTGGAGCCCCCACCCCATCAGGTATACCTGCAGCAGGTTCGTGATCGTCTTGGTGTCCTCGACGATCAGGACCTTCAGCGGTGCGCCACGTGTCGCGGCCGTTGTCATAGCTGATATCTACCTACGAGCTCCGAGAACTTCTTGGAGAGGTTCGAGAGGTTTCCCGCTACCTGTTCAATCTGACGCGTCCCACTGACGCTGTCAGCCATGGCCACGGACAGCTCACTCATCGCCGTGGCGATCTGCTCCACACCAATCGTCTGCTGCCGCGTGTTGCCGGCGATCTGCCGGGCGGCACCCGAGGACTCCTTGATGACCTCGGCCAGCCCGAGGATCGCCGAGCCCGCGCTCTGCGCCAAGGCCATGGCCGCCTGGGCTCTGCGGCTGCCCTCGTCCGTGGCCGCCACCGCCGCCTTGGTGCCCTTCTGAACCTCGCCCAGCAGGGCGCGCACCTGGTTGGCCGCCACCTTGGACTGCTCGGCCAGGGCCCGCATCTCCATGGCCACCACCGCGAAGCCGCGGCCGTGATCGCCAGCCTTGGCGGCCTCGATGGAGGCATTGAGCGCCAGCAGGTTGGACTGCTCGGCCACGTCCCTCACCGTGGTGATGATGTCGCCGATCTGCAGGGTGCGCTCGTTGAGCTCGGTGATGGCGACGGCAATGGCGCGCACCTGATCCCCCAGCTTTTCCATGCCGGCCACGCTCTCGGCCACGACTTTCTGGCCTTCCGTGGACAGGGCCTCGGAGCGCTGCGTGCCGCTGATCACCGAGTCCGCGTAGCTGGTGGCCTGCTTGGCCGTCTGGGCGATCTCCGCCACCGTGGTGCTCGTCTCGCTGATGGCGGAGGCCTGCTCGTGCGCCATGGCGGACTGCTGCGAGGAGGTGGTGAGCGCGCTGTTGGCCTCGCGCTCGATGTCCGCCGCCGCGCTGCGCAGGTCCGCCACCAGGTGCGTCACCGTCTGCGCCATCTTCCCGAAGCTCTGTGCCAGCTCGCCGATCTCGTCCGTGGAGCGGATGTCGATCTGCTGGCGCAGGTTCCCCGCGGCGATCCCCGCGGCGACTCCCGTCAGCCGCTCCAGCGGCACCGTCACCAGCCGGGACAGCATGGCCGCGGCGATCATGCACACGAGCAGGGTGGCCAGGCCGATGCCCGCGGCCGACATCACGCCCGCACTCACCGAGGCCGTGAGCGCGTCGAGCTGGATTCCCACCTGCACCGTGCCCACCCGGATCCGCGTATCGCCCGATGAGGGCTGCCGGGGATCCTCCGCGCGGCCGTAGACGATAGGCGCGGAGGTCTCCAGCACCCGCTTGTTGCCCACGGTCACCTCGCGCTCCACGGCCAGCGCCTCCAGGGAGGGCGCCACCTTGTCGGCTCCCGCGTAGGCCTTCTCGGAGGAGATCGCCAGCACCTCGCCCTGGGTGTCGCGCACCACCACGTAGGCGACCTCGGACACGTCGCGCAGGGTGGAGTCCGCCGCCTGCTGCAGGGTGACCTGCGAGCGGGCCGACGTCGCCGCCGACAGGTTGCTGGCCAGCTGGATGCTCACCACGCGCGCTCGCGAGGCCAGCTCGTTGCGCAGCGCGGCGCGCATCTGCACCGTGAACACGACGCTCAAGAGGGTGGCCACCAGGGCACCCGTCAGGCCCGTGATCAACAGGATCTTGGTACGCAGGCTGAGCCGTCCCACCGACCGACGCCCCGGCATGGACAGCTTGGTGCCTTGGACTTCCACGTTACCTCCCAGCTATCACGAGCGCCCGCACCTCACCGCGCCCCCTGCCATCCTGTCCGATTCCTGGCGGCCAGTGCCTGTCGCAGGCCCCCCGCCGTCATCGATTCCACTCCCCGGAGCTGATGCTCGTCGTCCAGCCCATCCAATGCGCGCAAGGCATTCTGCCGGGCCCGCTCCGCCTCTTCCCGCCGATTCAACCGCGTGTAGAGCGTCACCAGCGTAGCGTGGCCGAGCGCCATCGTCGGGTCCAGATATAGCGCCTTGCGGACCAAATCCACCGCCCCGTTCACGTTGCCCCGGGTCTCGGCCACCATGGCCAGCAGCAGGTACGCCTCGGGGACGAGCTTGCGGGCAGCCTCCCGTGCCAGCTCTTCCGCCTGGTCGAACTTGCCCTCCTGGGCTGCCCTCAAGGCCTGACGCATAGCGTCATCACTCCCCGTCCCAGCCGAAGAGGACGGAGTGGCCGGGGCGGAGGAGGCCGCGGGTGCCGCGGGCTGCGTGGGTCGAGCCTGGGAGACCTGGCTGGAAGCCGCCGACTTCAGCTTGCGCATCAGCTCCAGCTTCGGATCCGGCGTGGGTGGAGGGGCGGGGGCGATCTCGGCGGCCGACCGCGGCCGGGGCAGCCGGAGGACTGGGGAGCCCTGCACGTCGATCTGCTCCAGCCCCATGCCGTTGGTGAGGGGGATCTCCGCTGGAGCCAGGAACAGCATCCCGCCCGGCGCGAGCGCGCTGATGAGCTTGGCGAGCACCTGCCGCACCAGCTCGTGAGGGAAGTAGATGAGGACGTTGCGGCAGAACACGGCGTCCTGTTCGGACACGGGCGCCGCGTCGAGCACCAGGTTGTGGCGGACGAACTCCACGGGCCGCCGCGCCTGGGAGCTGACCATCACCAGATCTCCCTGAGGCGTCAGGAAGCGCCGCTCCATGGAGGGCTCGATGCGCCGCACCGACCAGGGGCCATATGTGGCGGCCCGGGCCCGCTGCAGCGAGCGGGCGGAGATGTCGCTGGCCGTCACCCGGATGCGCTCCACCGGGAGCCCGGAGGCCAGCAGCGTCATGGCGATGCTGTAGGCCTCCTCGCCGGTGGCGCAGCCCGCGCTCCACACGCGCAGCAGGCCGTCCTCCTTCAGGGTGGCCACACGGCCCAGCTCGCGCAGGTGCTCGGGGTGGCGGAAGAAGTACGTCTCGCCGATGACGGCGTACTCGATGAACTGCTCCACCACCGTCGCGTCGCGCGCCAGCAGCTTCTGGAGGAACGTGGGGATGTCCATCCCCCGCGCCTCGGCCGCCCGGGTCATGGCCGTGCTCAGGGAGCGCCGCACGCTGGAGGCCAGCGTCATCCCACTGGCCTCTCGCAGCACCTCCTCGACCCGGCTCAGCGTGGCTTCGTCGAGCGAGTCCACTCGCGCTGCCTCGCTCACGTCTCCTCCGGGGCCGCCAGGATCACCGTGGTGCGCAGCAGTGGGCGCAGCCCCCCGTCCGCCGTGCGGCACAGGCCCGCCATCAGGCCCGTCTTGTCCCACGGAGACCGCTCTTCATTCTCTTCCACACGGTCCACCAGCAGCGGCGACTCGACGATGTCCTGGACGTGATCCACCAGCAGCGCCACCGTGCGGATGCCCGAGCACACCACCAGGTGTGCGTCCAGCGAGGGCTCCCGCTCCACCCCCATCATCCGGGCCAGATCCACGGCGATGGCGGAGACGCCTCGGTAGACGAAGGCCCCCAGCACATGGACCGGAGCCCCCGGCAGGTGCTGGAGCTCCACCAGCCGGACCACTTCCTGCACCGCGTCAGAGGGCAGCAGCACCTGGGTGCCGGCGACCTCGACCGTGAGGAAGAGCCCCGGCAGCCGGTGCTCGCCACCGAGGACGAAGAGCTCCCGCCGCAGCCGCGTGAGCTCGTTCTCCAGCGAGAGGAGTCGTCGCTGGACCGACGCACGCTGCGCCTGGGCTTCCGCCGGAGTTGTGGGAGTTTCAGCCATCGGGGAGACCCACCCGACGCACATGCTCGGGTTGACTCGAAACGTAATCTGCCCGACGGAGGACCGTCAATGCGGGCGAATGGGCCAGGTTGCTCCCTCGGCTGCTCCAAACAGGCCTGTCCGACCTGATACGGTGGGTCCTCGGCGGTGATCGCGGAGCACCTGCGGTTGTGGTTTGATGGCCACTGGGACGCGGGTTGGAGGTACGGATGTCGTCTGCTTTCAGGGGTGGTGAATGATCAAGAGTGACTCTCCGAGCGCTGAGGTTCCTGTGAATCCAGGTGGGGATCCCCTCATTGGCCGGACACTCAACAATCGATTCAGCATCACCGAGGCCATTGGCATCGGCGGCATGGGGAAGGTGTACCGCGCCATGCAGGCCCCGCTGGATCGGGTCGTCGCGCTCAAGGTCCTCAACCCCAGCTTCCCGAGCACCAAGGATCCCGGCTTCCAGCAGCGCTTCCTGCGAGAGGCCTCCCTCACGTCCAAGCTCCGCCACCCCAACACGGTGACGGTGATCGACTACGGGCAGACGGAAGATGGCATCTACTACATCGCCATGGAGTACCTGGAGGGTAGGACGCTGCAGCAGGTGCTGGCCCAGACCGGCCCCTTGTCCTGGAGCCGGGTGATCGCCATCGTCCAACAGGTCTGTCGCTCGCTGCGCGAGGCGCACAGCATCGGGATCGTCCACCGGGACCTGAAGCCGGCCAACATCATGCTCCTGAACGAGGCGGACCAGGATCTGGTGAAGGTCCTGGACTTCGGCCTCGTGAAGTCCATTGGCGAGGGCGAGGCCGAGACGGTCAGCCCGGAGATCACCCAGAGCGGCACGTTCCTGGGCTCGCCGCAGTACATGGCGCCGGAGCAGGCGCGCAACGTGGCGGACGCGCGCAGCGACATCTATTCGCTGGGCGTGGTGATGTACCAGATGCTGCAGGGGCGCCCGCCGTTCATCGCGCGGGATCACCTGGAGCTGATCTTCTCCCACTGCAAGGAGCCACCTCCGCCCTTCAACTCGCTGCGGCCGCACATCCCCGTGCCCGCGGACATCGAGGCGGTGACGATGCGCTGCCTGGAGAAGGATCCGGCGCGCCGCTACCAGTCCATGGACGAGCTGCTGGAGGCGCTGCGGTCCGCCAACATGGCGGCGGGCGGCCACAGCGGCATCTTCAAGCGTCCGGGGGGCGGGACGACCACGGGCCCCCACGCTTCTCCCCTCTTCGCGGCCGCGAGCGGCACGGACACCAGCTCCTCCACGCTGGCGCTGGACATCAGCGTGGAGGTGCCCGAGTCGGTGGCCAAGGCGCGCCGGCGCAAGCTGCTGGCCCTGGGGCTGGTGGGCGGGGCAGTCCTCGTGGGACTGGTGGCCACGGTCCTCTTGATGCGCCCCCAGGACGCCCCCCCTGCCGCGGCTCCTGCGCAGACGGCGGCGGTGGCTCCCGTCACACCTCCGGCGCCCGCTGCCGATCCAGCGCAGGCGGAGCCCCAGCAGGTCCGCTTCCGGCTCATGAGCGAGCCGACTGGCGCGCGCGTCTATTACAGAGGCAAGGAGCGTGGGACGACGCCGTTCGTGCTGGAGGTCCCTGCGGGTGGGGACGGCACGGTGACGGCCGAGCTCACCTTCGCGCTCGAGGGCTACCAGACCGAGGCGGTGATCACGGGCGGCTCGGGGGACGTGGTGCTCTCGCAGAAGCTTCAGAAGCGCCGGGGCGGCTCGCCGGGCTCGAGCAAGGTGGAGTTCGCCAGCGCGCGAAGCGCCAGCCTGGAGCCCGCCACCTCGATGGCCACGTCGCTCGATCCGGCGGAGTCCCTGGTGCCCTCGACCCCCGCGCCTGCGGCGAAGCCCGCGGCGAAGCCTGCGGCAGCCGAGGCGGACACCGGTCCCGGGGAGACGGCAGGGAGCGGAGCCGTCACGGTGCTCCCGGCCAACGTCCTCGCCGGGGCGGGAAACAGCCCTCTCCCCTACGGAGAGGGCATGAGCCGGCCGGTGCAACTCGAGGGTAAGGAGATCGCCTATACCCGGGAGGCGCTCGCGGCGAGAATCCAGGGCAACATGCTGGTGAAGTGCACCATCACCCGGGTGGGCCGCGTGGAGAACTGCCGCGTGCTCAAGCCGGTGCCGCACATGGAGCAGGCCGTGCTCGAGGCGCTGCAGTCGCGCATCTACAAGCCCATCCTCTATAAGGGCCAGGCTGTCTCGGTGGACTACGTGTTCAACATCAAGCTGCAGCTGCCGCGGCGCTGAGCGTCGCTCACCCGGCGCCGGGGCCTGCCTGCGGAGACGCGGGCGAACCGGCGACCGGGGCCCCCGCCGTGGGCACGCCCCAGTCCACCACCGGCCAGCCGCGGCGCACCGCCTCCCGCCGCAGCCGGTAGTCCGGGTGGACGGCCACGGGGCGGCCCACCACCTCCATCACCGGAAGATCCGAGTAGGAGTCCGTGTAGAAGGCGCACGCGGCCAGGGGGACACCTGCCTCCCGAGCGTAGCGCTCCGCGTGGGTGCGCTTGCCCTCCCCGAAGCACACATCGCCCAGGGGGCGGCCGGTGTGCAGCCCCTGCGCATCCACCTCGAAGCGGTTGCAGAGGATCGCATCCAGGCGCAGATCGCGCGAGACGAGCTCCGAGAGGTAGCCCGAGGAGGAGGTGAGGAGCACCAGCCTGTCTCCCGCGCCGCGGTGCTCCTCGAGCGCACGCAGGGCGCCGGGGCGGTAGAGCGGGCGGACATGCGCCTCGTAGAAGGTGGTGGTGCGCTCCTGGATCGCCAGGGAGGACGTGCCCGCCAGGTGGGCGATGGCCGCGAGCAGCGCGTCCTGCATGGAGACGAAGCCCAGGTGATAGCGGGCGATCCAGAGGCTGGCGCGGAGCGCCTGCATCCGGGTGATGTGTCCCAGTGCCAGCTCGCGGCGGACCCACAGTGTCCCGGAGTTCACCGCGAGGAGCGTCTTGTCGAGATCGAAGAACGCGACACTCATGAGCTCTCCCTCACGCCTGGGGCGTCCGAGACGCCTTGCGCCGGAGCAGGAGTGCCCACGCACTCAGGAGCAGGCCGGGCAGCACCGTCCCTGGGGCCGTCGCGCAGCCTGTCCCCGCGCTCTGGGCGGAGAGGTTCTTGCCCGACACACCGAGCTCGGTGCACTGCGTGGGGGGGAGGCCCCGGGGATACGTGTCGCAGAAGCCGGCGGCAGTGCCCACATCGATGACGCGCTTGTCCGTCTCGCCAGGGGGCGCCGAGGCCTCCATGGTGGAGAGCGGCTCGAACACGTGATCCAGCCCCATGGCGTGGCCGATCTCATGGGTCAGCGTGTTCTGGAGGTCCGTGGCCACGCACTCCGGGGAGGGCAGGCCCTCGCAGAGGGGCGAGCTCACGATGGTGAAGAGGAAGCCCAGGTTGCCGCCGGGCTGGGAGGCATTGAACTCGATGTCGGCATCCAGGATGACGCCATCCCTGAAGCTGAACGTCGTCGTGGTGAGCCCGATGGTCAGATCTCCATGCTCCCAGCAGGAGTAGTCGTTGGAGCAGGTCTCCGCCTCGATGCACGGATCCTCGAAGGGGACAACATCCAGGCAGGACGTCTCCCGGAAGGTGATGATGTTCTGGTTGGTCTGGCCGGTGACGTAGCCCACGGCGGGGCGGCTCACGTCCGGGCCGCGGACGAAGGTGAAGTCGCTGCACGTGGCCGACAGCGTCCGCCAGGTGTCGAAAGCGGCGTCGATGGCGGGGAACTCGGTGTCCCGAGGCGTCCGGAGGCTGCCCGCGGAGTCGACGTGGAACTTGAACTCGCGGCTGAGCCAGTTGAGGCACAGCGGCTTGCCGGGCACCACGGTGCGTCGGTAGACCTGGGCTCCCGCGGCGGGCGCCACGAACAGGACGGCCAGCAAGAGCGACAAGCGGCGACTCACGCGCGCGCTCCCTTGCGGCGGCGGACGAGCAGCAGCGCCCACCCGGCCAGCGCGGGCAGCCACGCCTCGGCCCCGGTGCTGGCGCAGCCCGCCACCTGGGCCTTACGGCCGAGGTTCGGGTCGGCGGTGGGCTGGATGCAGCTCTGGCTGGCCTGTCCCTTGGGGTACGACTCGCACACGAAGGCATGCGAGCCCGAGTCGATGGACCGCTTGGTGGTCTCCCCGGGCGGGGCTCGCGGGTTCATCGTCGAGCCCGTGAAGTTCGTGTGATCCAGGCCGACGAAGTGACCGATCTCGTGCGTCATGGTGTTCTGCACGTCCGTGGACACGCAGTTGAGGTTCACCCGCGGCGGGCAGAGGGCTCCATCGGACGTGGTGAAGGTGAAGCTCGGCGAGTTCAGCTCGATGTCCGAGTCATAGATGATGCCGGACTTCTGGTCGTACGTGGTGAGGGTGACGGCGATCGTCTGCGCGTCATTGCTCCAGCAGTCATAGGCATTTCCGCACGAGTCGTCGCCCCAGCACGGGTCACTGGACGGCGCCACATCCGCGCAGCTCCGCAGGCGGAAGAGCACCAGGTTGCGGTTCTGGCCGCCCACCTCATACCCCACGCTGCGGTCATCCACCCTGCCCCCCTCCTCCAAGGAGAGGTTGCCGCACCCAGCGAAGATCGTCTGCCAGCCCTGGAAGGAGCGGCGGACGGCGTCAAACTCGGAGCCCGCGGGCTTCGTGTCCGGGTTGCCCACGGTGCTCTGGTACCAGGAGAGCTTCGGCGCCGTCCAGAAGAGGCACTGGGTCGTCGTATCGCCCGCCTCGACACGGCTGCGCACGTAGGGGGCCGAGGACTGACCCAGCGAGAGGGCCAGCATCAACGCCGCGACCTTCACTGGCGCTTCTCCTGTCCTGGCTGCTGGAGGGCGGTCCGGATGGCCGCCCTCAGCTCCTCCAGCGTGGTCGTCCGCTGCGTAGAGGCGGTGGGCTGGCGCGTAGCGGGGTCCAGCAGCAGCGTGTCCCCCGTGCTCTCCGGCACCGCGAGCACCGAGCGATCCTCCGAGCGGCGCACCTGGTACTTGCCCTGCGCCATGCCGGTGACGCGGAAGGCGCTCGGCCCGCGACGCTCCAGGAAGACCACCACCTCTTCGCCCGGCGCGAAGGAGGGCAGGCCATGGGCCATCTGTCCGATATCCCCGACCCGTCCGCCCGGCTGGACGAGGAGCACGGTGTGGCTCGCCTGCCCCTTGAGCGTCTCCGTCACCTCGATCTCCACGTCCGTGACGATGCGGCGGCGATCCCCGCTCCACCGGCTCTCCATGCGCCGGACAGTGCCATGGACCACGGTGTCGGCCGTCCGGGCCAGCTCGGGGAGATCGATTCGGAGCATCGTCGTGGCGGCCGCTGGGAGCCCGAGCAGCAGGGCGGCGGCCAGGAGTGCGGAGAGCGCGGAGCGCAGTGTCATCAGGTCACCTCTGTTGCCCTCAGTGTAGCCCAGGGTCCCCAGCGACGCTCGAACCTCTGTCGAACGCGCGTTGACCAGCCATCCCCCTGCTTGCTAATCGCGATTGCTCATATGGCCTCCGCTCTCCGCGTACGTTTCGCACCCTCTCCTACCGGCTACCTCCACATTGGTGGCGCCCGGACCGCGCTGTTCAACTACCTCTATGCGCGGCGCTTCGGCGGCACCTTCATCCTGCGCATCGAGGACACGGATCTGGAGCGCTCCACGGAGGCCTCCCTGAAGGCCATCCTCGACGGCCTCAAGTGGCTGGACATCGACTGGGACGAGGGCCCCGAGAAGGGTGGCCCTTTTCCTCCCTACTTCCAGACACAGCGGCTGGACACGTACCGCCAGCACGTCGACCAGCTGATCGCCGCGGGCAAGGCCTACCGCTGCTACTGCACCCAGGAGGAGCTCAAGGAGCGGCGGGCCCTGGCGGAGAAGGAAGGGCGCACCTTCAAGTACGAGGGCACCTGCCGCGAGCGCAAGGACGCGCCCGAGGGGCGCTCGCACGTGGTGCGCTTCAAGATGCCGTCCCAGGAAGGCTCCGTCTCCTTCGAGGATCTGGTGCTGGGGAAGATCACCAAGGAGTACTCGGACCTGGATGACTGGGTCATGATGCGCGGCGACGGCATCCCCCTCTACAACTACGGCTGCGTCATTGATGACCACCTGATGGAGATCACCCTGGTGTCGCGCGGGCAGGAGCACGTCAACTCCACCTTCCCGCAGCTCATGCTCTACCAGGCGCTCGGGTGGACACCGCCTCAGTTCGCCCACCTGCCGCTCATCCTCGGCCCGGATCGCGAGAAGCTCTCCAAGCGCAAGCACAAGGAGGCGGACGTCATGCTGCACAAGGCCAACGGGATCCTCCCGGAGGCCCTGCTCAACTTCGTCATCCGCCTGGGCTGGAGCCACGGCAACGACGAGGTGATCTCCCGGCAGCAGATGATCGAGTGGTTCGACTTCAAGGACGTGGGCAGCACCTCCGGGGTGTGGAACCCGGAGAAGCTCCTGTGGCTCAACCAGCACTACTTGAAGACGCTGCCTCCGGCGGACATCGCCGGGCGGCTGGCGCCCTTCCTCGCGGACAAGGGACACCCGCTGCCCGCCGGGGATCCGCGCCTGGAGCACTTCGTGCTGGCCCTCCGCGAGCGCGCCAAGACGCTCGACGAGATGGCCACCATGGCCGTGCCCTATCTGCAGCAGGGCGTGACGCTGGACGAGAAGGCGGCCGCCAAGCACCTCACCGCGGACTCCCTGAAGCTCGTGCGCCAGGTGCGCGACGAGGCGGCCGCCCTGCCCGAGTGGAGCGTGGCGAGCCTGGACTCGGTCATCAAGACGGTGAGCGAGCGGGCGGGCGTGGGCATGGGCAAGGTGGCCCAGCCCATCCGCGTGGCCATCACCGGCAACACGGTGAGCCCGGGCATTGGTGAGACGCTGCTGCTCATGGGCAAGGACGAGGCGCTGCGCCGCTTGGATGCGGCCCTGGCGCGCGGCTGACAGGCTTGCCGGAGCCCACGCAAAGTCGGTGGACGAGGCCGGACGTGGGCCCTATCTTGTCGCCCCATGACGCGAGCGCTTGACAGCCTGAGAGACCATTTCTATAAGGCGCGCCCGCTCGGGGTGGCCCTGGCCGTCCTGTGGGTGACGGCGGCGGGGGCGGAGACGGTGAGCGGGGCGCAGCTCCCCGACGGCGCGCAGAAGGTGGGCGAGAATCGGTATCGGGCGCCGCAGGGCTTCGAGGAGACGCTGAAGTACTACCGGACGGTGTACCCGTCCCAGGCGTTTCCTCGAAAGCCGATCGTCAACCAGCCGGGCGTGAACGCTGTGCACATCGTCAATCCCTCGGGGAAGAACTTCGAGGGGTTGAACATTTATGAAGCGAACGACGAGGTTCGCATCTACATCGTCCCGGTACCGCCGCCCCCTCCGAAGCAGCCCGTCAGGAAGGCGCCGGACCCGAAGTCGGGGAAGAAAACTCGGTAGTTCACGAGCCCCAACCAGTTGTGGTAGGAGAAGTCCCGAAGCCGACGGTCCGCAGCACGGTGGTTCTTGGGGAATCGTCTAACGGCAGGACAGCAGACTCTGACTCTGCTTATCTAGGTTCGAATCCTAGTTCCCCAGCTCTAAAACTTCGGTTGACGTGAGAAGACCGAAGCTGTAGTTGAAGTCGCAGTTGAATGGCCCTGTCGTCTAGTGGTTAGGACGGTGCCCTCTCACGGCACAAACTCGGGTTCGAATCCCGGCAGGGTCAACTGAGGCGCCCGCTCTTCTCTTCGGAGAGCGGGCGCTTCGCTTTTGCGGGCTCCGCGCGCGGCGCGGCCCGCCTCAGCGCCGGGTGATGCTCCGGTGGAAGAGGAGCAGGGCGTTGGCGAGCCGCGTCTGTGCCCGCTGGATGCTCCGGCTCACCAGCAGCATCCTCACCCGCTCCGGCAGCGCTTGAGTGCCCGCCGAGGAGCCGAAGCCCACCAGATCCAGCCTCAGGCCGATGGCCTCCAGCAGATCCGAGAGGTCCGCCTGTGGGTTGGCCAGCAGGAGCACGTCCGGCGAGCGGGACTGGAGGATCTCCGCCAGCATCCGCCACCGCGGCTCGCCCGTCTCCAGGATGACGACGTCGCAGTGCTCCAGATCCGGGGAGGTCGCCGGCAGCTCCACCGCCTGGAAGCCCTCGGCGGTCAGCAGCTGCACGGCCTCCGGGCTGCCCACCACGGCCACGCGCCCCGTCTCGGCGCCGCCCTTCACCATCTGCTCGTAGCTGCGCAGCTCGTCCTCCAGCGCCTGGTGGGCAGGCTCCGGGGCGTCCTGTCCGCTCTCCAGCAGCGTGGCGGCCTGCTTCGCGACATCCCGCGCCTGCTCACGGCCCTTGATGCGCTCGGCGCGGCGCTCGAGCGCCGCGCGAACCTTGGCCCGCAGCACCCGCAGATCATCGAAGGGCTTGAGGACGTAGTCGCTGGCGCCGGCGGCGAACGCGGCGATCACGGACTCCGAGCTGGCGTAGCCGGTGATCATCATCGCCTCCAGGGTGGGCTGGAGACGCCGGGCCTCGGCGATGAGCTCGATGCCGCTCATCTGCGGCAGGTTCTTGTCGGTGATGAGGACGTCGATCCGCTGCGACTCCAGCAGCGGCAGGGCCTCCTCGGCGCTCGTGGCCTGGGTGACGACCAGGTCCGGCTCGCGCGCCAGGAGCCGACCGCAGACGTCCAGCACGACGGGCTCGTCGTCCACGACCAGGATGGTGGAGGCGAGCGTCCCGCCACCTGGTTTCTGATCCTCCTCGGTCTCGAACGGCAGATCCATTGGGGGAGAGATTCTCACAGCTTGAAGGTAACTTCGAGAGACGAGAGAAGACGACCTATGCTGTAGGGTGTGAGCTTCGCCGACGCCCTGGTGGAGAACCGCATCCCCCCCCGGGTTGGGGACGTGCGCCTGAGGTACGACGAGGGGCGCATGCTCGGAGAGTCCCTCCCCCCCTCCGTGGGGCAGCGGCTGGTGCCCGAGCTGTGCCTGCTGCTCGCGGCCACCTGTGCGGTCGGGAGCCTCACCCTGCTGGTGGTGTCCCCCAGCCACTATGGGGCGCCGGTAGCGCTAGGGGTGGGGGCGGCGGTCTTGATCGGGTACGCGCTCCGGCGCGAGGCCCGCCTGGGGCGCCGGCGCTTCGTCCTGCACTTCGCCACCGAGACGCTCAGGATGGAGCGCCTGACCTGGGCCCCCTCGGCCACCCGCACGGAGACCGTCCCCTTCGACGACGTGACGGCGGTGGAGGTAGTACAGCGTCCCTCCGGGCACTATGCGATCCTCGTCTCCTACACGTCCGGCCCGAAGGAGCGACGCGAGGCGCGGCGCCAGGTGTTGGTGGAGCAGATCCGCCCGAGCGAGGCAGAGACGCTCCACCGCGTCTGGCGCATGCTCCACAACGCCTTCGGACTCAAGGCATCGGAGCCTTCAGGAGGGTGATCTCGATGTCCGTCCCCTCACCCGGGACCGAGGTCAGCTTCAGCTTGCCGCCGTACTGCGTCACCAGCTCCCGACAGATGGAGAGCCCCAGCCCCGTGCCGATGCCCACCGGCTTGGTGGTGAAGAGCGGCTGGAAGACCTTCTCCTGCAGCTCCACGGGGATGCCGCAGCCGTTGTCCGAGACGGTGAGGATCACATTGTGGTCCTGCGTGGCCCAGCGCACATCGATCTTCCCGGGCCGGCCAATGCCTTCCATGGCCTGCGCGGCGTTGACGACGAGGTTCAGCACCACCTGGCAGAGCTTCACCGGCCCGAAGAGCACGCGCACCGCATCGCCGTTGCTG
>NZ_DASPHO010000198.1:0-4748 GCF_035629615.1 Hyalangium sp. | reverse complement strand
TGAACTCGCCGAACGGCTCCAGCAGCGCAACGTGCGTATTGGCCGGGGCGCTCTGGTAGGCGCACCCCAGTGAGATGTACATGCCCGTTCGATACTGGAGGGTATTGCTGATGACATCCCGGATCCCGTTCTCCACGATCTGGGGCGCATTGTTGGAGCTCACGTTCGTGCTGATGATGACCACATCACCATCGACGATGGCTCCCCAGGTGGCGCGAGTGTCGATCGCGGCCTGGAACGCGGCCTCACCGGCCGTGCAGGCCGCATCGCCGATGACGATGGCGCGGTAGGACATGAACTGGGTGGCGCTCATCAGCCGCCACTGAGCAGGCGTCACCACGTCAACCACGACGCCGGGCGGCGCGTAGGCCAGCGCGGCCTGAGCCTCGCGGCTGTCGATCCCACCGTTGACGGTAGAGCCCAGAATCAGCACCTTGTTGGAGCTGCGGACTTCCTGGCGGGTCGCACGCACCGCAGCCGGGGTCAGCTCGGGCAATGGCGCAGTCTCCTCTTGGCCGCAGGCGCTGGCCAGGACTGCGGCCAACACCAGCGAAACTCCCCATACGCCTTTGAGTTTCATACGGAACATCCCCCACGGCTTGAAAGTCGAAAGAACAAAGTGCTCGGCATCCCAATACGTCTTCTCAAGGACTGAGGGATTCACTCGCAGTCGGCGATGTGGGCGCAACCCGGGGTCCCCAGACTCCGCGCCACCGTCGCCTATCCGAAACTGAATCTGCACAGCCCACCCGCAATTTTCCCTTTTAGGCAGAGACAGGCAAGCAGTTTATTTCGCGCTTTATATGAAATTCAGGAAAGTGTGAGGTGCGTGCGGATAGGGTCCCACCTCATGGCAGAACCCTTGTTCTCATGAAGGGCGCACCGGAAGTCGCACCCCAGTTCTCTGCTGTGCTGTGCTCCTGAAAAGGGTTGCGTTGAACACCTGAGCGTGGATCGCGCGCGTCGCCGCCCGGCAGTGACTGCCCAAGCGCGTCACCGAGTGCCCTGCTTCGTCGCTGGTCGCGCCGCGTGCACGCGCCAACTCCGCGCAATCGTGTGCGCGCACGCTTCCTGTCGCGTGGCCTGCTGATTGCTCTTCCGCTCCTTCGCAGCACTTCCCCCTCAGCGACAAGGAGCACTCCATGACGAAGCGTCGTCAACGCTACGGCTTTACCCTCATCGAGCTGATGATCGTGGTGGCCATCATCGGCATCCTGGCCGCCATCGCCATTCCCAACTTCGTGCGGTTCCAGGCGCGGGCGCGGCAGTCCGAGGTGGGCGTCAACCTCAAGAGCCTCTTCACCGGCCTGCGGACCCAGCAGCACCGGCCCACCACTCCCATCCGCTCCAGCGGCTTCAATCCCGAGCGAGGCAACCGCTACAGCTACCACCTGGAGAACGCATGCTCCTCCTTCGAGGACCGCGGCAGCCTGGACGTCACCCCGCACGACGAGGACACCTGCATCGGCGCGGACACCTTCAAGTTCCAGAGCTTCCCGCCCGTCTTCTCACCGGTCCCCGTGGCCAGCGCGACCTGGGGGAGCCGCGCCACCCAGAACGGCCTGAGCACCAGCGCCGGCATCTTCGGCTCCCTGGAGAACTGGGACTTCCTGGCCTATGGCGCCGGTGACGTGGACAACGATCCGAACGGAGATCAGCCCGACACCTGGCTGATCTCCTCCTCGGATGGACAGCTCGCCTCCGTGTGCCCGACCAGCAGCCCCCAGGCCCCCGTCGCCGCGGGCGAGCCGTTCAACGTCATGAACGACGTCAGCTGCAACTGAGCACGGGCCGCTGGGAGCGCACTCCCCCGAGCGCAGCGAGGCGCTCGGGGGCTTCTCCTCCGCGAGCAGCGCTGGAGCCGCGCCCGCTGCTACGGCGAGGTGCGGTGGGCCAGAGGCTGCTCGGGCGGCGGCGCGACCACCGTGTAGCCCGCACTCGCGCCGCTGTCGGTGGCCGTCCCGCTCTCGGTGGCCGGCACGCGGATCCGGCAGAGGCCGGGCCGGACGTTGCCCGTCTGATCCTTCAGCTCGAAGGCCACGCCATACACGCGGCCGTCCCCCTCGTCCTGGCGCTCGGCGCGGACCTTGAAGGAGCTCCTGCCCGTGATGACGATGTCCTCCAGGGTGCTGCCGTCGCTGCTGCCCGGCGCATCCTCGGACTCGTCGCTGAAGATGGAGATGATGGTGCCGTTGTTGACGAGCGCGTACCCGTCGCACGTGTCACTGGCGGTGACACAGTCCGCCAGCGAGAAGGTGCGCAGGGATTGATCGGCTGGCCAGAGGGTGACTTCCCGGTACTCGATCGTGGGTGCCTGCGTGTCCACCACCTGCACCGTGCGCGTCACCGGCGTGGGCTTGAGGAGCGTGCTGTCCTGCACGTTGTAGGTGAGGGTGTAGCTGCCGCGGCCCCAGGCATTCACGCTGCCCGTGGTGGTGATGGAGCGGGTCAGATCGCCGTAGCACGCGTCCGCCGCGGTGGCGCCCGGATCGACGTAGGGAGCGCTGGCGCACTCGTGCTGCACGGTGGCCGCGCCCACCAGGGTGAGCGTGGGCGGCAGGCGATCCACCACCTTCACCGTGCGCAGCGCCATGGTGGTGTTGCCGGACGCGTCCCACACGCCGTACTGGATGCTGTACGAGCCCACGGCGTTGGCGTTTGCGCCGTTGCCATAGGTGTTCAGCTGGCTCGTCATGTCTCCCTGGCACGCGTCATACGCGGTGGCGCCCAGCTCGGTGTACGTGTCCACGCCGCACTCCAGCGTCATGAGGGTCTCGCCGAGGATCGTCACCACGGGCGGCTGGGTGTCCCTCACGGTGACGCTGCGGGTGACGCTCTCGGCCGCGTTCCCGGAGGGATCCATGACGTTGTAGGTGATGGGGTAGCTGCCCGGCGCGACGATGTTCTCCGTGCCCGAGATGGTGATGCGGTGGGTGATGTCTCCGGCGCACAGGTCCTCGGCGGAGGCGCCCAGGGCGATGAAGCCGTCCCGCGAGCACTCCATGACCGGAGCGGACGAGCCCTGGAGGGTGATCCGCGGCGGGCGCGTGTCCACCACGCGCACGTCCCGCACCTTCTCCGCCGCCAGGCCGCGGCCGTCCTGCACGCGGTAGCTCAGCGGGTAGGCGCCCGCCACGTTCGTGTCCACCGTGCCCGTGACGGTGATGGAGCTCGTGAGGTTGCCGGAGCACAGATCCTGGGCAGTGGCGCCCACCTCGGTGAAGGTGTCCACCTTGCACTCCAGGCGCAGGCTGGTGGCACCGTTCAGGTAGAGCTCCGGGGCCAGGGTGTCCTGGACGTGGACCTCGCGCACGGCGGTGGTCACGTTGCCACCGCTGTCCGCCGCGCGGTAGGTGACGGAGTAGGTAGCCGGCCGGGCCGAGTCGATGAACGGGTGCTGGATGGTGATGGAGCCGGAGATGTCCCCGGAGCAGCCATCCACCGCCGTGGCGCCTGGCTCGGAGTACCAGTCCCGCATGCACTCGAGCGGCATGGGGTTGAGGCCGTTGAGCGCGATCCTCAGCCCCTGGCCGCCCGCCACCGTCACCGTGCGCGTCACCGGCACCGCGGTGTTGCCCGAGGAATCCGTGGCGCCGTAGGTGAGCACGTAGGTGCCCGCCTGGCTGGAGTTCACCGTGCCGGAGATCGTCACGCGGCTGCTCACGTTCGCCTGGCACGAGTCGATCGCGGTGGCGCCCGGATCGACGAAGGTGGTGCCGCAGTCGAGCGCGACCGCTCCTTCGCCATTGATCGCGAGGGTCGGCGGCTGCGTGTCCTCCACGGTGAAGGACGAGGAGCACGTCGCCGCGTTGCCAGAGGTGTCCGCCGCGGACCAGGTGAGCGCCACCGTGCCCAGCGGGAAGCTGGCCAGCCCGGGAGCCTGCACGTCCACCGGAGAGCACACGTCCGTGGCGCTCGCGGTGCCGACCTCGCTGTTCGAGGCGCTGCCCCCCACGCACTCGGCGGTGGAGGGGGCCGGACAGGAGATCGTCGGAGGCAGGGTGTCCCGCACCTCCACCTCGGTGGTGCAGGCCGCCTCGTTCCCCGCGCTGTCCGTCGCCGTGTACGTGACGGAGGAGGTGCCCAGCGGATAGGACACCAGCCCTGGCCCGCTCACCCCCACCGTGGAGCACGCGTCCGTCGCATCCGCCCCACCCGCCGACACGGTGGCCGACTGGTTCCCCGTGCACTCCGCCTGCACCGGCGGCCCGCAGGTGATGGAGGGCGGCTCGCAGTCACGCACGCGCACGCTCGCGGAGCAGCTGTCGCTCTCGAAGCCATCGGAGACCGTGAGGCTCACCGCCTGCTGGCCGATGGCATACGGGCCCGCGGGCGACTGGGCCAGGGAGAGGGCGTCCCCGTCTGGATCATAGGAGCCCTCGTTCACGCTCGCCTGAGCGGTGCACGCCGGGCCCGCGCAGACATCCTGTGCCAGGCACCGAGCCTCCGGCGCGTGGTTGCCCGAGAAGATCGCCAGATCGCTGAGCACCGGATCGCCGCTGAAGTTCACCGCGCGCAGCGTGGCAAGCACCTCGATGAAGCGGCCCTGGATCCCGGCGAACTCCTGGCCGCTCACCACCTGCGCGAAGGCCTGCGAGCCCAGGGACGCGCTGGTGTCGGCCGCCCTCACGGCCACGGTGATGAGGCTGCCCGCGGGCGTCGCGCCCTGCGCCTCCTGGTTCCAGGTGAGGGTGCCCCAGCTCGCCCCGGCCGCCCCGCTGTCGTGGACCGCGCTCCACGTCCCCTGG
>NZ_DASPHO010000197.1:0-4659 GCF_035629615.1 Hyalangium sp. | reverse complement strand
GGTCTCCAGCTTGACCTTGAAGTCGCCCGCCGCCACCTGATCCGTGGCCTGGGTGAAGTCCAGCAGCGGACGCGAGATCTGCTGCCTGAGCACCCAGAACATGATGGCCAGCTCCAGGATCAGCGATGCCACGCCGAACAGCAGCACATAGCGCGCCGCCTGGAAGGCCGCCGCAGACACCACGCTCTGGGGCAGCACCGTGGCGAAGATCCAGTCGGGGCCCCTCAGCCTGGCAACGGCGGCGTACTCATCATGCTCCGGGATCTCCAGAATGGACTGCCCGGGCGAGCGCTGCCTCACCCGCTCGAAGATCTGCTGCAGGTGGACCTGCAGCTCCTCGGAGCGAAGCCGCGCGACCGAGGGCCCTGGCTGACCGGCGGCGCTCAGGATGTTGTAGCTCTCCGCGGCGCCGTGCAGCTCCAGGCCGGGATGCGCAATGAGCTCACCATCACCCCGGAAGAGCATGTTGTACACACCCGGCAGATGCTCATTGAGGGTGCGGGTGATCAGCTCGTCGATGAGGATGTCGTGGCTGATCGTCGCGGCGTGGCGTCCTTCCATGTCCACCGGCGTGGAGACAGACACCAGCCAGGCATCAGCGACGGGATCCGCGAAGATGGCCGTCCAGGCCGTCTGCCTCTGCGGGTTGTTCTCAGGGGTGCTGACCGTGAAGAACGGGAAGGTGGAGATGGGCATGCCCGGCTCGGCTTCCTGGCACCAGGTGGGGCGCTCCGGCCAGTAGAGGATGAGCGCTCCCCCCGGCAGCGTGATGTAGGTGTCCGTCAAGCGCGCGTGGAAGGCGGGCCCGTACTGGACGAGCACGTCATACGCGGCCAGAAGCCACCGGCGAGACTCGGTGTCGGCCCCCACCCCACTGGGGATGAAGACGCACGGCATCCTCGTCGCATCGAAGCCCTCGGGGCGGCTGCGGATCGTGCCGTCCGGGAGTTGGACGAACAGGCTGTCAAAGCGGGGGCCCGGCTCCTCGCGCCGCAGCGCCTGGATCCGCTCCTCCAAGGCCTTCTTGAGGATGACCTGGTTGTCCTCCGCCAGCATGAAGATGGCCTGCTCCCGCTGGCTGCGCTCCTGGACCATGCGCTCCATCTGCACGAGGGCCTCGGTGCGGAAGGAGTTGAAGATGTGGAGATAGCTGAAGAGCGTCGCCAGGGTGATGATCACTCCGATGCGCACCCCCATCCGGATGAGCGTCGAGCGGGCGAGAGAACCCTGGGTCTTGGGAGTGGGCGCGGGCTGCATGCTCAATGTGTAATGCAGGAATTGGCCGGAGCGCGATCAATTCCGATGCGCACACCCGAGCGTGGCGGTGTGCAGTTATAGGTCAGCACGCCGCCGCTCGCCACGACCGACGTCCGGAGAACCCGATGGGAGATGTGGGCTGGGGAGGGCCCAGGCCTCCAGGGGCGTGACCCCGCCGTCGACGGGCAGCTCGGCCCCCTTTATACTCACGATGTTCGGAAGGTCGGGTCTCGTCTCATGCAAGGCCGTCGCATCCTCTCTCCAGTCCTCCTTCTCGGCGCCGGAACTGGCGAGGCCACCTGCGGGATCCTCTATCTCGCGGGCTACCTGCGACGGGGCGGAATCGAGGCCTTCGTCCGGCTCTACGATGGGGACGAATCCGAGGACGAGGTGACACGCTCGCTCGAGGCCATGGTGGCCCGCGTGCGCCCCCGGCTCGTCGGGATCAGCCTCAAGTGGTTCCACCACGTCCACCGCGCGCTGCTCCTGGCCCGGACGCTGCGTCAGATCGACCCCGAGATCCGAATCGTCGTGGGCGGCAACACCGCATCGTACTGGTGGCGGGAGCTGCAAGCGCTTGACTGCATCGATCACATCGTCCTGGGCGACGGCGAGCTGCCGCTGCTGGCGCTCTGCCAGGGCGACCCCTCCCCGCCCAACTGCGTCACCCGGGCTCCGGACGGCACCCCGCGGCGGTTGCCACTGGCGTACGTGCAAGGCGCCACGAACAGCGAAGACGTCTACTACTCGCACTTCGACGACATCTTCCTGAGCCACCAGGATCGCCACGCCTTCTCGGGGTGGGTCGCGCCCGGCAAGGGGTGCGGCGAGAACTGCCTCTATTGCGGTGGGGCCCGCGGCAACCAGAAGGCGGCCTTCGGACGCGCCAAGCCGTTTCTGCGCTCCGAGCAGAGTGTCCGCCGCGACCACCAGGAGATCGCCCACCGGACGTGGCAGATGCGCTACGACTTCTCGGGAAGCTCGGCGGCGTTTCTGCAGAGCACCTGGGCGGGGGTTGATCTCTCACGCCACTCCTGCACGTATTTCCTGTGGGGGGTGGCCCCGGTGGAGCTCATCGACGCTCTGGCCCGTACCTTCGAGCAGGTCTACATGGTGCTCGACATCGGCTGCTTCTCGGAGCAGCAGCGGCACGAGCAGATGCGTCGCGGCCTGCTCAAGCCCTGTGCCTCGGACCGGGAGCTCCTGGAGCTCATCGACAGCTGCCGCCGCCATCCGAACCTGGGCATCGAGGTCTCTGGAATCGCCGGCCTCCCCTTCGCCAGCGCCGCCACGCTCGAAGAGGAGGTTCGCCTCGTGGAGCGCGTGATCAGCCTCGACTGCGTGGTGGGCTACCAGCGGCTCGAAGCGCAGCCTGGGGCGCTCGTCACCGAGCACCCCGCGCGGTTCGACATGGTGACCGAAGCGCGAGCGTTCACGGAGTTCCTCGAGTACTTCGAGCGACGCGAGCCAGGCGAGGTGACGGTGCCGATGCTGCGCTTCCGCGACGCGGCACTCGAGGAGGCGGTGCAGCGCACGTCGGATCACGTGGATGCCCTCGCGTGGAAGCACAGAGACGCGAGGCGAAGGATCGCGATCAACGGACGCACCCGCCTGTTGAACACCGCCCCCTCAACGCTTCAGTTCAAGCTCGGTGATTGGTTGGGACCTCACCGGGTCCCCGCGAAGGTGGCGCAGGAGCAGGTGACCGTCGTGCGGTCGGTGGACGGGACGGGCCTGGTCTGCGCACCTTCGGTCAGCCCGCGAAAGTTCACCGACCCGACGCTGGATCAGGGCGAGGACGGTAAAGTCCTCCTGAGCACCCTGGCCGCCTTCGAGCACCCGACGACGGTCGCCAGCGCGGTGGCGCAGCTGGGGGCGAAGGTGAAGCTCGACCCGGGCTCGGCGCGCGAGGTCATTGACCATCTCGTGGACGGACGCTTCCTGCAGCCGGCGTGAGGTGCACGGTGCCGGGCTCGCCCGTGCAGGCCTGCGGTGGGATTGGGCAGGCTGACGGTGGAGCGAATGCGGTACAACAGGGCGCGTGAGCAAAACGGATGACGGCTTGCCGCAGCACCTGAACCTCTTCGAGCGGAAGCTCCGCAAGACGCAGATCGTCCTCGGGACCGTGAGCGGAGGGCTCTTCCTCGGCGGTGCCACCTTCGCGATGGCGGGCGCGTTCACGACACCGTGGCTCTTCATTCCGGCGGGCGCGCTGGGCATTGCCTCGGGAGTGGTCTTCCTGGTGCGCACGGGCATCTCCAAGGTGGCGAAGCTGGAGTCCTTCTCCCAGGGGCCCGCGCGCATCGGCATGGGAGCGGAGGTGCATGCTTCCGCGAGGATTGAGGCAGGCGCCGTGGTGGAGATGGGCGCGACCGTGGAGGCCGGCGCGGTGGTGAAGTCAGGGGCCGTGGTCCGCATGGGCGCCACCCTTGAAAGCAACGCCACGGTGGAGAGTGGTGCGGTGATCGGCTGGGGAGCCACGGTGGAGCGCGGCGCGACGGTGCAGCGGGAGGCGAGCGTCGGGGCAGGCGCCACCGTTCAGCGCAACGCCGTGCTGGGCGCGGGAGGGCACCTGGGAGCCGGAGGTGTCCTTCGCGCCGCGCAGGCGCCCAGGGCAGAACCGGAGAGCCCTGCGGACCCCTCCGCGGATGCACGCGAGCGGCAGATCGAGGCACTGTGCGACCGGCTTCAGGCGGAGCTCCAGGAGGGTTCGCCCACCCTGCGCAGCTTCCTCAGCGCGACCGGCAGCTCCGTGGCATCCCTGCGCTCGACGTGCCGGGATCTTCTCTCGCGCGAGCGGAGGCTCCGCCGCGAGCTGTCACCAGAGTTGATGGCGCGGCTAGAGACGGAGCGCGCCGCGCTCGAACAGCGGATTGCCTCCGCCGAGGACGAGCAGGTGCGTGCGTCGCTGCAGCGGGCCACGGCGGCCATCGACGAGCAGCGGAGCCAGCGCAAGCTCCTGGCCCGCAACGCAGACCGCCTCGATGCGGAGCTGACCCGGCTGTGCTGGACCATCGAGGGCGTCATTGCCCAGCTGGTTCAAGTCCATCACGCGGGCGGCTCCGGCACTGAGCCGGAGCTCGAGCGCGGCCTGGAGCGCATCCGGGACGAGCTCGCCGCGGTCACCGAGGCACTCGAGTCCGTGGACGACGAGGAGCGCGCCGCGTTGCGCCGGCCGTCCCAGGTCGTCCCCGTCACAGGGGAGGGCGAACCCGAAGCTCCAGCCCCTACCTCGAGCTCGCGCGTCCGCCGCTGAGCTGCGAAGGGCCCACTTCGGTAGCACGCACTGGCCGAAGCCCGGCTCTACATGCGCGGGGACAGGTCTGATAGAGTCCCTACCTGGGAGGTCATGCACTCTTGTCCCCACCTGCGACCTTGGCCCTGGTGCTTGTCCTGCTTGGG
>NZ_DASPHO010000196.1:0-4690 GCF_035629615.1 Hyalangium sp. | reverse complement strand
TTCGTGCTGACCGAGGAGCCGCTCACCGCGGTGGCCTTCCATCCAGGCGGCCGCTACCTGGTGGCGGGCAGCGCGCGGGGGCTCCTCTCCGTCTTCACCGTGCCGCAGCTGTCCTTCATCTATGAGGCCCGGGCCCACGTGGCGCTGGTGAGCGGGCTGGCCTTCACGGCGGACGGGACGCTGTACACGGGGAGCTGGGACAAGCGCGTGCGCGCCTGGGACACGCGCGAGGAGGCGCTGCGGCCGGATCAGGCCCGGGTGATCTTCGAGCGACGCGGAGGCTTCTCCGTGGTGCGCGGCGGAGTCAACGGCAAGGCGCAGGCCTCCTTCGCGGTGGACACGCGCGCCCCGGCCATCATCCTCAACACCGAGACGGCCCTCCAGGCGGGCATCGACGTGGCCTTCCTGAAGGACACCCTCACGGTGCCCACGCCGCTGGGCAACACCGTGGCGAAGCTGGCGCGTGGCCAGTCCCTGCGCTTCAAGTCCCTGCCCGTGGAGGGCGTGGACATCGCCGTGTGTGACGTGTGCGTGCCCGCGGGCGCGCAGGGAGTGCTGGGCACCCCCTTCATCGAGCGCTTCGACGTCTCCTTCGACGAGTCCACCCGAGAGGCCATCCTCACCGCGAAGGCGGGCTCGGTTCCGGGAGCGGAGACGCAGGGGCTGTCGCTGGCTCCCAAGGCGGACTTCGCCTTCGAGGCCTACGTCAACGACGTCACCGTGGACGCGAAGGGACAGCGGCTGGGCGTCGCCTTCTCGGAGGAGAAGGCGGAGCGCTCGCGCAGAGTCTACGAGCGGGAGCGGAAGAAGGAGGTGGAGCCTCAGGCCCCCTTCAACGCGGGCGCGCTGGTGGACGCCGCCTCGGGAAGGATTCTCCAGAAGTGGTCCGTCCACCAGGGCGTGGTGTCCACCGCCAGCATCTCCCCGGATGGGCGCTCGCTGGCCACGGGCGGCTGGGACAAGCGCCTGCTGCTCTTCACCGAGGGCCAGGAGCTGCCCCAGGGAGAGCGGGAGTTCGGCTGGTCCGTGCGCCGGGTGCGCTTCAGCCCGGATGGACGCTGGGCCGCGGTGGCGGCGTGGACGCCGCAGAACCCCATCGGCGATCAGGAGAGCGATCCGGCCGCGGCGCTCTTCGAGCTGGAGTACGACAAGCCCACGGTGGAGCGGCGCTGACTAGAAGTTCTGGCAGATGGCGCTCGCGGGCAGCCCCCGCGCCCGCAGCGCCTGGATGACGCCCTGCACCATCTCCTGCTGGCCACACACGAAGGCCAGGGTGTCCGGCGCGAGTGGCTCCCCCGCCAGGTGTGCCTGCACGTAGCCGGTGAGGCCCTGCCACCCGCTGGCGCCGGGCTGGCTCACCGTGGGCACCACGTGGATCTGCGCCTGCTCCCAGTCCTTGAAGTCCCGCGCGTAGGCGAAGGCCCCAGGCGTGCGCGCGCCGAAGTACAGCGTCACCCGCCCATAGGCGTCCCGCTCCTGCCGGATGCTCTCGATGACGGAGCGGATGGGAGAGATGCCCGAGCCCGTGGCGAACAGGAGCAGATCCTTGCCCCGGACCTGCTCCAGCGGGAAGCCGCGCCCCTCTGGCCGGCTCACCTCCACCAGCGTCCCCAGCGGCAGGCGGACCAGCGCGTCCGTGAGCGGGCTGCTCTCCTTCACCAGCAGGTCCCACTGGGCCTTCCCGGGCGGTGAGGCGAGGGCGAACATCCCCTCCGCGTCCTCCGCGACTCTGGGCAGGCGCAGGCGGACATACTGCCCCGGGTGCTGATGAGCACCCCGCAGAGGCGCCTCCGAGAGGTCGAGCGTCAGGTCGGTCAGCCCGTCCGCGGCGGGCGATCGGGCTACCAGGGTGGCGGGGTACCAGTCCGTCATGTCTCTCCCGTTTTAACCCGCGAGCGAGTTTGGCGCCTCCCTGGTAGCCTGGGAGTCGTGAAGGCCATCATCTGGATATCGCTCTTTCTGCTGGGGCTGAGCGGGGTGCTCTTCCCCGTCTACTACCTCTATAAGGCGAGCAAGCTGCCCGCGATGGACAGCGAGTTCGACATCGAAAAGCAGCTCAAGCACAGCATCGAAGGCGAGCGGATGAGCCTCGTGTCCGGCATGTACGTGAAGCCGGACCGGTCCATCACCTTCAACCGCCCGGACTTCACCCGGCTGCCCAAGGACCTGGTGGCCATCTACATCACCCAGATGGGGTGCCCCAAGTTCTTCCAGACGCCGCGCGAGGATGGGCTCGCCTGGGGCTGGCGGCTCTTCCTCGGCGCGACGGTCGGGGGCGTGCCTCCGGGGGATGGTGGCTGTGAGCGCCTGCTGGCCTTCCGCATCGCCTGGAAGCTGGGGGTGCGCGACGACACGGAGCTGAACGTGGCCGCCAACAAGCTCCACGCCTTCCTCCAGAAGGATCAGCTCATCGCTTATGACCTGGCCATCATCCAGTTCGAGCGGGGCGTGGTGGGCGTGGACGACGCCGCCTTCAAGCTCTTCGGGAAGGAGCTGGACAAGCTCTCGCTCTCGGAGCTCGCCGAGCTGCAGCTCGCGCTGCCGCCGTACGGCTACTACGACGATCTGAAGACGTGTCAGAACGCCGCCATCATGAAGCAGAACCGGGATCTGATCCTGAAGTACACCGGCGGAGAGGAGCTGATCAGCCGGGACAAGGTGAACAACGCCATCGCGCAGCCGGTGTTCTGCACCCAGCGCAAGTGAGGCGCTGCTCACCGGCGCCTGCTAGCGCTTGAGGTACGTCTTCTCGAAGAGGGCCATCACCTTCTCCACCTTGCGGCCGTCCTCGGTGCTGTTGGCAGCCTTCGCTTCCTTGCGGATGCGCGCGAACATGTTGCGAGCGGACTGCTCATCCTCTTTCTTGATGAGGCCCGACTGGATCAACCCGTTCATGTCGCGCTCCAGCCGGTCGACGCTGGTCATCAGGTCCTGCTGGCCTGGGAAGCGGGGGCCGCCAGGGCGGTGGGGGTTCTTGCCGGAGGGCGGCTTGGGCGTCTCGGGCTGAGCCACGGTGTCCGGCGGCTTGGGTGTCTCGGGAGAGACGGTGGGCACGGGCGGGTTGGCCGGGTTTGGGTTCGGGTCCGGCGTGCCCGGGGGAGGCTGGGCCACGACCGGGTTGGACGGAGGCGGCTGCGGCGTCGTGGGCGTCTCGGGCTGGAGGACGACGCCCGGAGGCTTGTCGTCCGTGGGCTCGGGGCCGCTGTCCCGGAACAGCAGCACGCCGACGGCGGCCAGCAGCGCCGCGGCGGCCAGGAGGATCGGCACCAGGCGCCGCAGGGGCGAGCGCCCGCCCACGGCCCGCGCCTCCGCGGCAGAGAGCCCCCCCGGGAGGGAGGGGACCTGGGTGGTGGGCATGCGCGAGCCCGCGTCCTCTGCCCTCAGGATCGGATTAGGCGCGGTGGCGTGCTCGGAGGAGTCCAGGGCGACGGCGGGCACAGCCGGCGCGGAGATGGGGGACGCGGCAGCAGGGGCGGCCTCCAACAGGGGTGAGGACACGGGCGCCGTGATGGGCGAGGGCACGGGCGTGGGCGCCCGAGTGGCCGCTCCATTGGCGGCGGCGGCGGCGGCCTGGGCGCGCGTGGGCCGCAGCATGGTGCGCCGCAGCCGGTGGAGCTGCTGGCGCAGGGCGTCCGCGGAGCTGGGGCGTGCCTCCGGATCCTTCGTCAACATCTGCAGGATGAAGGCGTCCAGCGCGGGCGGCAGCTCGGGCACGAACTCCGAGGGGCGCGGAGGCCGCGCGTCCACGTGCTTCATCAGCAGATCCACCGGCGAGGTGCCGATGAAGGGCAGCCGGCCGGTGACCATCTCGAAGGTGACGACGCCCATGGCGTACAGGTCCGTCATCGGCCCCACGGCCTGGCCGCGGGCCTGCTCCGGCGCCATGTACTCGGGAGTGCCCACCACCATGTCCGTGCGCGTCTGCGCGGTGCGCGCGGCGGCCCCGCTCTGGCCCTGCTTGGCCAGACCGAAGTCCAAGAGCTTCACGTAGCGCGTGCCGCCCGGCTCGCGCACCAGGAAGATGTTGCTCGGCTTGAGATCGCGGTGCACCACGCCCGCGCCGTGCGCGGCGCCCAGCGCGGCCAGCACCTCGTCCAGGATGGAGAGCGCCTCGGTGGGCGGCAGCCGGGCCTTCTCGGCCAGGTAGGCGTCCAGCGGCTGCCCGTCCAGGAACTCCATGACGATGTACTGCCGCCCGTCCGGCACCTGCCCGAAGCCGAAGATGTCGATGATGCCGCGGTGGCGGATGGCGTTGACGGCGCGGGCCTCCGCCAGCAGCCGGGCCACCTGCTCCGGGGCCTGCGCCAGCTCTGGCCGCAGCACCTTCACCGCCACGCGCTTGCCAATGAGCGGCTGGATGCCGTCATACACGAAGCCCATCCCACCCACGCCAATACGCGAGCGCAGCTCGTACTCGCCGAGCTTCATTCCGATGAGCGGATCCCTCGTGGGTGGCTCGTCACCCCACACCGGCGAGGGGGCTGAGGACTCCTGGGAGTCCCCCGCCTGACTGCGCGGAGGCGGCTCCTCGCCCCAGGCAAAGGGGGCGTTGCGGCCCCGGGAGGGAGGCTCGGAGCCCCACACATCCCTGAGGACTTCGATCTGTGTGTCCTCGTCGTCCCTCGCCATGAAGGACGAGAGGATAACCGTCCCGTCCCGGGGGCACACGCCGGCGCCGGGCGGAACTTCC
>NZ_DASPHO010000195.1:0-11364 GCF_035629615.1 Hyalangium sp. | reverse complement strand
CGAGCCCTGGTCCGAGTTCCTGCCTCGCGCCCGCCACCCTGCCCTCCTCTTGAACGCCACGGAGGGCTTCGGCCCCCCCGGGACTCCCCCCATCGTCCCGCGCGAGCTGGCGCTGGAGACGGCGCGGGCCCTGCCGGATTGCCGCTACGTCGAGGTGCCCGGCAACCACACCACCATGCTCTTTGGCAACCCTGCCGGCCACGTGGTGAAGGCCCTCACGGGCTTCCTGGCCCCCTGAGGAGCCTCTTCCCCACGCGCCCGCCCTTTCCCTTTATGAGGCGTCACGCATGCTTACGCTGGAGATGCAACTTTTTCCGGATTCCGGTGATAATGCCGACACTATGAAGACCACCCGCCCGGATTCGCGTCCCACGCCCCCCCGCACCGACGCAGCGCGCGAGGCGCCCAAGCCGCAGGTTCGCAACGAGATCAAGCCCCAGCCGCAGACTGCGCGCCGGCCGGAAGAAGGCTTCTCCAACTTCGACTCGAAGGCCCGGAGGGCGCCGAACGCGGAGACCCTGGGCGCGGCCGCGATCGCCCTCCAGCCCTCGCGCGTGGCTCCGGGCAGCTACCCGACCGCGGCGGACGTGAAGTCCATCGCCGCCATGGAGAATCCCGTGGAGCGCAACCTGGCCATCACCCAGGGCTACCACGATCTGTCCAACGCCCTGGGCGAGATGCTGGGCAAGGAGAACGCCAACTGGGCCACCTTTGGAACCTGGGCCTCGAAGCAAGCGGGGGCCAGCATCCGCCAGGAGGACCTGCCGAAGTTCCTCATGGACGCCATCAAGGGCTCCGGCGCGGTGGGCGAGAAGCTGTCCAAGATGGATGACGTGCTGCGCAAGCTCGGCCTGCCCGCGCTGCCCCTGGGCGACATCGCCGCCGGCGCCAGCGAGGCGCTCAACAACGTGAGCAAGGCCATCGCTGACGGCAACCAGTTCGTCTTCCGGGAGATCGGCCAGGAGATGGCGCGCTTCGTCGACACCTTCAAGGACGACACCCAGCTCGACCCGGCCAAGCTGGAGAAGTTCCTGGGGGAGATCCCCGCGGAGAAGCCGCTGCTCAAGGAGGCCTTCACCGCCTACGCCAAGGCCCAGTTCGAGCAGGATCCGAACAAGAAGGCCGAGCTGATGCTCCTGGGCAACAACAAGATCGGCCTGCACGAGCAGACGCAGCTGACGCCCTTCATCGAGAAGGCGCTCAACACGCCGGTCAAGGACACCTTCCGGAAGATCCTCGACCAGACCATCGACGCGGGCATCAAGGCGCTGCCCTTCGGGCTGGAGCAGGGCGCCAAGCTGCTCAAGAAGACGGGCATCGTCGACGCGGCCGTCAACCCGCTCGTGGACGCGCTGGCGGGCGTCTTCCGCCGCTTGTCCACCGAGCACATGATGAAGCTCGCCGTCCCGGGCGGTGCGCTCAAGATCGGCAACGACCTGCCGCCTCCCGCCGCCTTCGAGAAGGACATCTTCCCGCCGCACCTGCGCTCCATCGAGAACCCGGAGCTGCGCGAGGTGCTCGGGAAGCTGGATCGCAGCCCGGACAGCCTGCAGGGCACCGGCGCCAAGGACTGGAGCAAGCTGGATCAGCGGATGAACTACATCATCGACCTGTTCCGCTCGCGCCAGTCCGACCCGCACCTCTTCGACCCGCCGTTTGGCCGGGCCGGGCGCTACCCCGTGGCTCAGCCGCGCGTCAGCTGAGAGCCGGATTCCAGGCGAGTAATTCAAATACCCTATTCCATGCTCATGCCTTATAAAGCGAGTACCCCGAGGGTACGCGTCTCGGGGTGATCCGCGTCGTCATCCCCCGAAAGGAAGTCCTCATGAGCAAGACCCCTCGTCACCTGCGCTGGTTGGTTGGAGGAATCGTTGGACTCTCCCTGCTGAGTGCCTGCGGCACTCCAGAGGAGCAGCTCGGCAACGCCAGCGAGGTCACCGCACCCGAGGCTGTCGCAGGTGAGATCGCAGTGAGCCTGTCCACGGGCAGCTCGGCCCTGAGCGCCCGGGACGACGTGCAGGTGACGGTCACCCTCACCAACGTCTCCAGCCACGCAGTCCGGCTGCTCAAGTGGAACACCCCGGTCGACGGCATCGATGACGATCTGTTCACGGTGACGCGCGACGGCGCCGCGGTGGAGTACATCGGCCGCCACTACAAGCGGGCCGCACCCCAGGCGGAGGACTTCCTCACCCTGGCTCCGAGCGAGAGCCTCACGCGGACGGTGAGCCTCGCGGGCTTCTATGATCTTTCGGAGACCGGCAACTACACCCTGAGCTACTCCGAGGAGACCCACCAAGGCGTCTCCCAGTTCCGCTCCAACAGCGTGAGCCTGCGGATCGAGGGCCGCCCCAACCTCCTCCCCGAGCCCCAGGGTGAGCGCGAGGTCTCGGCCTTCGCCCTGTCGACCGCCAACTGCAGCAGCACCCAGGCGTCGTCGATCAACACGGCCTTCAACTCCGCGAAGACCTACTCCACCAACTCGCTGAGCTACCTGACCAACACCACGCCGGGCAACACCTCGCGCTACAAGACCTGGTTCGGCAACTACACGAGCAGCGGTTGGAACACGGCGAAGTCCCACTTCACCGCCATCAAGAGCGCCTTCGACACCAAGTCGGTGGTCGTCGACTGCTCCTGCACCAGCTCCGCGTACGCCTACGTGTACCCGTCGCAGCCGTACCGCATCTACGTGTGCAGGGCGTTCTGGAACGCGCCCAACACGGGCACGGACTCCAAGGCCGGCACGCTCGTCCACGAGATGAGCCACTTCAACGTGGTGGCCAGCACGAATGACAACGCCTACGGCCAGAGCG
Organism: Hyalangium sp.; assembly: GCF_035629615.1. Taxonomy (GTDB): domain Bacteria; phylum Myxococcota; class Myxococcia; order Myxococcales; family Myxococcaceae; genus Hyalangium. The sequence goes on along the minus strand of NZ_DASPHO010000195.1, from coordinate 8,548 downwards.
CGTGCAAGAGCCTGGCGATCTCCAGCCCCAGCAAGGCCTTGGACAACGCGGACAGCCACGAGTACTTCGCCGAGAATACCCCCTCGCTGCCGTAACGAGCGTGCGGTGAGGTGAAGCACCAGGAGACGGGGGCGGCGACGCTCCCGTCTTCCTTTTTTCAGGGCCTGCCCGCCCGGGCGCCCGCGGCAGTCGAGAGGCACACTCCATGACCCGGAGACACATCGGTTGGCTCGCGCTGCTCTGCCTGGCGGTCGGCGGCGGTGCGTGTGCGTCGCGAAAGGAAGGATCGGAGATGGCAACGTCCCCCAGAGAGGAGCCCTCCTCCCAGAGTGCCTCCCTTCAGTGCGCGCTGAGCGTGGCTCCACGCCTGAAGGTGGGGGAGCCGGTGCAGGTGACGTTCCGGCTCAGCAACCCCACGAAGCAGCCCCTGTACGTGCTGAACTGGCACACGCCGCTCGAGGGCCTGCTCAGCAACTGCCTCGAGGTGACGCGCGCTGGCACCGAGATCCCGTACCAGGGCCCCATGTTCAAGCGCGCCGATCCCGAGGCGAGCGACTACGTCACCCTCGCTCCTGGCGGCTCGGCGGAGAACACGATCGAGGCCTCCCTGGCCTACGACTTCTCGCAGCCGGGCACCTACCGCATCGCGTTCACCCGCCCGCTGATGGATGTCACCTCACAGCAGGCGGAGGTGCCTCACCGCCTGGGACAGCACCACGAGCTGCCGGTGCAGTGCCAGGCGGCCGAGACGACGATCGTCACGCCCTGACTACAGGGACGCGGCGAAGGCGGCGTCCGGGATCTGCATGGGCGAGGCGTCCTCCTGCACCATCAGCCTCGCCGCCTGCTCCACGCCGGGCAGCACGTTGCGCGCGTACCAGAGCGCGCTCCACTTCTTGCCCTCGTAGAAGGCCCGGTCGGGATCCGTGGGCGACAGCTTCTCCGTGGACTTCTCCGCCAGCACCGCCGCCTCCAGCAGCAGCCAGCCCACCGCCACCTCGGACATCATCTGCAGGAAGCGGTTGGCCGACAGCGGGATGAGCGCCACCTTGGCCGCGTCCTGGGACCAGCCCAGGACGACCATGGCGCTGGACATGAGCCCCTCCTGCGCCGCCGCCAGCGCCTTCACCTCGGAGCCGAGCGTCTTGTGCTCGCGGTTCGCCTCGATGAAGCCGCCCACGTCCTCCATGAACTGCTGGAAGTGCGCGCCACCCGCCTGCCCCAGCTTGCGGCCCACCAGGTCCATGGCCTGGATGTGGTTGGTGCCCTCGTAGATGGAGAAGATCTTCGAGTCGCGGCAGTACTGCTCCACCGGGTAGTCCTTGATGAAGCCCGCGCCGCCGTAGACCTGGATGGCCTGCGCGCACAGCCGGAAGGACTGGTCGGACGCGTACGCCTTCACCAGCGGCGTGAGCACCTCCACCTGGCCGCGGTGGTAGGCCGCCCTGTCATCGTCCTTGCCCGCCAGCTGCTTCGCCTTGTCCGTGTGCATCGCCAGCTTGACGATCAGCGCGCGGATGCCCTCCACGTGCGCCTTCATCTCCAGGAGCATGCGGCGCACGTCCGGGTGCTCGATGATGGGCACGCGCGGCGAGGTGGGATCCTTCCACTTGGTGAAGTGCCCGCCCTGCTTGCGCTCCTTCGCGTACTCCAGCGCGTTCAGGTAGGCCGTCGAGGCCAGCCCCAGGCCCTGGATGCCCACGGCGATGCGCGCCCCGTTCATCATCTTGAACATCTGGCTCATGCCGATGTGCTCGACACCGCCCACGAGCTCCCCGAGACACCCGTCGCTCTCACCGAAGTTCAGCACACAGGTCGCCGAGCCGTTGATGCCCATCTTGTGCTCGATGGAGCCCAGGTTCACGTCATTGGGCTGGCCCGAGCTGCCGTCCGCGCTCACGCGCCGCTTGGGGACGATGAACAGCGACAGGCCCTTGGTCCCCGGGGCCGCGCCCTCCACGCGTGCCAGCACCAGGTGGATGATGTTCTCCGCCAGATCGTGATCGCCCGCGGAGATGAAGATCTTCGTGCCGCGGATGTTGTAGGTCCCGTCCGGGTTGCGGCGCGCCGTCGTCTTCGCCGAGCCCACGTCCGAGCCCGCGTGCGGCTCGGTGAGGCACATCGTCCCGCCCCACGTGCCGTTGAGCAGCTTCTCCACGTACTTCTTCTTCTGCTCGGAGGTGCCGCACTCGGCCAGCGTCTCCGCCGTGCCGAAGGTCAGCCCCGGGTACATGTTGAAGGCCGCGTTGGCGCCGCAGAGCATCTCCTCCACCGCCACCTGCAGCATCATCGGCGAGCCCTGCCCGCCATGGTCCGTCGCCACGCCCACCGTCTTGAAGCCCTGCTCCCAGAGCAGCTTCCACGCGTCCTTGAAGCCCTTGGGCGTCAGCACGGTGCCATCCTCCACCCGGCAGCCCTCGCGATCGGCCGTGGTGTTCAAGGGCCCCAGCACCTCCTTGGAGAAGCGGTACGTCTCCTGGAGGACGGCCCTGGCCTCGTCGGGCCCCCAGGCCTCGAAGGGCGCCTGGCCCGCCACCTGTCCGAACCCGAACTGCTCGAACAGGGTGAAGAAGATCTCCCGAAGGTCTGTCTTGTAGTGGTTGATTCCGGCGGACATGGCCTCTCCCGTCACATGAGGGGCTCGCTGCCTGGCCATACAGATGGTCAGCGGCCCAGTGAGACAGGAAAAGTCTTACGTCGATTGATTCGAGAGTCAACCCGTACTGACGCCCTGCGTCGTGCCCAGGCCACACGACCCCTGCCGGTGTGTCCGGAATCGTGTGCGAACGGGGGGAACACCCCTCCCAGCGCTTCTGGGCGCTACTTCTTGGCCTTCTTCGCGGCGGCGCCGGGCAGCGGCACCGGGGTGGCCATGGCCGTCTTGGCGGACTTCTTGGCGGAGCTGGGGGCCTTCTTGGCGCCCGTCTCCTCGGCCTCGGAGCCGTCCCCCTGCCCGCTCGCCTGATGATCGAGGATGCTCTCGCGCGGCACCTCGACGACGATGGGGGCCTGGCCGGCGCGCTGCCGATTCTCGTCCTCCAGCGAGTAGAAGAGCTGGATGACGGACTGCCCCTTCATCAGCAGCTCGCCGCGCTGGTTCTCCGCCCAGAGATCGATCTCGACGTAGTAGCGGCCGCCAGAGCCGTGGCGATCGCTCACGCGGCCCTTGCAGACCACGGTGTCGCCCGGCCACACCATCTTGATGAAGCGGACGTTGTAGCGGCGCAGCTGGCCGCCCCGGGCCCAGTCGCTGATGAGCTGGCCCAGCATGCCCATGATGAGCATGCCGGGGGCATACACGGAGGGCATGCCCACGCTCTTGGCGTAGACCTCGTCCACGTGCACGGGGTTGTAGTCCCCGCTGGCGCCCGCGTAGCGGGACAGCTGGACGCGATCCACCGGGGCCTTGGCAAGCGCCGGCAGCTCGTCACCGACCCGGATGCCATCAAAGTAAAGCTTGCGCGCAGGCATCAGGCGTTCTCCTTCGAGGCGCGAACAATCAGGGTACGGCGAGCCCGGAAGACCAGGTTGCCTTCCTCGTCACGGCCCTCGTCCTCGATGACGGCCACGTCCATCTTCCCCGCAGGGCCTGTGCGCTCGAGCACGTCCGCCACCTTGGTGGCCACGTAGATGCGGTCGCCGGCGAAGATGGGGCGCTCGTACTCGAAGCCCTGCTCGGCATGCAGCAGGCTCTTGATGCCCACCCCGAGCAGCTCGCGCAGATCCGCCGCCGAGTGGAAGGAGGCGGGGAACGTGGGCGGCGCCACAATCGTCGGGTAGCCCGAGGCCCGCGCATACTCCTCATCGTAGTAGATGGGGTTGTAGTCCCCGATCGCTTCGGCAAAGCGGCGGATGGAGCCCTTCTCCACCTCGTTCAGCGTCGGCGGCGATGAGCGACCGATCGCATTCTTGTCCAGCATGTCCCCTCCGTCTCGCTCTAGCGACCAGCCGGAAGCTCGAGCACGGTCAGCAGTCCGGCCTCGGCGGCCGTCAAACGTGGCGCGGCATTCACCAGCGTATTTGCGGTGGCCCGGTCACCGGCCACTCCCCCCGGGATCTCCATGACAACCTTCGGCTCGGCGTCCAGCTCGATGCGATCCTTCGGATCCTCCGCCCCGACGGCGATGGTCAGCTCCAGCCGCACCCTCTCTTGCTCCTCGTCCAACCCCACCACCGACTGGAAGATGCCCGCCACGCGGCCTTTTCGCACTGGAAACGCCCCGCCCGTAATGTCCTCTTCGGCCAGCACCGGAGCGATCTCTTCCTCATAGTCGTCACAGTCCAGGCCCAGCCCCAGCGCGCACAGCGCCGCGGACTCCAGCAGCCCCACGTGGCCCAGCTGATCCTTGTCCACCAGGGCGAAGAACTCGTCCTCCGTCAGCCCCGCACCCACCTTGCGCTGCAGGGCCTCGCGGCGGGTCCTCGCGTCCACCACCCGCGTCACCGTGACGCGGCGGACGGGGCCACACGCCTGTCCCACGGTGGCCACCAGGCGATCCATGACGAAGCCCGGGTTGACGCCGGTGCCCAGCACCGACACGCCCGCCTTCTGCGCGGCGCGATCCAGCTTCGCGGCCAGCTCCGGGTGCCTGAGGAAGGGGAACGCCAGCTCCTCGCAGGTGGACACCACCGACACGCCCAGCTTCACCGCATCCAGCAGCTGATCCATCACCTGCGGCAGCCGCGAGCCCGTGGCCTGCAGCAGCACCACGCCTCGGCGCCGCCCCACGGCGCGCTCGAGCGAGTCCGCCACCTTCAGCTTCGGCGTGGGTTGACCCAGCACGTCCGCCAGCGGGCGGCCCGCGAGCTGTGGGCTGGTGTCCACCGCGCCGATCAACTCCACTTCGGGAGAAGCCAGCGCCGCACGAGCGATCTCCTGCCCGATGAACCCAAGCCCCATGACCACCACCGGGACCGGCCCTGCGGCGGCTTTAGCCATCGGAGAACTCTCCAGAAATTCAAGGGGTTACAATCCTTCTCAGCACCGTCGCGCACCATAGACCACCCCCCGGCGGGCAGGCAAGCATGACGTGGCTGTCAAGGACGTATGGGGCCAGGTAAATGCTAGCAGTTCTCCACACTTGGCAACCTGGACTGAAGTCCTAGACGCCGGAGCCCCCCCTATATGGGCGGAACTGAAGGCGTGTATAACGGCCTCCTGGCTTCACGTTTTGGAGACCTCGACACCATGGACCGCATCCTCGTTGTGGATGACGACGTGCGCATCCTCGCCGCGCTCTCCCGGATCTTCCAGTCCGAGGGCTACGAGGTTGTCACGCACAACGATCCCGTCCAGGCCTCGCGCGAGGAAGGGTTTCAAGTCGTCCTCACAGACTTCATGATGCCGCACCTCAACGGCATCGAGCTGCTGGCGGCCCTGCGCGAGAAGAACCCGCAGGCGGTGCGGCTGATGCTGACGGCGGCGGCGGACTTCCGCACGGCCTCCGAGGCGGTGAACCGGGGCGAGGTGTTCCGGCTGCTGGGCAAGCCCTGGTCGCTGGCGGACCTCACGAGCAGCGTGCGGCAGGCGTTCCATCACTTCAAGCTGGTCGAGGCCAACGAGCGGCTCACGCGCGAGGTGGCGGAGAAGAACGCCGAGCTGGTGGCCATCAACCGGGATCTGGAGCGGCTGGTGGTGGAGCGCACCACGGGGCTGCTGGACGGGCTCATCAGCGCGCTGGACTACCGGGACACGGAGACGCAGTGGCACTCGCGCCGGGTGTCGCTGTACGCCAAGCGGCTGGCCGAGGAGATCGGCCTGCAGACCGGGGCGCTGGACATCATCGAGCAGGGAGCGCTGCTGCACGACATCGGGAAGATCGGCGTGCGCGACTCCATCCTCCTCAAGCCCGGGCCGCTGACGCCGGATGAGTGGGTGGAGATGAAGAAGCACCCGGAGTTTGGCTACCGAATGCTGGCGAAGATGCCCTACCTGTACCAGGCCTCGCTGATCGTCCTACAGCACCAGGAGCGCTGGGACGGCAAGGGCTACCCGGCGAACCTCTCCGGCGAGGCCATCGTCATCGGCGCGCGCATCTTCGCCATCGTGGACACGCTGGATGCCATCACCTCGGACCGGCCCTACCGCAAGGGCCGGGAGCTGAAGGTGGCTCGGGACGAGATCGCCCGCTGCGCGGGTTCCCAGTTCGATCCCGCGCTCGCCGAGGCGTTCCTGCGCATCCCGGACTCGGAGTGGATGCGCATCCGCAACCAGGTGGAGACCATGGAGGCCGAGGAGATGCAGCGGTTCGGCCACCTGCCTCACCCGCTGGCTGTGGCGTAGGCGCGGCGGCGCGGGTTCGTCAGGGCTCTGCCCGGACCTCGAGGATGAGGTCCCCCTCCAGCAGCGCGTCCACCACCTCCATCCCAGCCGTCACCTCTCCAAAGGAGGTGTAGCGGCCGTCCAGGTGTGGCTGCGGCGTGTGGGTGAAGAAGAACTGACTGCCCCCGGTGTCCTTGCCCGAGAGCGCCATGCCGAGGGTGCCTCGCGTGTATGGACGGCGCGTCAGCTCGCACCGGATGGAGTAGCCCGGGCCCCCCTCCCCATCCCCGCGCGGATCGCCCCCCTGCGCGACGAAGTCCGGCACCACCCGGTGGAAGGTGACGTCGCGGAAGTACCCCTTCTTCGCCAGCGTGTAGAGGTTGCCCGAGGTGATCGGCGCATGCTCCGTGTCCAGCGTGACGGTGATGTCTCCCTTGCGCGTGCGGAAGGTGAGCTTCGCGCCAGCGGGCGCCACAGGTGGGCGGAACGCCTCTGGCGAGAGCTCCATGCGCGCCGAGCGCACGGGCTGGCCCGTCAGCTGGGTGAGGGAGTCGGCCGCGACGCGACGCACGTTGGCGTGAGGGTGCCCGAGCCAGCTCCTCAGCACAGGCTCCGCCTCCTTCCCCTCGAGTGCCACGAGCGCGCCCGCCACGGGCTCGGCCAGGTCCGGCTCCTGAGGAACACGTGCCGCCAGGGCACGGACCTCGGGCAGGGCCTCGGTGGCCTTCAGCATCCCCACCGCGGTCGCGGCCGCGGCAGCCACGACCGCATCATCTCCAGCGATGAGGGCGCGTACGGCCTCCAATGCCTCCGGTACAGGCCGCGCCGCCACCGCCTCCAGCGCGCCCAGGCGCACCCGCGCGTCCGGGTGGCGCAACGAGGCCACTGCCTCCTTCGCTCCCCCCTGCTCCTTCGCCTGCGCCACCTCGCGCAGCCCCAGCGCCAACCGCCGCGGCTCGGGCACCCGGTCGCCACCACAGCGAAGCACCTCGACGAGGGCCCCCGTCTGACGATCCATCGCAGCGGCCAGGCGGCAGTCGAGCCATGCCACATCATCGAGCGTGAGGGGCGAGCCCCCCGGAGGCGCCTCTCGGAGCGCGCGCCGCAGATCCTCCAGCACCGGCCGCCCGGAAGCTGGGAGCCCCTGCTGGGCCACCGCCAGGATCGCATGCCCCGCCGCGGCAGCTCCCGATGCGACGGCGCCGGCCTGGCGCTTCAGGGCCCGCAGCGCTTCCAACGTGGCACATGGGCCCGTGCAGGAGACGGAGAGCTTCGCCAACGAGCGCGCTGCCTCGGCCGCCACCCGAGGTACCGGATCCTCCAGCAGCCGGCCCAGCACAGGCGCATCCTCCTGGCCTCCCGCCTCCGCGAAGCCCTTCGCGCACAGGGCCCGAACCTCCGGGGATGCGTCCGCGGCGCACTTGCGCAGGAACTCGAGCGCCTCGGGACGCCGGAGGTAGGCCAGCACGTAGGTGGCACCGTAGCGCGTCTCCAGTGCCTGATCCGGCGCCAGCAGCGCCCCCACCCGCTCGATCGGCACCTCCGCGAGCGAGGCCCCCCTGCGCCCGGACACACCCAGGGCAAGTGCTGCACGACCCGCCACCCCTTCCCTCGGATCCCCGAGCCGCTCGATGAGTCGCTGCACCGCGCCTGGAGTGGCCAGCTTGCTGAAAGACTCCAGGAGCGTGCGGCGCACGCCAGGATCCGCCTCCGTTGCCTCGGCCGCTCGCAGCGCCTCCGTGAGCCGAGCCTTCGCCTCGTCCGGCAGCGGCTCCCAGGACAGGGCCAGCTGCCCCACGGCGAAGGCCGCCTCATCCCGCACCTGGGGCTCGGTGGCCACGAGGCCGGCAAGGAGGACCTCGAGCGTCGCGGGATCCTGGATCCGGGCGAGCGCACGCAAGGCCCGCACCTGAAGCGCAGTGCCCCGCTGCCCCTGGGCCCACGCGACGAGCTGCCCCTCTCCCAGCGAGCGTCGATCCTCCCAGGCCATGATCTGCGCCCGCGCCTCGTCGTCCTCCGGATTGCCGGCGGGAATGTTGCGGAGACAGGCCGGAAGAACGCTCAGGACCAGGAGGCAAGCGGACACGCGAGAGGGCAGGCGGCGCATGGCGGCGGGCCTAGGCCAAATCTCCGCGAAAATCCAGGGGTTACAACGCAACCGGTTTGACTTGAGCGGCGCGACGCCAGAAAATGGATGCCCCCTCCCGCATCAAGGAGCGCTGGCTCTGAACTGCCCTGGCTGTAGCACCGTGGTCGCGGATGGCACGTCCATCTGTCCCAAGTGCG
>NZ_DASPHO010000194.1:0-13698 GCF_035629615.1 Hyalangium sp. | reverse complement strand
CTCCTCGCCTGCCAGGGGAAGCTCGAGCGTGAACGTGGCGCCCTGTCCGGGCCCAGGGCTGGCGCAGGTGAGCCGGCCCTTCATCTCGGTGGCGGCCAGGGCGCTGATGTGCAGCCCGAAGCCATGGCCTGTCTTCTTGGTGGTGAAGCCCTGGGTGAAGATGCGCGACAGGTTCTCGGGAGCAATGCCCATGCCGTTGTCGGCCACCTCGATGAGCAACCTCGCTCCATCGCTGGAAGGCCGGACGCGGATGGCCAGGCGCTTGGCCTGCGTCTGGCTGTCCACCAGCGCATGGCGCGCATTGCTCAGCAGGTTGATGAGGATCTGCAGCAGCTTGTGCCGGTCGAGGGAGATGGGCACCACCGCGGCGTACTCGCGCTCGACGGCGATGCCCAGGCGCTCGAATGAGACGGCATGCAGGCGCAGGGCCTCGTCGATGAGCTGGGGCACCTGCAGCTCCTCGACGGCGCCACCGGTGCGGGCGTGCCGCTGCTGCATGCTGACGACGGACTTGATGTGCTCCACGCTCTCGGTCAGCGAGAGCACCTCCCGGCTCATGGCCTCGCGCTCCTCGACGAGGCTCTCCGAGAGGGCAATGAAGTAGCCGGAGAGCTTCTGGCCCTGGGGATCGCTGGAGAGGAAGGCGGCGAGATCCTGGGTGTGCTCGCGCAGCAGCTGGGCCGCCTTGGCCAGGCCGGAGACGCGGGACTTGCGCAGCAGGTCCGCCAGCATCGCCGTGGAGATGTTGACGGAGTTGAGGGTGTTGCCCACGTTGTGGAGCACGCCGGTGGCGATCTCGGCCATGCCGGCCTGGCGGGAGACGTCCACCAGGGTGCGGTGCATCTCTCCCAGCCGGGACTCCACCTCCTTGCGGGCCGAGACGTCGCGAGAGAAGACCGTGGCGCCGACGATCTGGCCTCCCTCGCCGGGAATGGGGCTGAGGCCGGTCTCGTAGGTGGTGCGCTTGTCGCCGACCAGGTATTCCTCCTCGAAGCGCACGGACTGGCCGCTGGCGACCTCTCCCAGCCGTTGGCTCCACAGCTCCTTGTTGGCGGGCGGGAGGGTGTTGAGGAGGGACTCCCCTGGGGCGAGCACCCGGCCGTAGTTCCGGGAGAGCAGCTGCTTCAGAGCGGAGTTGGCGGTGATCAGCCGCCCCTCCAGATCGAGCGAGCAGATCAGGTCTCCGGTGCTCTCGAAGAGGCTGATCAGCTTGCCTTCGCTCTCGCGCTTCTCCTTCAGCGTCCGCTCGAGCGAGAGCTGGACCTCGTCACGCGCGGCGCTGTGCAGCGCGCCCAGGCCCCAGGCCCCCAGGAAGGAGATGCTGCCGAAGAGGTAGAGCCCCCAGAACTGCGAGTCCTGCTCGAGCCCGCTCCCAGGACGGGTGAGGTAGAGAGGATAGGCGAACCCCATGACCGCGATGAGGAAGAGGGTGATGGGGAATCCCCAGCGTGGCCCCAGCAGGTACACAGAGAGTGCGGGCAGCAGCATCACCGCGGCATGCGTCCCTCCCAGGGGTATGCTCAGGGTGAAGATGGAGCCCACCAGCGCCAGGGTCAGGACGGCGCACAGGAGCAGCGCGGGCACTCGGATCGTGGCCGCTCTCCGCATGAGGACGAGCACTCCCGCATAGGCCGTCATCGCGCTGAGTCCGACCGCGAGGTCGCGCCCCTGGAGCCCGGCAGCGCTCAGCAGGGTCTGGACCTGGTAGCTCAGGACGAACAAGAACAGGAAGATCGTCGCGCCGACCGTCAGCCGGGCCCGGCTGAGATCCGAGGGCGAGGCCCGCCGCAGGGCCTGGGACAGGAACCGGTCCAGCTGCGTCAGGAGCCATCTCTGGGGAGGCCAGGGGCTCGCGCTGCGCGCCTCCAGCCCTGCTGCCTCGGGCGCTGACGGCTTCGTCTCGGTTGGGCTGGTACTCTTCATGTCCCCGGCCGTACTTGTGGGCTGGATACCCGCGGCAGGTCTGCCCCTGGATTGTGTTCAGAAGCTGACACTATCTTCAAAGGCGTCCTGTTGCAGCGCTGCTCAGCCGGGCCCTCACCTGCTCGCTGCGTGAACTCTTGAGTACCCCTGGGTCTGGGTGGGAATTCACCCAGGCGTTGACTGGGTGGCCTCCAAGGGCGCTGGAGGGAGCAGGACGCGGAAGGTGGCGCCCTGTCCGGGAGTGGAGTCCGCGGTGATGTCGCCGCCCAGGCCGAGGATGATGCCGTAGCAGACGCTCAGGCCCAGGCCGGTGCCCGAGCCCAGGCGCTTGGTGGTGAAGAAGGGCTCGAAGACGCGGGTGAGGTGCTCGGCGGTGATGCCCTTGCCGTTGTCCTGGATCTCGACGGCGACGCGGCCGTCCTCCTGGAGGCAGGTGGCCACGCGCAGGGTAGGAGAAGAGGAGGGCCCTTCCTTGAGGGCCTGGGCGGCGTTGGCCAGCAGGCCGAAGAAGACCTGCTGCAGCCCGTTCTCGCTGGCGAAGACGGGGGGGATGTTGTGGAAGTCTCGCGCCAGCTGGATGCCCTCGGGCAGCAGGTGGCGCGCCTCGCCCAGAGCCAGCTCGAGCACCTCGTGCACGTCCACGCGGGTGCGAGGCGTCTCGTCCAAGCGGCTGAAGAGCTTGATGTTCTGGATGATGCGGCGGATGCGGTCGGCCCCGTCAAAGGACTCTGCGCACACCTCACGCAGCTCCATCACGTCATGAGGGCTCAGGCGCCAGGTGTCCGCCTCGAGCTGTGAGCGCAGGTAGCTGAGGTTGGCCAGGATGAAGCTCAGGGGGTTGTTGATCTCATGAGCCAGGCCCGCCGAGAGTCTGCCGAGAGCCTCGAGGCGCTGTGACTGGATGAGGCGGGTGTTGGCGGCGGTGAGCTGCCGAGTGCGCTCCTCGACGGCGCGAGCCAGGTCCTCGAGATGGAGGCGGTTGGAGCGAAGCAGCTCCCACTTTTCGGTGAGAGCGAAGGCGAGCTGACGCACCTCGATGCCGTCGAAGGGCTTGCGAAGGATGAGCAGGCGCTGGGACAGTCCCAGCTTGAGCATCATCTCCTCCCAGGAGTAGTCGGCGTAGGCGGAGCAGATGACGACTTGAATATCAGGGTCCTCCTGCCAGAGGCGGGAGGTGGTCTCGACGCCGTCGATGCCAGGAGGCATGCGGATGTCGATGAAGGCCAGGGCGTAGGGCCTGCCCTGCTGGCGGGCGGAGCGGGCCATGTGCAGCGCGTCCTCTCCCTGGAACGCCGACTCCACCTCGAAAGAGAGCGCCAGGTCCTGCTTCTCGTGATGGCCGAAGAGGGTGGCCTCCATCGCATCCAGCGAGTCGTTGGCCGCGGGCGGACAGAGGATCTTGCGGAAGTCCTGGTGGATGGTGCGGTTGTCGTCGACCACCAGGATGCGGCGGTTGGGGGAAGCGGACGTGCTCAAGACCTGACCTCTCCGCCTGCCAAAGGAAGTTCGCGGGACCCGACAGCCGATTGTGGCCAGGAATCGGCAAGGACTTCCAACAGGAAGATGGGTCTTCCTGGAGGACCGTGCTGGTTTCCCCCCGGAAGGGCAGGTTCAGACGCCGAGGAGCTTGCGCTTCTTCAGCCCCTAGCCCAGCGCGGCCACCCGCAGCCCCGTCAGCGTCTTTCCCATCGGCCCACTCCTTGGACTGGCTCCGCTCATCCGGAAGCGCCGTGCTCACACTGTGTATGTCGCTGGGCCGCGAGAATGGGGGGAAGGGGGCCGGAAGGGCGAGGGGCTGCCGTCCTCCCAGGACACCATGCGATAGTCCGCCCCCCCAAGGAGGACCTCGCATGCCCCTGTTGCCCCCCTCGTGCTGGAAGAAGCTCCTGACTGTGGCCGCGCTGCCCGCGCTGCTGATGACCCCGCTCGGCTGCGCTTCCCAGGAGGCCGCCACGAAGGACGATGCGGCCCGGGCCGCTGAGGCCGCTCCCTCGGGCCCGGTGAAGTGGGGAATCGTCGTCCACGGAGGCTTGAGCGGCCCGGACAAGCTCCCCCCTGACCAGGATGCCGCGTACCGCGCGAAGCTCACCGAAGCCCTCCAAGCTGGCCACGCCCTCCTCGCTCGCGGCGGCACCAGCCTGGACGCCGTGAGCGTGGCCGTCCGCATCCTGGAGGACTCGCCCCTCTTCAACGCCGGCAAGGGCGCCGTCTTCAACCACACCCTGCAGAACGAGCTGGACGCCTCCATCATGGACGGCAAGACGCGCAAGGCGGGCGCCGTCGCGGGGCTCCACCACGTGAAGAACCCCATCGAGCTGGCGCGCAAGGTGATGGAGAAGTCCCCGCACGTGATGATGGTGGGGGATGGCGCGGAGGCCTTCGCCAAGGAGCAGGGCGTCGAGCTGGTGCCGGCCGAGTACTTTCGCACCGAGGAGAAGTGGCAGGAGATCCAGCAGATCCTCGAGGCGGAGAAGAAGGCAGGGCAGTCGGGCGTGTTCCCCGCCGCGGGGGACAAGAAGTACGGCACCGTGGGCGCCGTGGCGCTCGACCAGGCGGGAAACCTGGCGGCGGGCACCTCCACTGGCGGCATGGTGAACAAGCGCTACGGGCGCGTGGGGGACTCGCCCATCATCGGCGCGGGCACCTACGCGGACACGCGCTGTGGCGTCTCCTCCACCGGCCATGGCGAGTACTTCATCCGCTACACCGTGGCCCGGGACGTCTGCGCGCGCCTGGAGTACCAGGGCATTCCCCTGAAGAAGGCCGCCGACGCCGTCGTCATGGACGTGCTGGTGAAGGCCGGGGGAGTGGGGGGCGTCATCGCCATGGACGCGCAGGGCAACGTCGCCACCCCGTACAACTCCCCCGGCATGTTCCGAGGCTACATGGGCGGGGACGGCGTGGCCCGCGTGTCCTACCTCAGCGAATGAGGACCAGATCCCGCGTCTGGATGAGGTCCACGTCCCCGGCGAACTGGGAGAACGTCTCGTACTCCTTCGGCATGACGCGGGTGCGAGGCAGCCGCATCCCCTCGACGATGGTCAGCACGCTGCCCTCCTGCTTCTCCGAGCGCACATAGCGGCCGAAGCGGTTGTTCACCTTCAGGGAGGGCTGCGGATCCTGCAGCCGCCAGCCCTCCGGCAGCGTGAGCGTCACCTGGGTGTTGCTCGCCTCGGACTCGTCGATGAACAGCGGCGTGTGGCGGACGCTGAGCTGCACGTAGCGCCGGCCGAGCATGGCCGGGAAGGTGACGGACCCCAGCACCATCCGCTTGTCCTCCACCCGGGCGAAGTGCGGGACGTTGAACTCGTAGCGCAGGATGAACGGCGCGCCCACCTCATTCGCGTGATCGATCTTCACGCTCGTCAGGTCCGCGCCGCCAAAGTACCGCGTCACCGCGCCCTGGAGTGACTGCCTGCGGCTCTCGGCCGACAGGGCCTCGAAGTTGTCGGCGAGCTGCGCTCCCACGAAGTCGCTGTAGATCTCCTCGCCCTGGACCACGAGGTGCCCGTCCGGCTTCAGCTCCATCCGGAGCGACACCTGCTTGTTGGCCTTCTCCTCCAAGGGAGGCGTCGTCAGCTTCGCCATGGGCCGGCCGGGCTCGGGCAGCAGGTACACCGGGCGCTCGCCCAGGGCGTTCTCGGGCAGCCCGCCGAAGGGGGCATAGCGCACCGTGGTGTCCACCCAGAGGGGCTCCTCGCCCGGCACCTCCACCCGCAGTCCCGTGTAGGACAGCAGCAGCTGATCGTTGGGGAAGAGGTAGGTCGCGGGATCCGAGCTGAAGGTCTTCAGCGAGGCCAGCCGCGCGGGGATGCCGAGAATCTCCAGGGACGTCTTGAGCAGCATCAGCCGGCTGCCTCGGTCCTGCGCCAGCGTGGAGATCGCCGACTGCACCACCCCCACGTCCCGCCCGGGGATGCGCTTCATCACCGCCGCGTGCAGGGCCTTCACCGCCTCCAGCCCCGTCTTCCCCTCCGCCGCCTTCCGGGCGAACACCTCGATGTCCGCGCTCCGCTTGAAGCGCTCGTGGAAGGCGTCTCCGTACACCGCCGCCAGCTGATCGTTGCCCGTGATCCCCGAGCCCACGATGACAAAGGGCAGGTACTCGTTGGAGGACCACGGCGTCTCCGGCTCGGGGATGTACGGCGGCACCCGGCGCAGCTCGTGGCGGAAGATCTCCACGTCCCCCTTCGTCTCGGGAGGAGCCACCTTCAGCCCGTGCGCGTCCACTCGCATCCCCGTGCCCTTGGGCGCCACCACCGTGTACGTGGCCCAGTTGTTCGGCATGTTGGCGATCTGGAAGTAGAAGGGGGACGCGACGAAGCCCTTCTGGATGGGCCCGCGCCCCGACTCCGCGAGCAGGTACTCCACCTCCACGTAGTCCCCGACGTTGACGCCCGGCAGGCTGATGTTGTCCTTGCCCTCGATGTTCTCCGGCTCCAGCACCCGGCCGTCCGCCTTGATGGTGCGCAGCGCCAGCACCTGGGCGCCGGTGGGGATGGTCACCTCGGCAATGTCCTCGATGCCGTTCTGCTCCAGCGCCTTCTGGACGATGTGGATGCGGTTGACCACCGAGCCGTCCGGGAAGGCCAGCACGGCGGCCGCATCCAGCACGTACGTGGCGGCGGCGTTCTCCTCGCCCCGCGACTTCTCATAGGCCGCGATGGCCTCCTTGCCGTCGATGGCGTAGTCCTGCAGCAGCTCCTTGCCCGTCTTCGCGCGCTCCACGGCCCGGCGCAGGGACAGGTCGGCCCCCTCGAGGGCCAGCGCCTGCTCCCGCAGCGCGAGCGCCTCCGCCGGCGCCCCTGCGTACTCGCGCACGTCCGCCAGCCGCTTGTAGAGGAAGGCGCTGCGCGGCCACAGGCGGATCAGCTCCTTCAGCGTGGCCGTGGCCTCGTCATGGCGGCGCAGCGACACATAGAGGTTCGCCAGCGTGAGGCCGGTGCTCACGCCGCCCGGATCGCGCACGAGCAGCTCCGCGTAGTGCTTCGCGGCGGTGGCGGTGTCTCCCCGCTGGCGCGCGTGCTCGGCGGCGCGGGTCAGCGCACCCGGGCAGCCGGCGAAGTCCGAGACGAGCTGATCCATGAGGGCCGCCGCGTCCCGCCTCCGGGCCAGGCTGTAGCGCAGCGAGAGCGCGTCACAGTGCCGGGGCTGGGCCTTGAGGACCGCGGAGAGCGCCTCCTCGGCCTGCGCGTCCACCTCGAGCGCGATCGCCGCGCGGGCCCGCAGCATCTGCACGGGGACGCTCTCCGGGCCGGCGATCTCCAGGGCGGTCTTCAGCCCCTCCTGTGCGGCGGCGGCCTGGCTGTCACTGAGGGACAGCTCCGCGCGCAGCAGCAGCGCGGCCACGTCCCGCGGATCCTTCGCGAGCGCCGCCTCCAGGTCTCTCGTGGCCCGTCCGCGCGACACCTTGGTGGGCACGGAGCGATCCTGGGTGGCCACCGAAGCGCTCAGCATGAGCAGGGGGGCGGTGTTGGCCGTCTCCGGCGGCAGGCTCATCAGCAGCCGCCGGGTGCCGTCGGGATCCCGTCCGAACCCATCACTGGCCGCCAGGAAGGTGGCCAGCAGCGTGCCCGCCTCTTCCTCGAGCGCGGCCGCGAGATCGGCCGTGGCGGGGTAGAAGGGGGCCTCGACGAAGACGGGCGCCGCCGCATCCCAGGAGGGTGCGGGCCCCGTGGCAGCGGTGTAGCGCACGTCGGACGGGCGGCCGTCGACGCGGGGCAGGGTGAAGGAGATCGTCCCCGTGGCGCTCTCCTTGAGGAGCTTCACCACGAAGCGGTGCTTGCCCGGGGCCAGGCGCACGGGGCGGCCGCTGACGGTGGACTCGCCCTGGGCAAAGGCGCGGCGCTCGAAGAGGAGCGAGCCGTCCATCAGCACCTTGAAGGAGGACGAGGCGACGGTGCGCGCCAGGTAGACGCCGCCCTCGGACACCTCTGCGTCGAAGGCGAGGATGTAGACGTCGCTCTCGGGAGGCTCGCCCTCCAGCCGGTGCCGGCCATCCGGTGCTTCCAGGGTGCGCGGCGTGAGCGGGCCGTAGGGACCGGTGAAGGGGCCCGCAAGCGAGCCGTCCTTCTCCGGCGGCGTCGGCTCATCGAAGGCCAGCACGTGGAAGGGGGAGAAGGGGCCCACGAGCGTCGCCACACTGGCGGCTCCCACGTCTCTCACCGAGGAGGCCAGGCCCTCCCGGTCCCCGCGGACGAGGAAGACGGCCAGCTGGCAGCCACGCAGGAGCTGGGCGGCCTCGCCCGTTGCGCCCGCTTCGAGCGCCTTCCGGGCGCTCTTCGAGATGACCTCGTCCAGTTCCTGCGAGGTGCCCACCTGGTCCAGGATGTAGCGCGCCGCGGGCACGGCGAGCGGATGGGTGGGGGCGCGCGCCACCAGCTCCAGGGCCGCGGCAAGGGCCCGGTCCGTGGCGGCGAGGCGGCGGGCGAGCAGGTGCTGGCCCATGAGGGCGTAGGCGTCCCCTGGGTCCTTGGCGATCGCGGCATCGAAGCGGGCGCGGGCGGCCTCCGCGTTCCCCTGCATCAGGTACGTGTGGAAGCCGGCGAGCGCCAGCGTTCGAGCCTCGCCGCTTCCGGATTGAGCCCGCTCGGCAGCGGACTCCAGGACATCCGTGGCGGAAGGGGGGCGACGAGGGCAGCCGGTCAGGCCGACGACGAGTGCAAGCAGCGCGAGGAGGCCGCGGGAGGTGCGCATAGGGCCCGAGGGATAATTCAATCTCAGGGGCGGGGCTACATCTGCATGAAGGAGGTGTCCACCGGGGGGGTGGCTACCTCGGCTTCTTGCCTCCCTTGGAAGGCGCCGGAGGCTTGGCGGGGGGCTTCTTGACGGGAGGAGGGGCCTTGACGGGCGGCTTGGTGACAGCGGGGGGCCGGGGTGCCTCCGCCACGGTCGTGGTGGGAGAGGGGGCCGGGGCCGGCTTGACGGTGTAGCTGAAGCCCTCCACGCGGCAGGTTCCCTCGATGCAACCCACGGCGGAGCGGGGCAGCTCGCCAAACTGCTTCTGCCAGTCCCGGCCGATGACGAGCGGCTCGAAGATGACGCGCCGGTCCTTGCCGGTGCCGATGAAGGCCTTGAGCATGCCCTCGGCGTCCACCTCCAGCTCCAGGTGGGTGAGGCCTGGGGGCGAGGCCTGCCCCAGCATGGTGCCGCGGCGCTCTCCGAGCGCCCACTCCAGCGCCAGCGGCGCGCCGGAGCCTTCCTGGACGAGCGCCACAAAGCGCCCCGTGGAGCCCACGAGCATGAGCGCCACCCGGGGATCCGGCGGCGGCCCATAGAGCAGGCCGCGCAAGCGCACGGTGGACGTGAGCGGGGGACCGTCCGCGAGCACGTCCGCCTTGAGCAGGGCGATGTCCCCCTCCATGTCCACCACGTCCGCCACGGCCCGGCCCACGCGGGACTGGCCCGTCACGGCGGGGAACACCAGCGCCTTGCCCTCGGTGTCCACAGGCCGGCCCGCGACGAGGAAGGAGACCTGGTCCGGCCCCTCGCCCACCTCGAGGGTGCGGCGATCGTTCTGCTTCGCCAACCGCCCGGCGAATGTCCGTACCGAGTCCGCCCCGAGCTCACTGTTGATCGCGGTGCCCGGCATCACCGGCGAGCGCTTCTGCCCGCTGCGCAGCCACGCCACCGTGAGCACCGCCAGGGCCGCCAGCACCAGCAGCACGGCCACCCCCTGCGCGGCGACGCGCACCACGCGCCGCAGCTCCACCTTCACGCGCTGCACGGTGGTGAGCGGCTTGGGTGGCTGGGAGGTGAGGATGGGCGCCAGCGGCTCCAGATCCGCCATCAGCTCGGCCACCGTGGGGTAGCGCTCCTCGGGATCCGGCTTCAGGCAGCGCGCGACGATGGCGTCCAGCCGCGGATCGATGCCCGGCTTGGCCTGCGAGGGCGGATCGAACGTGCCCAGCGGCACCTCGCCCGTGAGCAGCTCATAGAGGATGACGCCCAGCGAGAAGATGTCCGCGCGCTTGTCGGCGTTCTTGGCATCCACTCGCTGCTCGGGCGCCATGTACGACAGCGTGCCCATGGAGACGTGGGTGCTGGTGAGGTTGAAGCGCGAGTTGGCGTCATCCAGGAAGGAGGCCAGCCCGAAGTCCGTCACCTTGGCGAGGCCACCGGCCTGCTGATCGAAGAGGATGTTCTCCGGCTTGAGGTCGCGGTGGATGACGCCGCGGTTGTGCGCGTAGTCCACGGCCCGGCAGATCTCCATCATCATCCGCAGGGCTTCTTTGGGCGTCAGCAGCGGCGAGCGCACCTGCTCGCGCAGCGAGGGCCCCTCCACGAACTCCATCACCAGGTAGTAGGTGGCGTCCGACTTCCCCTTGTCGACAATGGAGACGACGTTGGGGTGGGAGAGGGCAGCCAGCGCCGCGGCCTCCTTCTCGAAGCGCGCGACGAAGGCGGGGTCCTTGGCGAGCTCCGGGTTGAGCAGCTTCACCGCGACGGTGCGGCCCAGCGAGAGCTGGGTGGCCCTGTGCACCTCGCCCATGCCACCCATGCCGACGAGGTTCTCGAGGCGGTAGCCGTTGATGACGGTGTCGGCAGTCGGGCGCCGGCTGATGGCAGTGGTATCCAGAAGTGACATGGTAGCGGAGGGCACAGGCTAGCAGACCTTGGGGCGTGACAAACCCCCGGGGGCTGGGCCCTCCTCCCTTCCGTCCTACCTGGAATGCGGCTCAGCGGAAATGGCTCAGCGGGTCGCGCTGAGGAGCATCATCTCGGCCAGCTGCGTGCGCGTCTGGGACAGCGAGGAGCGCATCTGCTTGTGGCGCAGCGCCGTGCCGAGCCCGCCTGCCAGGGACTTGAGCAGGGTGGTCTCCGCGGCGGTCCACACGCGGGCCTGGCGGCAGTCGTCCATGCCGATGAAGCCCCACTTCTCCTTGCCCTGCTGGATGGGGACCAGCAGCAGCGACTGGGTCTTGAGCTCGGTGAGCACCAGCTTCACCCGCGGGGGCGCGTCGCTCGCCAGGCTGGAGACCAGCTGGCCAGCCGCCAGCATGTCTGCCCAGAGCGGGGCCATCTCGCGGATGGAGATCTGCCGCATCGTCGCGGACTCGAGCACGGACAGCACGCCCGGAGCGCTCCACCCGTAGCGCGCGTCCGCCAGCAGCCGTCCGCGGATGGGGAACGGCTGGTTCTCGTACAGGTAGAGGCGGTCCACTCCCAAGGAGGGGCCCAGCTGGGCCAGCGCCGCCGTGACGTGCTTGGCCTCGAAGCCCGTCTCCATCAAGAGCTTGGTGGCCTCGGAAATCTTCTTGAAGATTTCGATCATCGGGGGCTCCTGGGAGAGACGTGACTGGCAGGCATGTACAGGAAAATTACTTATCCTGCACTGACAGATTAAGCCTGTTTTTGCCGGGCCTGTCAAATATCGATTTGGCTGTATTCGGGGTGGGGGCGTGTAAGGCGAAGCTGCGACTGGGCCGGAGAGGTGGGGTGGGACGAAGATGGCTTTGGAGATGGCTCGGGAGAGGGTTCGGAAGATGGCTCGGGTGACGCTCCTCTCTCTGGCTGCGCGCAACCTGCTGCGGAACCGCCGGCGGACCGCCATCGCGCTGGCGGCGTTGGTGGTGGGCGTGGGGGGCATGGTGGTGCTGCGGGGCCTGGTGAACGGGCAGCAGCGGATCATCCTGGAGAACATCGTCCTGGGGCAGCTGGGCGCGGTGCAGGTGCACCATGAGGGGTACCTGGCCCTGGTGCAGGGCTCGCCGCTATCGCTGGACATGGAGGACTCGGAGGCGCTTCGGCAGCGGATCGCCGGGGTGCCGGGAGTGGTGGGCGTGTCGCCGCGCCTGGCCTTCGGGGGCATGTTGTCCATGCCGGAGCCGGAGGGCGCGGAGGAGCGTGAGCCTCGGACGACGTTCCTCCAGGTGCTGGCGTTTGATCCGGCGCTGGAGCCGCGGGTGACGCCCAAGCGGATGGAGTGGGTGGGCGAGGGGAGGTTCCTCTCGGAAGCCGGGGCGCCGGAGCTGATGCTCAACGCAGATCTGGCTCGCAGCCTGGGGGCGCGGGTGATGGGTGGGGAGGCGCTGCCGCAGGAGCAGTGGCCGGCGTTGCTCGCGGCGGATCGGGATGGGGCGCTGAACGGCGAGAGCGTGCGCATCTCCGGCACGCTGGTGTCGGCGTCGCCGGGAGACAGGCGGGTGGGGTACGTGCCGCTGGCCACGGCCCAGCGCGTGCTGCGCATGGAGGGCCGTGTCACCGAGTACGCGGTGTCAGTGGAGCCCTTGGAGGACGCCCGGCGGGTGCGGGATGCGCTGCGGGCCTCGCTCGGCCCGGGCTACGAGGTGCACACCTGGGAGGACGTGTTCCCCTTCATCGCTCAGCTGCTCGGGCAGCAGGACTTCCTCTTCGGAATCCTGAGCACGGTGTTCCTGCTGGCGGTGCTGCTGGGGATCGTCAATGTGATGTTGATGAGCGTGCTGGAGCGGGTGCGGGAGATCGGCACCATGCTGGCGGTGGGGATGCGGCGGCGGAGCATCGTCCTGCTCTTCCTGCTGGAGGGGTGGGTGCTGGGGCTGGTGGGCGGGGTGCTGGGGGCGCTGGTGGGCGGGGCGGTGACGTTCTGGCTGCACCAGCAGGGGATCCTGCTGCCGTCTCCGGGCGCGAACGTGGACAGCATCATCCGGCCCTTTGTCTCGCTCTCGTACCTGGGGCGCTCGGTGGTGATGGCGGCGGTGGGGGCGGGGCTGGCGGCGCTGTGGCCGGCGTGGCGTGCTTCTCGGCTGCGGCCGGTGGAGGCGCTGGCCAGCACATGAGCTCCTTCCCCGGGATGGCCGTGCGCAACGTGGCGCGCAACCGGCGCCGCAGCCTCGTGACGCTCTCCGCGGTGCTGCTGGGGGTGACGGCGGTGCTGGTCTCGCGCGGGATCATGGACGGCTTCCTGCGGTTGATGGTGGATGACGTGGTGAAGGGCCGCACGGGCGCGCTGCAGATCCACCCCACGGGGTACATGGCCAGCGTGGAGGCGCTGCCGCTCGAGCCGAGCCTTCTGTACGACGAGGCGCTGGTGGCCCGCATCGAGGCGGTGCCCGGGGTGGCCGGGGTGTCGGGGCGGCTGACGTTCTCGGGGCTGGTGAGCAACGGCGTGGCGCAGACGACATTCGTGGGGCGCGGGCTGGATCCGGCGCGGGAGCCGCGGGCGGTGCCTCGCTTTGGCTTCGAGGTGCGCGCGGGAGGCCGGGTGCTGGCGCCGGGGGACTACGCGCAGGCACTGCTGGGCAGCGAGCTGGCGCGCTCGTTCCGGGCGGTGCCGTCCAGCCAGAAGGGGGAGGGGACGGTGGATCGGGTGACGCTGGCCGCCTCGAGTCCGAAGGGACGGGCCAACTCGATGGATGTGGCGGTGGAGGGGCTGACCGAGTCGACGCTCCCGTTCGAGAACAAGCGGGTGGTGACGGTGCCGCTGAGGCTCGCGCAGGCGCTGTTGGGGATGGAGGGCCGGGTGACGGAGCTGGTGGTGGCGGTGGAGGAGCTGGGCGAGGTGGAGGAGGTCGCGCAGCAGCTGCGTGCGGTACTGGGGCCGGCCTACGAGGTGCACACCTGGCAGGAGCTGCAGCCCTTCGTGCGTGACGTCATCCGCCGGCAGAAGTTCATCCTGGCGATCATCTCCTCCATCCTCTTCGTCATCATCCTGACGGGCATCATCAACACCATGTTGATGAGCGTGTTCGAGCGGGTGCGGGAGATCGGCACCATGCTGGCGGTGGGAGTCCGGCGGTGGCAAGTGCGGGGGCTCTTCCTGTGGGAGGCGGCGGTGCTCGGGGTGATGGGCGG
>NZ_DASPHO010000193.1:0-3411 GCF_035629615.1 Hyalangium sp. | reverse complement strand
AGAGGCCGCGGGAGGGCGCGGGGGTGGTCGTCCCGAGCACGCCGAGGGCCGTCTGCCTCCGGGGACGGACTTCCAGGCGCTCGCCGCCTCGCTGCTCGGGTGAGAACAGCGCTCGCGGCGACAGGGCGATGACGGTGACAGAGCCGCATAGAATCGGGCGCATGGGGCTCTCTGCCGCTCTCCTCTCCCCGGTAGTGCCCGCGCGCTCACGGTGGCAGCTCCTGCTGCCGCTGCTCCTGCTGCCCGTCCTGGGGTTGGGGTCGCGCTCTGGGGCGGCCTGGCTGCCGTCCTTCGTCTCCGCCTACGCGGGAGACACTCTCTGGACGATGATGATGTACGTGAGCCTCCTCTTCGTCTGGCCGCGCCTCTCCCTCTCCCAGGCGGCGGGGTGGGCGCTGGCGATCTCCTTCGCTGTCGAGCTCAGTCAGATGTATCGTGCGCCTTGGATTGACGCGGTGCGCGAGCACCGGCTGGGGGCGCTGTTCCTGGGGCGTGGGTTTCTCGAGTCGGATCTGGTCTGCTACAGCGTGGGCGCGCTCCTGGCAGCCGGGTTGGACGGCTTGCTAGCCTGGCGGCGGACCGAGGAATGAGCCTCCCCGGGCGGAGGTTGGCTTGCATTCATGAGTATTCCGGAGACCAGCATGACTCCTTCGATGGCGGGTGAGCAGGGCAGCCCCAACTCCCTGGGGCTCTTCACCGCGTTCGGTGCGGAGCGCACCTCCAACCTTCGCTGGCTGTTCGCCCTGGCGGTCCCGCTCTTTGGGCTCCTGGCGGCCTGGCTGTCGCTGCAGGGGCAGCAGGACGGGATGCGGATCGTCACCGCTCATGGGATCAAGCTGGTGCTCCCGGGCATGTCGCAAGAGGAGGTGCTCGGACGGCTGGGGCACCCCATCGGCAAGACGATGCGGGCCGATGGTGCGGAGTGCTTTCAGCACGGTCTGTTCTCCATGACCGAGCCGATGACCACGGTGTACGAGCTCTGCTACCTGGGCGGGGTGCTCCAGGACGTGAGGACGCGCCGCTACTCGCTCTGGACGGTGGATGACACCGGGGCGTTCGTTCCCGCTGGGATACCGATGGAAGATCCGCCCGAGGAAGGGCCGCTCAAGCCCTGACCGTATGCGGACGAAAGCCACGCCCCCTATTGCCCACCTGAGCGGGAAGGGGGCGCAGCCGCTGATCGAGGCTTACTTCGAGCTCAACCAGCTCAAGCAGCTCTACCGCCAGGGCTGGCTGAGGGTGGGCATTCCTCCCGAGCGCTGTGAGAGCGTCGCCGAGCACTCCTTTGGCGTGGCCCTCCTGTGCCTCTTCATCGCCGAGAGCTGGTTCCCCGAGGCCGATGCCTCCAAGGTCGTCCGCATCGCGCTGCTGCACGATCTCGGCGAGGCCCGCGTCGGCGATATCACTCCGCACGATGGCGTGAGCCCCACCCAGAAGCACGCGCTGGAGCGTCAGGCCGTGGAGCAGATCCTCGGCAGGCTGCCGCGCGGCGCCGAGTACCTCGCACTCTGGGAAGAGTACGAGCAGGGCTCCTCCTTCGAGGCGAAGCTGGTGCGTCAGGTGGATCGGCTCGAGATGTCGCTCCAGGCCAGTGTCTACGAGCACCAGGGCCTGGGCGATCTGTCGCAGTTCTTTGCCTCGGCCGAGAAGGCCATGGAGTCGCCCTCGCTCCGGGCCGTGCTCGCGGAGCTCCAGGCCCTGCGGCCCACGCGCGTGCCCCCCGCCTGATCGTCCTCCCAGCTCACCCGAACCAGCGGCTGGAGCTGGGGGCGAAGACCTTGATTCGCTCCCTCAAGGCCGGGGGGACTCGATCCCGGATGATGTCATGCACCTGCTCCGGCCCATACGCCTGGCTGAAGTGCATCAGCACCAGCGCCTCGTTCTGGAACAGGTCCGCCCTGGCGATGATCTCGTCCAGGTGCGTGTGCAGGCGCTCTTGCGTCTCCTCCACCGTCCACTTCTGATCCAGGTACGTGCACTCCAGGATCAGCACCCGGCTCTCCAGGATCGACGGCGCCGTCTCCAGCACCTTCGACAGCGTGTCCGTGGCGTAGGCCAGCTCGAGCCGCTCCACCTCGTCGAAGATCCCCGCTCCCTCGCGGCGCAGGCGGGCGATCTCCTCCCCCGGCATCCCCTGGTGCTCGGGCTTCAGCTTCGTGACGCGCTTGAGGAACTGGTAGCCGAGCGACGGGCCCGCGTGGTGGGTCCGGAAGGCTCGCACCCAGAGGTCCCGGTACACCTTGCGTGTGTCGCCCGGGAGCATGGGGATGGTCTCCATCGAGATCGCCGAGCGGTGCAGCCGGCCCAGCGCCGCGAGCGCCTCCTTCACCGCGGACTCGATCTCTGCCGGGAGGAACACCTGGGCGGGCGAGTGCTTGCCTACCAGCCCTCGAATCCCCAGCAGCGCTCCCAGCGCGCTCGCGTGATCCGAGTGGCCATGGCTCAGGAAGAGGTGATCCGTGGTGGCGAAGCTCCGGAGCGGGACTCCCGCGTCCAGCACCACGTCCAGTTCGGGCACCTGCAGCGAGGTGTAGACCCCGCCCACGGAGATACCTCGGATGGTGTAGGGGCCTGCCTGCACTTCGGTCAGCATGGCCGTAAGGCTAATGGCTGGTATGCCAGGCGAGCCAGCCTTCCGTCCGTCGCCTTGTGGAGGGGACTCGGGATGCCAACGTTTCCGGAGAGAGGACGACCATGCGAACGATTCCAATTTCGGCCCTGGCGCTGTGTCTCCTGAGCCCTGTGCTGGCGATGGCTCAGCCCGGCATGGGGCCCACCCAGTCCGAGGTGGTCACCCACAGCTCGGCGTTCTGGTTCTGGATCATCGCGCTGGCACTCGCGGTGGTGGCCTTCATCGCGAGCACCCTCGTCGTGTCGCGGCGGAGATGGCCTCCTTCGGGGCCGCGGATCTCCTGAGCCCGGGTTTCGCGGCACGGCCGGCCGGTGAGCAGCCTGGCCTCGAGAGGGGAGGGGAGCGCGTGACCCGCTGAGGCGTTGGCTTCATCATGCGCCTTGTGAAGCTCGCCTGCTCTGCCACCGTGCTGCTCCTGATCCTGGGGATGCCCTGGCGAGCGGTGGCCTTCTCGGTCGAGGACCACCAGTCCCTGACCCAGGCCGCGCTGGATGCAGCGGGCCCGGAGGCTCGGCCGCTGCTCGCAGCGCACCGGCAAGCGGTGCTGCATGGCGCCACCGCCGAGGATCTCAACCTGCATGTGAAGTGGACCGGCTGGCACCACTTCTATTTCCCCGAAGGCTCGCTCGATACGGCGCTGCGCAAGGCCTCTGACTCCCGAGTCCGCGAACTGTGGGAGGAGGCGCTGGAGGCCGCCCGCCATGGCGATCTGGAGCGCGCCTTCGATCGTGCGGGCCACCTCGCCCACCATGTGCAGGACATGGCCTCGCCGCCCCATG
>NZ_DASPHO010000192.1:0-4079 GCF_035629615.1 Hyalangium sp. | reverse complement strand
CCACGAGCGCCTCGCAGCCCTTGAGGAGCGGGCCGGCGATGGCCTTGCGATCCGCGTCCGAGTAGCCCTTGGGATCCGCGGCGGAGTAGGCGAGGTACAGGTCCTCCCACGCCTGGGTCTTGGCGAGCTGCTGGGCCTGCTGTGGCGAAGGCGCAGCCGTGAGGAGGAGGGCGAGGAGGAGGGGGCTCATGGGGCCCCAGTATGGCCGAGCCACCACGTGGGGTTGAAGGCCCCCCGCCCCGTCAGGTCTCCTCGGACACCTGCCAGCCCTGGCGGCCCAGGGCGTCCATCAGCTCCTGGATGTGGGAGCGGCCGGTGGTCTCCAGCGTCACCTCCACCATCACTTCGCCCAGGCCCGCCTTCTTGGAGAAGGCGCGGTTGTGGTGGATCTCCACCACGTTGGCGCGCTGCTCAGCGATCTGCGCCGTCAGCCGCGCGAGCATGCCAGGCCGATCCGGCATGCTCACCTCCAGCCGCACCAGGCGTCCGGCCTTCACCAGGCCGCGCTCGATGATGCGGCTGATGAAGTTCATGTCGATGTTGCCGCCGCCCAGCAGGATGACGACCTTCTTGCCGTTGGCCTTGGGCAGGTGGCCATTGATGAGGGCCGCCACCCCCACCGCGCCCGCGCCCTCCACCACGCTCTTCTCCTGCTCCAGCATCACGAGGATGGCGTTGGCGATCTCCTCCTCGTCCACGGTGACGACCTCGTCCACGTACTTGCGCACCATGGAATAGGTGATCTCGCCGGCCCGCCGCACCGCGATGCCCTCCGCGATGGTGGTGCCCGCGGGCAGCTCCACCACGTGCCCGGCCGTGAGCGAGGCCTTCATGCTGGCCAGGGCCTCCGTCTGCACGCCCACCACCTGGATGCGGGGGTTGGTCTCCTTGAGCGCGCAGGCGACGCCGGAGATGAGCCCTCCGCCGCCGATGGGCACCACCACCATGTCCGCGAACGGCGTCTGCTCCAGCAGCTCCAGCCCGATCGTCCCCTGCCCAGCGATGACGTGCGGATCATCGAACGGGTGGACGAAGACGAGGTTCTGCTCCTGCTGGATGCGCCGGGCCTCCGCGTAGGCCTCGTCGAAGTTGGTGCCCTTGAGGATGACATGAGCACCGTACTCGTCCCGCGTGCGCGACACCTTGATGAGCGGGGTGCGCTCCGGCATGACGATGGTGGCCTTCACCCCCAGCTTGAGCGCGTGGTAGGCCAGCCCCTGCGCGTGGTTGCCGGCGGAGGCCGCGATGACGCCGCGCGCCTTCTCCTCGGGGCTCAAAGTCAGCAGCTTGTTGAGCGCGCCGCGCTCCTTGAAGGCCCCCGTGCGCTGCAGGTTCTCCATCTTGAACCAGACAGCCGCACAGCCGGTCCGCTCCGTGAAGTAGTCCGAGGCGGGGCAGGGCGTGGGGCGGATGGCACCACGGATGCGCTCCCGAGCGGCGAGGATGTCCTGGAGGTTCACCATGGCGCGGCCCTTAGCGGATGCGGGGCGTGGACGGAAGGGGGCTGGGGAGGGAACGGTAGAAGCTACAGGGTGCGCCTGCTTGCTCTCCCGGTCTGGGGCCGGAGCTTCAGGTGGCGCTCAACGCCTCGTGTTACTGCATTCTGGGGACGTGTTGCATCCATCCCCCGGATTCCGAGTTGAGGAACGAATGGCCAGGGCCCACGGCAGTGACACCGGTCAGCAGGCGAAGAGCCCCGTGGCCTCTGACGTGAGTCCGCTGCCACCTCCCGCCGAGGCAACGAGCCCGCCCGAGGCTTGCTCCTCACGGGGGGAAACAGGGCTGGAGCCGCCACACTCCCTTCGGGAGATGCTGGCGGGGCTGGCGGATCCCCTGGGCCTGCTCGAAGGAATGTTCACCCACTCGCCGGTGCCGTACAGCCTCTTCGGGGTGGAGGGGGGCTGCCTTCTTACCAACCCCGCCTACCGCGAGATGTTCGGCCGCGAGCCGCCAGCCGCGTACAACGTCTTCCAGGACGAGGTGGCCGAGCGGCAAGGGCTCTCTGCGCTGCTGCGCCGCGCCTTCCAGGGGGAGACCGTCGAGACTCCCGTCGTCTGGTACGATCCGAAGGAGCTGGAGCACGTCCACGTGACAGGAGCTCGGCGCGTGGCCATCTCCTGCACCTGCTTCCCGCTGATGGGGCAGGGCGGTGAGATTCGCCACGTGGTGATCGCCTACAGGGACAGGACCGCCGAGTGGACGAGCCGGGATGAAGAGAAGGAGCGGCTGCAGCAGCTCACAGGAGAGCTGGCGGCGGAGCGGGCCCGGCTCAAGGCGGTGCTGGACAACATCCCAGCTGGGGTGCTGCTGGCGGAGGCTCCCAGCGGGCGCATCGTCCTGGGCAACGCGCAGGTGGAGCGCATCCTGTTCCACCCTGTGCTCCACTCCGCGAGCGTCGACCAGTATGACGAGTGGGTGGGCTTCCATCCGGACGGGCGCCGGGTGGAGGGGCGCGAGTGGCCCCTGGCACGGGCGCTCCTGGGCGAGACGGTGCCAGGCGAGGACTTCCTCTACCAGCGGGGGGATGGGACGCGGGAGTGGATCCGCGTGGGGGGCGCCCCCATCCGCCGCGATGGGCACATCACCGGCGGCGTCGTCGCGGTCTACGACATCCAGCATGAGAAGCGCGCCCAGGGGCGGCTGCGCGCCTTGGCGGACACCTCGACGGCCCTGGCTCAGGCCTCCACGGACTTCAGCGAGGCCCTGGAGGAGCTGGCCCGGCTGGCCTCCGCGGCGCTGGGGGAGTGCTGTGTGCTGACGCTGCTGGACGAGGAGAAGCACGCGCTGAACGTGGTGGCCACGTACCACCCGGATCCCGAGGCCCGGCAGCTCCTCAAGGACTCGCTGAATGCCGCCTATGACAACGAGGGTGGCAGCGCCATGCGTGTCGTGAAGACGGGCCGGCCAGTCCTGGTGGCCCGGGTTCCCCAGGAGGGGCTCCTCGAGTCCCTGGCTCTCCCCGCGCGTCCTTTCACGGCGCGCTATGGCCTGCACAGCGTGCTGGTCGTTCCGCTCCGCGCCCAGGGGGCCGTCATCGGGACGATGGGGGTCTCCCGGGGGCGGCCTGGGTGGCCCTACACGCACGAGGATCAGGACTTCCTCCAGGAGATGGCGGACCGGGCGGGGCTCGTCATCCAGAATGTGCGCCTGCTCAGGACAGCGCAGCAGGCCGTGCGGCTGCGCGATGATTTCCTCTCCATCGCCAGCCACGAGCTGAAGACGCCGCTCACGCCGCTCAGCCTCAAGCTCCAGTCCCTGGCGCGGATGGTGGGCTCGGAGCAGGGAGAGGTGCTGTCCCAGCGGCTGTCGCGCGACGTGGAGGCCATGCGCCGGCAGGTGAAGCGCTTGTCGGACTTGATCAGTGACCTGCTCGATGTGGCGCGCATCAGTGGGGGGCGCCTGAAGCTGGTGCTCGAGCAGGTGGAGCTCACGGGCCTGGTGCGTGAGGTGGCCTCGCGGTTCGAGCAGGAGGCCGAGCGCGCCGGGGGGAAGCTTACCGTGCGCGCCGCGGAGCCACTCGTCGGGCGATGGGATCGCCTGAGGCTGGAGCAGGTGGTGACCAACCTGCTGTCCAATGCCCTCAAGTACGGGCCCGGCAAGTCCATCTCCGTGGAGGTGGAGGGAGACGGGGAGCAGGCCCGGCTGACGGTGCGGGATGAGGGCATCGGCATCGAGCCGCAGCACCTGGCACGCATCTTCGAGAAGTTCGAGCGCGCCGTGTCCGAGCGCCACTACGGCGGGCTGGGGCTGGGGCTCTACATCACCCGGCAGATCGTGAGGGCGATGGGAGGGAGCATCACCGTGGAGAGCGTGCTCCAGCAGGGCACCGTCTTCACCGTTCAGCTCCCGCTGCGCGGCCCGAGCGAGGCCGCGTGAGCCCGCTCAGATGCCGCGCAGGACGGTGGCCTTGCCCACCCGGCCGATGGCGAGGATGAAGGCCGCGGTGCGCAGCGGCACCTTGCGCGAGCGCGCGATCTGCGTCACCCGCTCGTAGGACTCCTTGATTGTGCGCTCCAGCTCCGCGTTTACCCGATCCTCTTCCCACGCCAGGTTCTGGAGGTTCTGCACCCACTCGAAGT
>NZ_DASPHO010000191.1:0-3677 GCF_035629615.1 Hyalangium sp. | reverse complement strand
CGAACTCGGTGCTGAGTTTGATGATGCGCTCGCTGAGGAAGTCGAAGTCGGCCTGGGTGAAGCGCTGGCACTCGCGCAGCAGATCTCTCTGCAGCCCAGCGCCCCGCGCCATTCCGCCGAACTCATCCGCCAGTCCACCGCCGAGGAGCCCTCTCACGAGCGGTGAGGTGGCCTGGTCCGTCGAGAACTGGTCGATCACCAACAGGGTGTACGGGATCTCCTCCGCGGCGGGCAGCGGGTGCTCGGCGCGGTGGCGGAGCAGCGTCTCCAGGAGCTGCTCGGCGCGCTGGGGCTCTTTCTGGGCGAGCGCGACCTTGATCGAGCGCACCATGTCCAGCCGCTCCTGCCAGGGGCCCGGGGCCGAGAGCTCCATGAGGCGCTGGTGCAGCTCGGCATACAGCTTCACGGCGGGGATCCGCGCCCCAGGCCTGGGGCGGGGGAGGCGGGGCAGGAACTGGTACTGGCGGAAGAACAGGTAGAGCCCGTCAGCCTGGACGAGCGGATCCTCCACGGCCTTGTAGATGGCGGGCAGGTTCTCCGCGAGGCGCTGCCGCAGCTTCTGCCGCAGGGCCTCGGTGGCGTACCGCGCGAGCTCCTCACGGTGAGAGCGCAGCTGCGTGCGGGCGTCCTCCGTCTCCTGGGCGAAGAGGCGCTGCAGGCTCACCAGGCCCCAGCCGAGCGCCAGGAGGCCACAACCGAGTGCAAGGAGAGTGGGGAGGAGCCGGCGCAGCATCCGGGCCTATTCCTCCAGAGGAGAGCGGGAGATCTCCAGGCGCGCTTCGGGCTCCATGCCCGCATTATCTCACAAGCTGAGGGGGAGCGCGCCCTCTCAGCTCGCCAGCTCGTGCTCGGGGTGAGGGGGGCTGGCGACCGGGTTGCCCGCCGCCGGGAGGGAGATGGTGAAGAGGGTACCTACGCCCGGCTGGCTGTCCGCGCGCAGGGTGCCGCCCAGGCTGGTGACGATGGCGTGGCTCACCGACAGCCCCATGCCCGTGCTGCTATGGCGGGTGGTGAAGAAGGGCTCGAAGAGGCTCGAC
The DNA here is from genome assembly GCF_035629615.1 of Hyalangium sp. GTDB lineage: Bacteria > Myxococcota > Myxococcia > Myxococcales > Myxococcaceae > Hyalangium. The sequence continues at coordinate 2,640 of NZ_DASPHO010000191.1, read as the reverse complement.
AGCACCTCGGGCGTCATGCCCGCACCGGTGTCCTGGACCTCGATGAGGACCTCGCCCGCCTCGCTCATGCGAGTCGCCACCCGTAGCACGTTGCGCGCCGCGTCCTGCTCGGACATGGCCTGCACCGCGTTGAGCATCAGGTTGAGGAACACCTGCCCGAGCCGCGCCTCGTCCGCCTCCACGGGGGGCACGGGCTGGAAGTCCTTGTCCAGCCGGGCGCGGTGGCGCAGCTCTCCGCGAACGAGCTTCAGGGTGTCCTCCAGCACGGGGTGCACGTCCACGCGCGCGCGATGCCGGGGCGCCTCGCGCGTGAGCAGGCGCAGATCCTGGACGATCCCCTTCAGTCGCTCCGCGCCCTCCACGGACTCGCTCAGCGCGTCGAGCACCTCGGTGATCTCCTCCGGATCCACCTCCTCCCGCCCGGTGCGCAGGGCCTCCCGGAGCCGGCCGATCTCCTCGCGGGCGAACGAGAGGTTGGCCATCAGGAAGGCCAGCGGGTTGTTCATGTAGTGGCCGACTTTTGCGGCCAGTTGGCCCAGGGAGGCCAGGCGGTCGGCCTGCATCAGGCTGGCTTCCATCTGCTTGCGCGTCGTCACGTCCTTGGCGAAGACGCGGAGGCTCTCATGGTCCTGCAGCTGCGTGGCCACCACCTCCCAGAACTGGCCGTGGATCTGCACCTGCGCGGGGCCCTCGTCCGGGGCGTTGCGGTGGGCGTACGCCAGGGCCGTCGCCACCAGCGGGTGGTCCGCGCCCAGCTCCAGCAGATCTGGAAAGCGGGTGTGGGCGGGTGGGTTGGCGTAGCGCACCTGGCCTTCGCGCCCCATCTCGAGCATCGGATCGGGGTGGAGCAGGGGGAAGGAGGCCAGCCGGTAGAGCTCCTGCTCCAGCGAGTCCAGGTCGGTGATGTCGCGCACCAGCAGCCCCAGATCGGGCTCCTGCTCACCGGGGCCGGCTGGGCGCAGCGTGGCCTCGGCGACGTACAGGCGCGTCTGCCCGCTCGTCTCCATGCGGAAGTGCATCCGGCCGTTGATGTGATTGAGGCGGGTGGAGCGCACCAGCGACTCGAGCGGGATGCCGGCCTCCGGAGGCAGCAGCTCCATGAGGGACAGGCCCTCTCCGCTTCGCAGCTTCCGGCCCAAGGCCGTGCCCGTGGAGGACCAGACGCGCCGGCAGCGCTCCTGCGCATCCACATCCAGCGTCACGTACTCCGAGTTCACCGCGCCCCGGGGCGTGGGGGCCTGGAAGGAGGTACCTCGGACGAGGGCAAAGCCCTGGATGTCGAACGGGGCGAGCACCGGCTCCAGGCCGCCCTCGTCATGGCTCATGGCGGTGATGGCGGACACCACCCGGGCGGCCTCCGCTTCGGGCATCCGGCTCGTGATGATGAGGCCGTCTGCCAGCGTGGGGGCGCTGAAGGCAAAGGGCCGGAGCTTGCGCTCCTCCGGGCCCACGCGCTCGGCCAGCAGCGCGCGGACCATGTACTCCTCCATGTGGGTGGTGAAGAAGGTGGTGACGTCCGCTTCCCCGGCGAGCACCGCCAGGAGCGCCTGCCGGTAGGTGCCATAGAAGCGCTGCTCGGCGAACAGCTCCGAGGGGGGCAGGCCCAGAGACTCCAGGTGGCGCTTGGGCAGCAGGTAGCCCGCGGTGGAGAGCGGATCCACCCAGGCGGCGCGCCGGCCTCGGAGCTTCTCCAGCGTGAGGGACTCTCCTACGCGGCAGATGAAGGCGGAGTGGTAGTACCAGCGCCCGGCTCTCACCGCGCGCAGCACGGCCCGGGACTGCGGCTCGAAGAAGTTGCACTGCTCCGCGGTGGCCAGGGCCATGTCCACCCGGCCCGCAGCCACCTCCTGCTCTACGTTCTCGTACGTGCGCGCCTGCTCCACGATCACCGGCCGGCCCACCCGCCGGGAGAGCGCCCGGCCGAAGAACTCGGCGCGGACCTGCTCCTTCACGACTCCCAGGAGCGGGTAGGTGAGGAACCGGATTGGAGAACTCGACGGCGGCAAACGCGACTCCCCTTCAACTCACGCCCTTGGATCTCCAGCGCCCCCAGGATCCAGAGCATGCCGAAGGTTCGATGGAAAGACACGGGAAATGCTTGGCTGACCCGTTTGGCGGCTCTGGTGTTAGAGCAGGGGAGCCGGAGGTTCTCCAGGGTGATAGGGATTGGAGGCCTGAGTGCGTGGCGACGCCGCAGCGCGCCATGGATCGAGGACAAGGGTGAGGTGTGGTGGGACCCGAAGTGAGTGATCGCGTGTTATGGAGGGGCCATGCCTGCCCGCCCTGAAATCCTTGCTCCCGCGGGGGATCTGGACTCGCTCCAGGCCGCGCTCGCCAGTGGGGCGGATGCCGTCTACTTCGGGCTCGATGAGGGCTTCAATGCCCGAGCCCGCGCCGAGAACTTCTCCCTCGCCCGCCTCCCCGAGACGATGGCCCTCATCCACCGTGCGGGTGCGCGGGCCTATCTCACCCTCAACACGCTCGTCTTCGAGCCCGAGCTGCCAGTCCTCGAGTACCTCATCCGTGGGGCGGCTGCCGCGGGTGTCGATGCGTTGATCCTCCAGGATCCGGCGGTGGCACTGCTGGCCCGGGCCTTGTGCCCTCAGCTCGAGCTGCATGCCTCCACGCAGATGACGATCT
>NZ_DASPHO010000190.1:0-12827 GCF_035629615.1 Hyalangium sp. | reverse complement strand
ACATCCTCGATCAGCGGCAGCTGCCACCGGGGGAGCTGCTCGATGGGAGGGGTTCCATTGGGGCTGTAGAGTGCCTCGAGGAGGAAGGTGCCACCGGCGAGCGCCACCAGGTTGATGGCCATGCCGGAGACGACCTGGTCCGAGCGCCAGCGGATGCTCAGGTAGCCGTGGACCGAGGCGAGCCCGGCGCCCGCCACCATTCCCACCACCACGGCCAGGGGCGTGGGCATGGAGAGGGCCGCCACCGCGGCGACGAAGGCCCCGGCGCGCATCTGCCCCTCCACGCCGACGTTCACCACGCCCGCGCGCTCGGAGAGCACACCTCCCAGGGTGGCGAAGATGAGCGCGGGGGCCGCATCCAGGGTGGAGAAGAGGAGCGCCTCGAGGATCTCAAGCACGGGGCACCTCGGTGGAGGCAGGCTGGGCCCGGCGCCGCTTCAGCAGCGCCAGCCACACCAGGCGGCCCGCGACGAAGAGGAGCGCCAGGCCTTGGATGAGCTCCGGGAAGCTCTTGTGCACCCCCAGCAGCTGCATCCGAGTGCCGCCGGCGCGGAGGATCCCGAAGAAGAGCGCCGTCACCGTCGCCCCCAGCGGGTTGTTGTTGCCGATGAGCGCGATAGCGATGCCGTCGAAGCCGTAGGGTGCCGCGAGCGCTCCGGGGTAGCGGTACTCGGTGCCCAGCACGAGCACGGCACCCGCCATTCCCGCCAGCGCGCCAGACAGGGCCATGGCCTCGGCCGCACGCTGCTTCACGGAGATGCCCGCGGCGCGTGCCGCCTCCGGGCCCAGGCCGGCCGCCTGAGTCTCGAAGCCCTGCCGCGTCCGGGTGAGCCACACCCAGACGAGCAGCGCCACGGCCAGCGCCACCACGAAGCCCAGGTTGAGGCGAGAGATGTCTCCCAGCAGCCGGGGGAACTGCGCGGAGGGGTGGATCTCCGCGGTACCGGCCACGGAGTGTCCACCCGTGGCCACCGCGCGCAGCGGGCCCACCGCGAGCCAGTTGTCCACCAGGCTCACCGCCACCCAGTTGAGCATGATGGTGGAGATGACCTCGTGGACGCCGCGCCACAGCTTGAGCGCGGCGGCGATCAGCGCCCACGCCGCCCCCGTCACCGCGGCGGCCAGGATCGCCAGGGGGATGTGCACGACGGAGGGCGCGGTGAGCTGTGCGCCCACCACCGCTGCTGCCACGGCGCCCACCACCATCTGCCCCTGCGCACCGATGTTGAACAGGCCGGCCTTGAAGGCCACCGCCACCGACAGGCCGGTGAGGATCAGCAGGGCCGCCTTGCCCGCGGCCTCGCCCAGCGGCCGGGCCAGGAGCGCGGCGTCTCCCGTCTCCAGGAACCGGGGCCACTGGCCGATGCCGCCATAGAGCATCTGCAGGTAGGCCTCGCCCGCCACCTTCATGTCGCGCGTGAGCGCGATGGCCACCCAGCACACCGCCAGGGCGAGCGCCACGGAGAGGATCGACGGCACGGCCGCGCGCAGGCGGTCACCCATGGCCTGGCCCCGTTCCCAGCATGCGCCGGCCGATCTCGCGCTCGTCGAACTCGGGCCGGGTGAAGGTCCCCGTCACGCGCCCCTCGAAGAGCACGTAGACGCGGTCCGCCATCGTCAGCACTTCCTCCAGATCCAGCGAGATGAGCAGCACGCCCACGCCCTTGGCCCGCTCCTCGCGCAGCCGGCTGTGCACCTGCGCCACCGCGCTGATGTCCAGCCCGCGCGTGGGCTGCACCACCACCAGCAGCTTGGGCTCGGCGTCCAGCTCGCGCGCCACCACCACCTTCTGCTGGTTGCCACCCGAGAGCGCCTGGACGGGGAGCAGCGGATCCGGGGGCCGCACGTCATACGCGCCCAGCAGCCTGGCCGTGCGCTCTCGCCGCCCCTTGAAGTCCAGCCAGGGGCCGCGTGCGAAGGGCGGCTGCCCCTGGCGGCCGAGCGCCACGTTCTCCTCCACGCTCATGCCCTTCACCACCGCGCGTCGCAGCCGATCCTCGGGCACGTGGCTCACGCCTCGCCGCCGGGCCTCATGCGGTGTCAGGTTCGCCAGGGGCTTGCCCAGCAGCGTCCCCTGGCCGGACTCCAGCGGGCGCAGGCCGGTGAGCACCTCGGCCAGCTCCCGCTGCCCGTTTCCGTCCACCCCGGCGATGCCGACGATCTCCCCCGCGTGCACCTCGAGCGTCACTCCGTTCAGCGCCGTGCCCCCGTCCTCGACGCGCACCTTCAAGTCCATGGCCGACAGCACCACCGCGCCCGTGGGCGGGTGGTAGGGCTCCACCCCGGCGTCCCCCGAGCGGGCCTCGCCCACCATGAGGTTGGCCAGCGCGCTGGCGGAGCTCTCCGCCGCTCTGACTTCGGCCACGAGCTTGCCGCGCCGCATGACGGCGATGCGCTCGGCCACGCTGAGCACCTCGCGCAGCTTGTGGCTGATGAAGACGACGGTGTGCCCCTGCTCCTTCAGCCCGCGTGCCACGCGGAACAGATCCTCGGCCTCCTGAGGGGTGAGTACGGCGGTGGGCTCGTCCAGGATGAGCACCTTCGCGCCGCGGTGGAGCGCCTTGACGATCTCCACCTTCTGCTGCGAGCCCACGGTGAGCGTGTCCACCCGGGCCCGCGGATCCAACTGGAAGCCGAAGCGCTGGCAGGTGGCCGCCACCTCGGCGTTGGCCCGCTCCAGATCCATCCGCCCCCAGCGCCGGGGCTCGCGGCCGAGCACCACGTTCTCAGCCACGGTGAGCGTGGGCACCAGCATGAAGTGCTGGTGCACCATGCCAATCCCCCGGGCGATGGCATCCCGGGGGCTCTTGAAGCGGATCGGCTTCCCGTCCAGGAGGATCTCCCCCGAGTCCGGGTGGTAGAGCCCGTACAGGACGTTCATCAGGCTGGACTTGCCCGCGCCGTTCTCACCCACCAGCGCGAGCAGCTCGCCCGCGCCGATCTCGAGAGACACGTCGTCCAGGGCCTGGACGCCGCCGAACCGCTTGTTGATGTGGCGGAGGGAGATCAGGGCGTGGCTTGGAAGGCGGAGAGCTCTTCCTTGGTGGCGGGGACCTTGATCTCGCCGGAGTTGATGCGCTGGCGCAGCGCCTCGACCTTCTGGAGCGCCTCGGCCTTGCCCGGGAAGTCCACGCGGACATCGGCATAGCCCACGCCGCCCTCCTTGAGGCCCAGCGTCTGGTCACCGGCGCTGAACTTGCCCTCGGCCAGGTCGCGCGAGGCGGTGTAGATGGCCAGGTCCAGGTGCTTGAGCATGGAGGTGAGGACCACCTCGGGCGCCACGTGCGACTGGTCCGAGTCCACGCCAATGACGTAGACAGTCTTGCCGGCCGCCTTCGCCTCCTTCACCGCCTGGATGACGCCCAGGCCGTCCGCGCCCGCCGCCTGGAAGATGACGTCCGCGCCCTTCTTGATGAGATCCTGCGCCACCTGCTTGCCGGCGGCCACGTTGTTGAAGCTGCCGGTGTAGACGGCCATCAGGGTCTTCTCGGCCTTGGGGTTGGTGGTCTTCACGCCCGCGCGGTAGCCCGCCTCGAACTTCTTGATGATGGGCACCTCCATGCCACCCACGAAGCCCACCTTGCCCGTCTTCGACACCAGCCCCGCCAGCGCGCCCACGAGGAAGCTGCCCTCATGCTCCTGGAAGGTGACGGTGCGGACGTTGGGCAGGCTGTAGGGCTTGTTCTCGGAGTCCAGCAGCACGCTGTCCACGAGGAGGAACTTGGCGCTCGGGTTGGCCTTGGCCACCGTCTCCACCGCGGGCTCCAGCAGGAAGCCGTTGCCGATGACGAGATCCACGGGCTGATCGACGAGCAGCTGGAGGTTGGGCTCGTAGTCCTCGGGGGACTTGCTCTGGATCACCTGCGGCTCGACAGGCTGCGCGGTGATGGGGGGCTGCAGGTTGATCAGGTCCGAGGTGATGGACGCCTTGATCTCCTCGGGGCTGGCGGGGACGTACTGGCCGCCCTCGTACTTCTTGCCGGCGGCCCAGGTCTCCAGGCCACGGAGCGCCGCGTCATTGAAGGAGTGGTCTCCACGGCCGCCCAGGTCCACCACGAGGCCTACCTTGAAGGTCTTCGGGGCCGGGGGCGGAGGGGGCTTGGCTTCAGCCTGAGGCTGCTTCTGCTCGGCGGGAGCCGTGGGAGCAGGGGGTTCTTCCTTCTTGCAGGCTCCGAGGAGCGCCACAAGGGCCAGGGCAGAGAGGCGGAGGGTCTGGGTCATGGAGCCGTATCTAGCAGATGATGGACCCGATGGAAGGGGTAGGCTATGGCCAGACGCGTGAGACCCTACGAGCTCATCAAAGCCAAGCGGGACGGCCGGGAGCTGGATCCGGACGCAATCCGGGCGTTCATCGCCGCCTATACCCAGGGTGATGTGGCCGACTACCAGATGTCCGCCCTGTGCATGGCCGTCTTCTTCCGCGGGCTGAGCCCGGTGGAGCTGGGGGCCTGGACCCAGGCCATGCTCGAGTCTGGCGAGGTGCTGAGTCTGTCCGACACGCCCGGCCTCAAGGTGGACAAGCACTCGACGGGTGGGGTGGGGGACAAGGTCTCCCTGAGCCTGGCGCCCCTGGCGGCCGCGTGCGGCGTGCCCGTGCCGATGATCTCCGGCCGCGGGCTGGGGCACACCGGCGGGACGCTGGACAAGCTGGAGTCCATCCCCGGCTTCCGGGTGGACCTGTCGGTGGCGGACTACCGGCGGCTGGTGCGGGAGGTGGGCGCCTGCCTCATCGGCCAGACGGCCACGCTGGCGCCTGCGGACAAGAAGCTCTACGCGCTGCGGGACGTGACGGCGACGGTGGACTGCCTGCCGCTGATCGCCAGCTCCATCATGAGCAAGAAGCTGGCGGAGGGCATCGACGCGCTGGTGCTGGACGTGAAGACGGGCAGCGGCGCCTTCATGAAGCGCCTGGAGGACTCGCGCGCCCTGGCGCAGACGATGATCGGCATCGGCACGCAGATGAAGCGCAAGGTGACGGCGCTCATCACGGACATGGATCAGCCGCTGGGACGCGCGGTGGGCAACGCGCTGGAGGTGATCGAGGCGGTGGACATGCTGCGCGGCAAGGCCCCGGCGGACTACACGGAGGTGACGCTGGCGCTCACCGCGGAGATGCTCGTGCTGGGCGGCAAGGCGGCCACTCCCGAGGAGGCGCGGCGGCGGCTGCAGCGCGCGGTGGAGGATGGGAGCGCGCTCAACAAGCTGAAGGAGATTGTTCTGGCGCAGGGGGGAGATCCTCAGGCCATCGATGACTACGGGCGGCTGCCCCAGGCCCGGGCCACGGCGGACGTGGTGGCGCCGGGTGACGGTTTCGTCACGGGCATCGACACGGAGGCGGTGGGGCTGGCGGCGGTGGCGCTGGGGGCAGGGCGGCAGCGGGTGGACAGCATCATCGATCCGGCAGTGGGCTTCACGCTGCTGCGCAAGGTGGGCGAGCCGGTGAAGGCCGGCGAGCCGGTGGTGCGCGTGCACTACAACCACGAGGGGCCGCTGCAGGACGTGAAGGGGCGGCTGCTCGCGGCCTACCGCTTCGGCCCGCAGGCCCCCGCGCCGCGCCCGCTCATCGTCGAACGCCTGGAGTAGGAGGGCGGGCGGGTCGAACAAACACGGCACGTGTCATGAGTGCTTGAAGACGCAGCGGGTCTCGTGCGAGATCCCCCGCGTCATCCGGGAGGGGTGCTCATGACTCGCAATCTGCTGTTCCTCGCTACGCTCGTCGCCGTCTTTCTTTCTCCGATCAACGCCTACGCGGGAGTGTGGTTCGAGGTTCTCCACGCACCCTGCTGGACGGGTGATGAGGACAACGTGAAGCGGCCCGCGGGCCAGGAGATCCTCTACGGCCGCTACCGGGGTGCCGTCGACTGCTTCAACGACGACTTCAACGGTGGCGGCGCGCGCACCGTCCTGTCGATCAAGGCCTTCCAGGCCTGGGAGTACGGGACGATGTTCCTGTACTACGACATCACCGGCCCCTGGAACGGCGCGAACTCCCAGACGGACGGCGAGCAGGACTCCGCCAACGAGCGCGGCGGCTTCTTCGGCGGCATCACCACGACGGTGTCCGCCAAGAAGCTCGGCGAGAAGTTCGCGGGCCGCGAGCTCGACTGGGGTCCCATCGCCGACCTGGAGCTCAAGTACGAGATGGAGCACGTGGCGAAGTTCGGCATGCTCAACTACTACGGCCTGCAGTGGAGCCTGAAGCAGCCGTTCTTCGACTTCGTCTCGGTGACCACGGTCATCCGTGACGACAGCGTGTTCAAGGGGATCGACTTCCAGCTGGGCGCGGCGTGGCAGAAGTCGTTCTCGCTCGGGAGCCAGGACTTCATCTTCGGCGGCTTCTTCTCGGCGGGCCTCTTCGGCGAGGGCGAGGGCGTGGGCAACTTCGAGGGGCAGGAGGGCAACCAGTTCTTCCTCGCTCAGCCCCAGCTGCTCTGGGACTTCGGCAAGCCCATCGGCTTCACCCCCGGCAAGCTGTACGCCGGCTTCGAGTACCAGCTCGCGTTCAACCGGTACCTGATCGGGGGCAAGACGGAGAACGTGCTCCAGGGCATGCTCCGCTGGAACATCTGATCGATGGCTCCTGGAGCCCAGGTCCGCTCCTGGTGCAAAGAAACCGCCAGACCGTCCAGCCGTGAGGCCCTCTGCCGGGGGCGCGCCAGGCAAACCTGTCAGACAAGCAGACAGGTTCGGCCAGAGCGCGCCGCCGGGGGGCTGTGCACCCACGAGTTGCTGTCCCTGACGCGCGGCGCCTCGTCGATTTTGCAGTCGCGTATATGATGCCCACGTAATGGGGCTTTACGAACAGGTCCAGGAGACGGTGCAGGCCATCCGCCAGCGGGCAGCCGGCCTGGCACCGCGAGTAGGGATCATCCTCGGCAGCGGGCTGGGCGCCTTCGCGGACGGCTTCGAGCGCAAGGTGGTCATCCCCTACCAGGAGCTGCCGCACTTCCCGCACTCGTCAGTCCCCGGGCATGCAGGCCGGATGGTGCTGGGGCTGGTGGGCGGAGAGCCCGTGGTGGCCATGCAGGGCCGCGTCCACTCCTACGAGGGCTACTCCCCCGTGCAGGTGGCCTTCCCCGCGCGAGTGCTGTGCGCGCTCGGGATCCGGGCCCTGGTGCTGACCAACGCTGCAGGGGGCATCAACACCCAGTTCGGCCCGGGCGACCTGATGGCCATCACGGACCACATCAACCTCTCCGGGTGGAATGCGCTCACGGGCCCCAATGATGATCGGCTGGGGCCTCGCTTCCCGGACATGAGCCGGGCTTATGCCCCCGCGCTTCGAGAGCTTCTGCTGGAGTCTTCCCGGCGCACCCAGGTTCCCCTGCGACAGGGAGTGTATGTCATGGTGTCGGGCCCCTCGTACGAGACGCCTGCGGAGATCCGCATGCTCCGCACGCTGGGAGCGGATGCGGTGGGGATGAGCACGGTGCCCGAGGCGGTGGCCGCCAGCCACATGGGCATACCGGTGGTGGGGATCAGCTGCATCACCAACCTGGCGGCAGGGGTGGGGGACAAGCCCCTCACCCATGATGAAGTGGCCGAGACGGCGAATCGGGTGGCGGGTATCTTCTCGCGGCTGCTGACGGACTTTCTTCCTGTGGTGGCGCGCGCGTGAGCAAGGATTCGACAGCGATGGCGGAGAGGACTGATTCCACGGGGCCCAAGGCGGAGGAGCGGCGCGACTCGCCACGGGTACCCATGAGCTTCCATGTGCGGCGGGCCGGGACGGAGGCTGCCTTCGAGCCCCGAGACGGGGACCTGTCCCTGGGCGGGTGTGCCTTCCGGGGCGCGGCGCTGGAGCCGGGGACGCAGCTGGAGGTGCGCTTCCGCCTCCCCTCCCTGACGGACGAGCTGAAGGTGCGGGGCGAGGTGCTCACCGCGTCCGAGGCGGCGCAGCAGCCGGCGACGACGCGGGTGCGCTTCCTGGAGCTGCCTGTCGAGGCGGAGCTGGCCATCGCGCGCCACCTGCATGACGTGGAGCAGTCCGCACCAAAACATTGACATCGAAACATCGACCCGGAGGGGCCATGGCCGAGGACATTCCCTGGGAGGCGCTGTTCCAGCAGGCGGCCAAGGTGCGCGAGCGCGCGCACGTGCCCTACTCGCGCTTCCCGGTGGGGGCGGCCGTCCTCTTCGAGGATGGGGGAGTGGTGGCGGGCTGTAACGTGGAGAACGCCACATACGGACTCACGGTGTGTGCGGAGCGCAGCGCCTTTGCGGCCGCAGTGGCCCAGGGCCAGACGCGGCCCGTGGCGGTGGCCATCGTGGTGGACACCCCCACGCCCTGCCCCCCCTGTGGCATGTGCCGGCAGGTGATGGCCGAGTTCGCCGGGCCGGACCTGCCCGTGCGCAGCCGCAACCTCAAGGGGGAGGAGGCGCAATACTCGCTCCGGGAGCTGCTGCCGCACGCCTTCACGCGCGACTTCCTCTGACACAGGCCTGCTCTGTGTTAAGAGCAGCCGCGCGTGGACCTGCTCTTCACCCATGGCACCGTCGTGACGATGAACCGCGAGCGCGAGGTGCTCGTGGACGCGGATGTCCTCATCCAGGATGGCCGCATTGCCCGGATTGGCCGGGGGTTGAAGGTTCGCGGCGCGGCCCGGCGGGTGATTGACGTGACGGGCCAGGTGGTGCTGCCCGGCCTCATCCACGGCCACCTGCACGCCTGCCAGACGTTGTTCCGCAACCACGCGGACGGGCTGGAGCTGCTGGACTGGCTGCGTGAGCGCATCTGGCCCTACGAGGCGGCGCACGACGCGGACTCCCTGCGCGCTTCAGCGGACCTCACCTTCGCCGAGCTCATCCAGTCCGGCGCCACCGCGGCGCTCGACATGGGCACGGTGCGTCACTACGACGCGGTGTTCGAGTCCGCGCGGGACTGCGGGTTCCGGCTCACCGGCGGCAAGGCGATGATGGACTCGGGCCACTCGCTGCCCGCGGGCCTGCGCGAGACGACGGAGGCCTCTCTGGCCGAGAGCCTGGCGCTGCTGGAGCGCTGGCACGGCACGCACGGGGACAGGCTCCGCTATGCCTTCGCGCCACGCTTCGTCCTCTCGTGCACCGAGCAGCTCCTCAGGGAGGTGTCGCGGCTGGCGCGGGAGAAGGGCGTGCGCGTCCACACCCACGCCAGCGAGAACGCCACCGAGTGCGACTTGGTGCGCCAGCGCATCGGCCAGGACAACGTCTCCTACTTCCACTCGCTGGGGATCTCCGGCCCCCACGTGACGCTGGCCCACTGCGTGTGGCTCACCGCCGAGGAGCAGCGTCTGCTGCGCGAGACGGGGACGGTGATGTGCCACTGCCCCAGCTCCAACCTGAAGCTCGCCTCCGGCATCGCCAAGGTGCCCGAGCTGATGGATGCAGGGGTGCACGTGTGCCTGGGAGCAGACGGCGCGCCCTGCAACAACAACCTGGACCTCTTCATGGAGATGCGGCTGGCGGCCCTGCTGCACAAGCCGCGCGTGGGGCCGCTGGGCATGCCGCCGCTGCGCGTGCTGGAGATGGCCACCCTGGAGGGGGCTCGGGCGCTGGGGCTGGAGCACGAGGTAGGCTCACTGGAGGAGGGCAAGCGCGGGGACGTCACCGTGGTGGACCTCCGCGGCCTGCACACCCTGCCCACGCCTGACAACGTCCTGGGGGTGCTCGTCCACGCCGCCCGCTCCACGGATGTGTCGCACGTGGCCATCGACGGGCAGCTCGTGCTCAAGGATCGGCAGCTGCTCACCCTGGATGCCCAGGACGTGGCCGAGCGCGCCCGCAAGCACGCCGCTCGCATCGTGGAGCGCGCGAACCTCTGAAGTCGGCCTGTCAGGCCGCGCGGCTCGACTCGCTGGGAGCCGGCAGCCGCGCGACGAACGAGGTGGTCCACCCCTGCACATCCTCCACGGCGATGCGCCCACCGTGCGCCTCCACCGCGAGGCGGGAGAAGTAGAGGCCCAGCCCATAGCCACTCCGGGCGCTCCGCTCCTGCTCCCCCTGCATGTGCTTGTCGAAGAGGCGGGTGCGCAACCCCTCCTCGATCGGCGTGCCGTCGTTGCGCACGGCGAGGTAGGGCGCGCTGCCGTCCTTCCCCGCCTCGAGCCTCACCCGTCCGCCCGGGGGGGTATGGCGCAGGGCGTTGGCGACGAGGTTCTCCACCACCCGCATGAGCAGCGCCTTGTCCCCCTGGAACACCTGCCCCACGGGCGCCTCCACCTCCAGCGTGAGCCGCCGGAACTGCGCGGCCTGGCCGAAGGCCTGGCGCACCTCCTCGAACATCGCGGTGATGTCGAGCCGCTGCGGGCGCAGCTCCAGCTTGCCCTCCTCCAGGCGGGGCAGGTCCAACAGCTCGGTGATCATCCGCTCCATCCGCCCGGTGACGGCGATCCCCGAGCGCACCCCCTGCATGAGCGCCAGGTCGCCGCCCACGGAGAGCTCGGCCTCCAGCCAGGAGAACGTCATGGTCAGCGCGGACAGCGGCGAGCGCAGATCGTGCACGAGGAACTGGATGAGCTGATCCTTGTCCCGCTGCAGCGCGAGGAGCTGCTCGTTCTGCGCGCGCGTCTCACCGAGCATCTGCTCGATGGTCTGCTGGGCCTGCTCGAGCTCCTGGAAGCGCCGCGCCTCGATCTGGCGCTCCACCTCCGTGCGGGTGAAGGCCAGGACGAGCTGGCGCAGGCGCTGGCTGCCGTACTGGCTCATGAACGCCACCAGGAACAGCACCACGGCCGCGAGGACCACCGAGCCGTAGCTGACGTCCGCCTCGCGCATCAGCACGGCCTGGGCCACGGCGGACAGGAGCGCCGTCGTGTAGACGACACTCGGCATGAGCGTGAGGCTGCTCAGCACCACCACCAGGCTGAAGAGCCCCAGGCTGAAGCCGGCAATCCCGGATGGGAAGCGGGAGAGGGGCAGCGCGGCATGCTGCACCCAGAAGACGAGCCCCACGTCCACCAGGGACTGCGCCACGTCCAGCCACTGGACGAAGCGCTTGCCATGCAGGGCCAGCAGCGCCGCGGCCACGCCCAGGTAGAGCGCGAGCGGCAGCGGGTAGAGCGCCCAGTCCTGCCGGCCCGTCAGCCACAGGGCCCCGACGATGAGCAGGAAGAGGAGCGCACCCGCCACCCGGACTGCCGCGCCGACCTTCAGCACCCGGCGGCGCTGCTGATCGACCGACTCTTCCAGGAGCGCATCGAGGGCTTTGGTGTCCTGCGGGGTCATGTGCGAGGGAGCCAGACACTAGCACCCGAGCGGTGAACAGGGGACTGCCCGCCGGTCTGGGGGGTGGGGGGCAGGGCGCTGCTCTGTTGGCTGGCGACCGGGGCTCCGAGAGGGAAAGCGGGACAGGGCGGCAATCTCCCACCTTTGGTAGGCGTAGGGCAGGGAGAAGGGTAGGCTTGGGCCCCACGGGATCGTATAAGGTCCGAGTCTTCGAGGCCTTTGGAGGAGGTAGAAGTCAATATGTGGCAACGGTTCAAGAGAGCAATGCGCAGCTTCGCGGGCTTCTTCGTCTCCTCCATTGAGGACCCGGAGCTCATCCTCGAGCAGAACGTGCGGGACCTGAACGATCAGGTGCCGAAGATGAACGAGTCCATCGCCATGGTGCGGGCGAACGTGACGCTGCTGGAGAAGGAGAACGTCAAGTACCAGCAGGACGTGCGCGAGCTCACCGCCAAGGTGAAGGCCGCCATCCAGGCGGGCCGTGACGATCTCGCCGGGAGTTACGCCTCTCGCCTGCAGACGGAGAAGCAGGCGCTCGAGCGCAACGAGCAGCAGCTGCTGACGGCTCGGGCGGCGTACGAGAAGGCGATGAACGTCAAGAAGATCTTCATGAAGGAGAAGGAGCGGAAGACCCAGGAGGCGATGAACGCCATCCGGGACGCTCGCCGCGCCAAGTGGCAGTCCAAGGTGGCCGACGCGATGGAGTCCTTCCAGGTCGCCGGCATTGACGCCACGCATGACGAGATGCTCCGCAAGGTGCAGGAAGGGGCCGCCGTCAACGAGGCGCGCATGCAGATGGCGCTCGAGTCGGTGGATCACCAGGCGCTCTCCATCGAAGAGGAGGCCGAGAAGCTGCAGGCCAACGAGCTGGTGAAGCAGTTCAAGATGGAGATGGGCCTGGACAGCCCCGCGCCGGTGTCGGACGTGGGCGCTCCGGCGGAGAAGACCATCGGCAAGAAGGTGGAGGTGAAGTAGCCCTCCCGGAGGGAAGGGGCCGCACCCATGAAGCTGCATCGCGGGCCAGGCCTCTTCTTGTTCCTCACCCTGTGCTTGCTCGGCGCGGGCTACACGCTCGCGTCGCGGCTGGGGTACCTGGATCGTCTCCAGGCGCGGTTCTTCCCGGCCGCCCAGGAGGCCATCCGCCTGTCCCCCGGGGACTTCCCCGCGGGGGTGGCGGCACCGGTGGCGGACGTGGCCTCGGTGCCCCTGCGGCCGGTGCTCATCGGCTTCACCCCGCGCGGCTCTGCGTCCGCGCTGCTTCTGGCAACGGGCGGCTCCATCACGCTGGATGCGCCGGCAGCTCCGCCGGGCGCGGCCCAGGGGCTGCTCAAGACGGCCTACGCGCTGGACGCCCGCGCGGTGCTGTTCGCCCGGGACGAGGAGCTGCGGCAGGCGCTGGCCATTGGCGCGGAGAACGGCGGGGTGGACATGGCCTGCCTCTCCGTGGACCGGCTGGCGTCGTGGCTGCCCTCGCTGCGGGACGCGGCGCCGCGCACGGTGATGCTGCTGGGGCGCAGCCGTGGGCAGGAGGCGCTGGCGGCGGTGGGAGTGCCGGACCTGGCGGGCCTGCGCGGCAAGCGCCTGGGGGTGTACTCGGGGAGCGCCTCGCACTACTTCGCGCTGTG
>NZ_DASPHO010000189.1:0-3766 GCF_035629615.1 Hyalangium sp. | reverse complement strand
ACACCGCGGGAGTCGGATCTCCGGGAGAAAGGCGAAGGGTGATTCCGCATCTGAGAGAGGGCCGGCATCATCCGCTCCCTCATCGAAGGGCATGGCGACGATGGGCGCCCGTTCGTCCAGTGCATCGCCGCCCCGTCGGCGGTGTTCAACGGGAGAGACGGGGCAGGTTTGCTGAAGTTGTTCCCTGCCTGTGTGCCCCAAAAGTCGTTCAACGTCGAGTCGTAGCGGCCCGAGGATGTCGTCTGCGCGCACGTAGCGCTATCCCAGAGCAGCCCCACGTCAAGCTCGTTGCCGGCGGCCAGCACCGCTGCGGTAATGACTGCGCGACGCAACTGCTCAGTGCAGGAATGACGTCTGCGATCCGCCGCCGGTGCTGCCGATCCGGCGAATCTCTTCTATAAACCGAGTTCGTTCCGACCGATTGTCGATATCTACGATCATGTCAGCAGCCGTTCTCAGCACAGACTGAGCCTCTGTGAATCCGGCTACTGGCCCCATCACATAGGCTATGAAACGGGGATGTCTTTTCGCTGGGGACAGTTCGAGGAGCTTTCTCCAGGCGAGAAACGTTTCGCTGATGCTTGTGAGATCTTGGGACAGGTTCGCACGGGTTGCGATGACTGGTTCCATCAAGAGCACCTCTGACTTTCCAGAGACGTAGTGCGAAATGTCGTTCGCCGCCTTTGCGGCTACGCCGGGAATGCCCTCCGTCTTCAGGTGCCGATGAACAATCTCGCCCACGCCATAGTGTTGGAGTACTTGGTATCCGAGTGTTTCCCTGTGTGGGCCGCGAGGCTTCGTGTCCTTTTGGTCGTCGGGGTCATCTAGTCGCGGGAGCACCATCGCCTCTACCCATGCAGCGGGGTCAGAGACGCCTGTTGGCACTTCTATCTCTTCGCCCAGAACAGCCTGAGGCCCGATGGAGAACGGGAGGCGGTCGAATCGTTCAGTTGCCGAGAGTCGCTCCAGAATCATCTGCATCGTGGAGTACGCCCGCAGACCTCCTGCGCACGCCACACCAGGGAGCGAGCGAGCTCTTGCCAGTTCCCACCGCCCGTTTACGTTGACGATCGCGGCGATGGCGATGCGGCTACCCGCGAAGGGGTCTGGCACGAAATGAACGATGCGGAAGCGCGCACTCATGGTCTCTGCTCGATGCTCTGTAGGTACTTCTCCGTCAGGTCTGGCGCACCCTTCATCCGCGCGGACAGTGCCTCCAAGAGTATTCCGTCCTTAGGCTCTCCCGCAATCTGGCATGCCTCTTCGACAAAACGCCTGAGGAGATACGGGCTGAAGGTGGTAGCCTGGAGGGCTGTCGCACGGGCCTCGTCGGCCACGAGTTCTACGGGAATTCCCCGAGCGAGCTTCGCGATGCTCGGCAGCGCCATCCCGGCCTGCGCGAAGGACTCCGGGAAACCGATGAGCGCTCCCCCTGTATCGATCGCCCAGGCAACGAGGTTGTACTGGTCGGGGTTGGGTTGCAGGAGGATGTTTCCCTCATGGCGATCCTCGTTGAGAATAACCACGTCGAGAACCAGCATCCTGCCAAGTTCCTTGGCGTTCTTGATGAAGTGAATGCTCGACGGATGCCAGTGCGTGACGCCATCCACACGAAGACTGAGCCACGAGAGCCCGTCCCCTTCGCCTCCGATCGCACCATCTGGCGTTCGAACCCCGAGCGCTCTGGCGAGAAGCCATCCCAGTGCTTCGGCAAGGAGCGGTTCGTGCACGGTATGAAGGACGGACTTCCGGATCCACTTTCGCCCCGAGGAGTCCATTGCATAGGTGGGCTCGCTGGCGGTCATCACAGGAACGCGCTCGAAATCGACGAGTCCCTCCACACGCTCAATCTGGCCGACTATGAGGTCCATCGAGCCTGGTCCCACCCTCAAAGCCAGGCTGGAGGCACTGGCGCCGCGGCGGACCTTAGAGGACTGCAGCGCATCAGAAAAGCCCCAGCTGGCGACCCTCCTGAGCAGTGGCGCGCTGTCCTACTGCCCAGTCGTTCTGAGGTCCCTTCTCGTGCGGTATGGCCCGGAGCAAGGTAAAGGTCAGCAGCGGGCGGTGCGCGGGGGGATCGTCGGTGAGGCGCTCAAAGGCTTGAGCCAGGCGCTCCACTTCGTGGCGAAGTCCCGCCACCTCGGTGTCCAGCGGCCTCTTGGCGCCGGTCTGCTCCATCTCCACCAAGGCCGCGCGCACGCATAGAGAGGCAGCGTCCGCCTGCACTGCCTAGAACTATGCGCGGTCCTCAGGCGTTGGCGGTCCGCCGCATCCTGGCGGATCGTCATCACGCCCCACATGGCGCGAAGCCTACCAGCGTGAGGCAGGCGGTAAGCAGGAACGGAGGGGCCAGCCACTGCGAGGGCTGAGAAGGGTCAGACGGGGGCATACCCGGGAGAAGGGGCGACCGTCCCAGCCGGCCGCATGGACGACTCGTCCCCCCCCGTATCGAGGTGCATGGCAGGTTCCTCGCGCGGTCCGGTAGCCTCTCGTGCCGTCCACCGAAAGGTGCTTCACCTTGATGAGCGTTCGGGAGAATCATGCAGGAAATCCGCCTCACTGATCCTGGCCGGTGGTGGTCGGGCGAGACGGCGAGAAGGAGGGCCAGTAGCACCGCTTCTTCCACTCGTACGTGCGCTCAACGCAGGGTGGGTTCTCACTTCCAAGGAGGAGCCAGCAGGCATCGTTGATCTCGACCTCAGGCCTCTTACAGGGAGGCACGCGCTGGCTGGGCAGCGGCCTCTTCGGCACCTCCGCGCCAATCCCTTCATACGAGGCCAGGGGCTCCCAGGCACTCACAGGCTCGGAGCGCGCATCCTCCCCCAGCCCCGCCGTCGTGCCCTCCTGAGCAACGGACTGAACCGCTCGAGTGAGCGCTCTCGCCAGGGCAGTGGGTGACCCTCCCGGCGGAGCCAGGAAGAGCCCCCATGCACCAGCGGTCAGCACCCCACTCACTGCCACCGTCGCGAGATACTTCCTCCACTCAAAGGGCCGAGGCGCAGCATCCGCCCGTGGGGTGATGGGTCGGTCTGCTTCGCGTCCAGCCCTCTCCGCCGCGAGGTCCAATCCCAACGCCAGCTCCGCAGCACTACCTCGGTCCTCAGGCTCCACGGAGAGCATCTGGCGAATCCACTTCGCCAGCTCCGGAGCCAGGTGCACCAGGTTCTCCGCGTGCACCAGCGACGGGAAGCGCGAGAACACGTCATCTTCGTCGTCCGTGTCCTGCTCGTCAGCAATGAGCGGGTACCTGCCCGCCACGAGCCGGTACGCGGTGACCCCCAGTGCGTAGAGGTCATCCGCAGGGGTGGCCTCGTAGCGAACGGGGGCCTGGTGCCGGAACTTCCATTGGTGGAGCTGGGACTGAGGGCTCTGGTACTGGGGAGTGCTCGGGGGCTCGGACTGGCGGGTGAGAATGGGAGCACCTCGATAGGTACATGAGCCGAAGTCGGCCAGCACCACGCTCCCGTCCGTCGGGCGCACCAGCACATTGTCGCCCTTGACGTCGCGATGGTGACCGCCAGCGGCGTGAACGGCCTGAAGGGCGCGGGCGATCTGAGCCAGCAGGCGCAGCACCTCTCGGGAGGAGCGCGGTTGGAGGCGAGCCCATGAATAGAGGGGCAGGCCGTCGACCCAATCGATGACGAGGAAGGGAAAGTGCGCGCCGTCCGACCTCGTCCACTCGCCGGAGTCATGCAGACCGGGCACATGGGGGGAATGGATGCGCGAGAGCAGCTCCACCTCCAACGCGAAGCGCGGATCCGAGGCC
>NZ_DASPHO010000188.1:0-2484 GCF_035629615.1 Hyalangium sp. | reverse complement strand
CGGCAATCTGGGCAGATTGTTCAAGCGTTGAACAACCTGCTCACGCGTGGAGCAGGCGTGCTCCATCTTCTTGGGCCAGGAGCCGGGGTGCTCCGCGAGTTCCCGAGCGAGAGCCCCGTGTGCCCCCGGATCCAGGCGCTGGCACGAAGCGTGCTCATGGGTGTCTTCGCTCCCTGAATCCCCCAAAGAGGCCCCCCATGTCCGTCGACAGCCTGTCCCGTTCTTCTTCCCCTGCCGTGAAGTCCCCTGAGCCGGTGGCCGCTCCCGCCTCTGCTCCTGCTCCTGCTCCCGCTCCGGCGGCCCCAGTGGCACCGAAGAACGAGAAGAGCACCTTCGAGGCCGCGCCGCGGTCCCAGCCCGTGAACCTGACGGGCCAGAGCGCCCCCGCCACCCAGGGCGCACAGGCCGCCCAGAGCGCGTTCCGCTACATCCCGGGGACCACCGGGCTGGCGGCCACGGGCTCCTCGCAGTCGGCGCTGAAGACGACCGAGGCGGCCATGGGGCCTCCGGGCACCAGCCACACCCAGACCTTCGAGAGCACTGAGGGCGTGGGCGTCGGGTTCAAGGTCGAGACGACCACCAGCCCTGTTGTCACCAAGCCCGAGCAGGACGGCCCCGAGAGCAAGGTGAAGCTGCAGGTGAAGAGCTCCGTCTATGGCTACGTGGGAGATGAGGTGGGCGGGAAGCATCTGACGCTGGAGGGCAGGCTCATCCAGGGCATCAGCTCGACCCACGAGATCGAGCTTCCCCTGGAGGACTACAACCGGTGGGTGAGCGAGGGCTCCGATCCCAACAAGCTGCCCAACCCCTACGACCCCACGAGCATCCCCCCGGGGGCCACCGTCACCCTCAAGGACGAGCACTTCGGCTCATCGGAGTTGAGCGTCGCCTACCGCAACATCCAGGCGCAGACGGGCAACACCCACTCGAGAGGCACCTCCATGGCCATCGAGCGCCAGGAGCCCGCCGATCCGCCCACCGTCAAGGTGACCACCGGCCCCACCGAGGCCGTCCAGCGCACCCTCGGCGTGGGGGTGGGGACCGACGACTTCGGCGTGTCGCTGACGGGGGAGCGCACCCTGGAGTCCTACAACCTGCAGTCGGCCACGTTCGATCTGTCCACGGACCAGGGCAAGGCCGCCTACAACCAGTTCCTCCTCACCGGCAAGCTGCCGGAGCAGAGCGGGCCCGGTGTCGCGGACATCCAGCGGGAGTACAAGATGTCCTACTCGGAGGCGGTGAAGGCAGGCCTCGTGGTGGGAGACCATGAGTTCTCCCTCAACCTCAGCAACGTGGAGCAGGAGATCAAGGTCACCGAGACGGCCACGGAGCGGACGATCGAGATGGGCTACTTCTCCACGGGGGACGAGGGCTTGTCCACCGTGCGCTCGCAGAGCTACTACCGCGACGACAACGGCGAGTGGGTGCCGAGCCCCGGCGGCTCCACGCAGGTGGCCTACAGCAACCTGTCGGCCCAGGACACGGCGCGCCTGCAGGAGATCTTCACCGGCACCCCCGGCGATCCGAGGGCGGGGGGGAGCTACAACGCCCAGTTCACCCTGTCCGATGACCAGGCGCTGATGCTGGCGCAGCGTGCGCGCAAGTACTCGAAGGACAACTTCGGGTTGGGCAATGGCGAGGCGGATGTCTTCATCCGGGAGCTGTCCGAGGCCCGGACGCCCGAGGAGGTCCAGCGCGCCTTCAACGGCGCTCGCGGCAACACCGCCAGCGTCGAGGCGCTCCTGGTGCTCTACGGCCACGCGTGGGAGCCCATGCCGCTCGGCTCCGGCTATCAGCAGGCGAAGCGCTAGGAGTGGGCTCTACGGGGTTGCTTCGACCTTCGTCATCCAGGCGCGCAGGGCCGTGGGCTCCAGGGGCAGGTCATCCAGCCACAGCCGCACGGTCCCATCCCAGCTGATGGAGGCGAGGTGCTGGTCATCCAGGAAGACAATCCCTGTCACTCGCGCGGTGTGCCCTCGGAGCACGCGGCTCTCGTGGGTCGCCAGATCCCAGAGCCGCACCGTCGCGTCCGGGCTGGCGGAGGCCAGCCGCCGGCCGTCGGGAGAGAGGTTCATGTGGCTGATGTCGTCCTGGTGACCGCGGAGCATCCCGCGAGGCTCTCCCGTCCGGCTGTCCCAGAGCCGCAAGGCGCTGTCGTTCATGCTCGAGCTGATCAACAACTGGTTGTCTGAAGTGAGCAGGATCTGGTGGACGCCACTGCCGCTGGTGTCCACCCGGTGGCTCTCGCCGTTCGCCAGGCTCCAGAGGCGCAGGGTGTGGTCCATGCTCCCGCTGAAGAGCCGCTGGCCATCCGAGGAGAAGAGCAGGCTGCGCACCTCGTCCTGGTGGCCTTTCAGCTCCTGGAACCTTCCCGAGGCCAGCTCCCACAGGCGGATGTCCCCCATCTTGCTCCCCGAGGCGAGGCGCTGGTCATCGGGCGAGAAGGCGAGCTGGGAGATCGGGTGCTCATGCCGTCCGAGCGAG
>NZ_DASPHO010000187.1:0-34242 GCF_035629615.1 Hyalangium sp. | reverse complement strand
GGAACTGTTCGGAAATGTCGGGGGTTTTGGGCGCGAAAAGTCCCGACATTCCTGAACAGTTACGCAACCGGGTCAGCCCCAAGGACTCTGCAGCAGGCTGCCCAAGGTTTGGAAACTTCCCCCGAACGCCGCACTCCAACTCGCATACCGTGACGCAAGTCGACTCTCATGAAAGCCACCAAGTATAAGCAGTTGGCTCAGAATGCTTGCCTGCCTGCTTGCTTCTGCTCAACACCCTCAAAGTCCCTTCGGCTACTCCACATACCATGGTAGCTGAAGGGTATGACGGCAAAGCTCTCCTCTCGTGTCTGGGCAGCGCGCGCGGCGCTGATGAAGTCCAACCAGGAGTACACCCAGGCCTACCCGGGCGAGTCTCCACGCCGCCAGCCGGTGCACACCGTGTACGGCGGGGCTCAGCTCTTCAAGGGGGAGACGGCCCGGAAGATGGGGCAGGTAGCGTTGGCGACGCTGCGCGAGCACGCCCCGGATGCCATGGCGCTGGCCGCCTGCCTGGGCCTGTCTCAGCAGGGGGGCCTCGCGACGCGGGTGTACGAGCGCGTGGTGGCCAAGCTCGAGCGCGAGGCCGTGGAGGACTTGCGCATCGACTTCGAGGATGGGTACGGGCACCGGCCGGATGCAGAGGAGGACGGGCATGCGGTCTCCGCCGCGGAGCAGGTCGCGAAGGGGCTGGCGGAGGGCCTGCTGCCGCCGTTCATCGGAATCCGCATCAAGTCGTTCTCCGAAGAGCTCTTCGAGCGGGCCTCACGCACGCTGGAACTGTTCGTCACCACGCTGCTGGCGCGCACGGGTGGGAAGCTGCCGGAGAACTTCGTCGTCACGCTGCCCAAAGTCACCTCGCCCGAGCAGGTGATGGTGCTGGTGCGCATGCTGGAGGTGTTGGAGCAGGATCGGGGCCTGCGGAAGGGTGCGCTGAAGCTGGAGCTGATGGTGGAGACACCGCAGTCCCTGTTCGATGGGCATGGGCGCCTGGCGCTGCCGGTGCTCGTCGCTGCGGCGGAGGGGCGCTGCGTGGGGGCCCACCTGGGCGTGTATGACTACACGGCCTCGCTCAACATCACGGCGGCGTACCAGAGCATGACGCATGCCGCGTGTGACTTCGCTCGCCATGTGATGCAGGTGGCGCTGGCGGGGTCGGGGATACCGCTCTCGGACGGGGCCACGAATGTCATTCCGGTAGGGCCCCACAAGCGCGAGGGGGCGCGGGAGCTGACGGAGGCACAGCAGCAGGAGAACCGCGAGGGGGTGCACCGGGCGTGGCGGCTGGCGTACGAGCACACGCGGCATTCGCTGGAGCTGGGGTACTACCAGGGGTGGGATCTGCACCCGGCGCAGCTGCCGGTGCGCTATGCAGCGGTGTATGCATTCTTCCTGGAGGGGCTGGACGCGGCCTCGCGCCGGCTGAAGAGCTTCATGGAGAAGGCGGCCCAGGCGACACTGCTCGGGGACGTGTTCGACGACGCGGCCACGGGCCAGGGGCTGCTGAACTCTTTCCTGCGCGGGATTGCCTGCGGAGCCATCACGGAGGAGGAGGCTCAGACGACAGGGCTCACGCTGGAGGAGTTGCGCAGCCGCTCGTTCCGGAAGATCCTCGAGAGCCGGCGCAAGGCAGGGGCGACCCATTAGCCAGAGGAATCCAAGTGCGCCCTACCCCATCGCCACTGACATGGATCGCACTGGCGGCCATGACTCTCCTCATGGCCTGCAGTCGGTGCGACGAGCGCTCATCGGTGCCCCTCCCCGTGACGAGCGTGTCTGTGGACACGAATGTGCCGGAGCCGAGCAGTTCCGTGCACAAGGGTGAGCCAGACACGAGCTCACCCTTGGGCGAGGAGTGGGATGGCGGCATGGAGGTCATCACATTCGATGGGCCAGAGCTCGAGCTCGGCCCAGTCATAGATCTACCCATCGTGACTCACCTGCTGCCATTGGCAGGCAAGGTGGATACGGCGAACCGCTACCTGTCGGCCGTTCTGGTCGAGGCGGACTTCAATCAGGAAACGCGGGGCTTCTGTAGTGGGGCCATCATCGGTCGGCGTCTTGTTCTCACTGCTGGTCATTGCGTATGTCAGCGGCAGCAGGCCGCCTCTGAACCAGGGGGTATCCGAAACATCATTGACAGCTCCACATGCGCGAGGATCGCGACCGTGGCCACGACTGTCTACGACCCCTTCAAGGACACGAAGGAAAAGGTTGCCTGGATCAGGACGAGCTATAGCGGGGTAGTACACCCTCATCCGGAGCTGCAGGTCATCCTGGATGCACAAGGCCATGTGGTGGCTAGCAACGCGGACCTTGCAATGATCGTCCTGAACGAACCCTTGGAGGAACGATTCCGGGGCGTCCCCTTGGCGAACACCGACGTTCAGCTCAATGAGTCCATCGTCATCATTGGATCCGGCTATGACGAAACGGCCCGCGCCTATGACGGGGAGAGGCGCTCCAGCACGAACAAGATCATCGAAGTGCTTCCCTCTGGTGGAGGAAGGATGCGCATTCAGCAACCTGGGGGACACCACTACAGGGGCGATAGCGGTGGACCGTGCCTCCGCGAAGGCCCCCAGGGAGCCGTCCTTGTCGGGATCTCTAACCGGAACCTTGGGGAGGGAGAAGCCATGACGAGCACGTACGGCTACCGGAGCTGGCTGCGCAGTGAAATCCAACGTGCGGAGGGGAGGCACCCGACACGCCCGAAGTAGCAACAGCCCGTGGAGTCAGAGACGGAGTGGACACATGCTTCAGCTGTGGAGAGAGGGGTTCCTGAAATCCGCCTACCTGGCGGCGATGACCTTTTGCGGGGGGTGCGCGGTGGGTGCGTCCACCGAGCAAGCCAGCACGGATTATGTCGCCGCAGAGGTGCAGATCGGCAGTGCAAGTCCGGTTGTATCCGAGAGCCGGATCGACAGCGTGAATCGCTACCTGTCCACCGTCATGGTCACCACGACCTTCTTTGTCCCGAAGCAGGGAACCAAGGTCAAGACGTGCACGGGTGTGCTCGTCCAGGAGCACGTGGTCCTGACGGCGGGCCATTGCGTTTGTGATGTGCGGAAGCCCGTTCCACCGGAGGCGAGCGACACGACTGTCACCGACTCATCGGTGTGCGCCAAGACTGCCGATGTCACGCTGCTCCGCTACGAATCCGCGGAGGAGACAACTCAAGCCATGCCAGGTCCTGGCACCGCAATCCCGCCTGCCGCGAACATCGGCCCCTATAGAGGAACCGTCCAGGCCCATGAAGACCTTCGGATCATCTACAAGGACGTCGAGACGAGTGTGGGTTGGACGACGAACACGGAGTTCAGCAACGCCGACCTGGCAGTCGTCGTCCTGGATGAATCCCTGCGGCGCCATGCTCGGCCCATCAAGCTGTCGGAGGAACCGGTCCACCTCAAAGACAGGGTTGTCCTGGTGGGCTACGGATCCGACGTTCTCGGCAACGCCCTGGTCGCCCCGGTGCGGCGCTACGGCGAGAACACGGTCGTGTCCATCAAGAATGACGGATCAACCTTTCACATCGGCTCACACCTTGAGATAGCGCCAGCCTACTCAGGCGAAAAGCCTGGGGTCGTGCGAATCAGGGGCTCCTATGCCGCAGCAGGTGACAGCGGCGGCCCTTGCTTCCGTGAACGAAAGGGAGCCCTGGAACTGGTCGGCATCGCGAGATCGACCCACGGCCCCCCAGTCGTTCTGTCCGTGTATACGAGCACGCACGCCTACCTGGGCTGGTTGCGCCAGAAGATCGCGAGCGCGAGGAGCGGCTCCACGGATTAGGTTGGCGCTCCAACCCCGTAGGGCCGGGTTGTCCCGGAGCCCCTGCTCCTCTATCGTCCGCGGCTGATGAGCCCCGTCGTCCAGGAATGGTTGAACCTCGTCGTCCGCTGGGCCCACGTGATCGCCGCCATCATGTGGATCGGCGACTCGTTCCTCTTCATGTGGCTGGACAGCCAGCTCCGCAAGCCGGAGCAGCCACGGGAGGGAGACGTCGTCGGCGAGCTGTGGATGGCGCACAGCGGCGGCTTCTACGAGGTCGTCAAGCGCAAGAGCCTCCAGTCCCTGCCGCCCCAGCTCCACTGGTTCAAGTGGGAGTCCTACTCCACCTGGATCTCCGGCTTCCTGCTCCTCATCATCGTCTACTACCTGGGCGACCGGGCGATGCTCACCGACACGAGCTCGCCCCTGTCCCACCCCCAGGCGGTGGGCATCAGCCTGGGGCTCATTGTGGCGAGCGTCGTCGTCTATGACTTGCTCTGCCGCACGCCCCTCATCCGCGACAACCGCGCCTTCGGAGCCGTGGGCTTCGTCCTCATCACCGCCGCCAGCTACGGCATCCTCCAGGTGTTCAGCCCCCGCGCCACCTTCCTCCAGGTGGGCGCCATGCTCGGCACCCTCATGGCCTCCAATGTCTTCTTCCGGATCATCCCGGCGCAGAAGCACATGCTGGCCGCCACGCGCGAGGGCCGCCCCGTCGACACCTCGTACGGCGCCCGCGCCAAGCAGCGTTCCACGCACAACCACTACCTGACGCTGCCCGTGCTGTTCACCATGGTGTCCAACCACTTCCCGGTGCTCTACGGGCACTCGGAGCCGTGGGCCGTGCTCGCCCTGCTGTTCATCGCGGGCACGGGCATGAAGTACATCATGAACTTCCGCGCGCGCACGCACCCGGTGGTGTTCACCGGCACGGCGGTGGCGCTCCTGGGCGTGGCGGTGATGACAGCTCCGCAGGCCGCCGAGATCGACCCTGCGCTCGCCGCCGGCCCCAAGGTCTCCTTCGCCACGGCGCAGGCCATCGTCCAGACGCGCTGTGTGACGTGCCATGCCGAGAAGCCCACCAACCCCTCCTTCACCGCGCCTCCGCTCGGAGTGATGCTCGACACCCCCGAGCGCCTGCAGGCCCACGCCCAGCGCGTCTTCGTTCGCACGGTGCAGACCGAGACGATGCCGCTCGGGAACATGACGTCCATGAACGAGCCGGAGCGCAAGCTGCTCGGCGCGTGGATCGCCCAGGGCGCGGACACAAAGGCCCCGGGCCCTGCCGACGTCCCCACGGTGGCCGCCCGCACCAAGGTGTACGCCAGCCCCGCGGAGGAGGCGCGCGCGGTCTTCACCCAGCGCTGCGTTCCCTGCCACGGCCCCGAGGGACGCGGCAACGGCCCGTCGGCCGCGGCGCTCAACCCGAAGCCGCGCAACTACAGCGATCCCGAGTGGCAGAAGACCGTGACGGACGAGAGCATCACCCAGACGATCCTCGGGGGCGGCATGGCGGTGGGGAAGTCGGAGATCATGCCCGCCAACCCGGACCTCGAGCAGAAGCCGGAGGTCCTGAGCGAGCTGGTGAAGCTGCTGCGCTCCTTCGGCACCGAGGGCAGCCCCTGAAGCTGCTGACGAGGTGGAGCACCGGAGCGCCGCACCGTGGCTGAGCTGCGGGAGGACCTCCGATTCGCCGCACGGTTCCTCCGCAAGAACCCAGGGTTCACCGCGGTCGCCCTGCTCACTCTGGCGCTGGCCATCGGGCTCAACACCGCCCTCTTCAGCGTGGTGAATGCAGTGCTGCTGCAGCCGCTGCCCTTCCCACAGCCCGAGCGGCTCTTCCAGCTGGTGCGTCGGGACCTGGGCCTGCCCGTCACGACCCTCTCCGTCCCCCAATACGCGTTCTTCTCCGGGCAGGACCAACCCTTCTCGCGTCTGGCGGCCTACCGCTCGTCCACCAGCGGGTTCACCTTCAGCGAGGAGGACGTCCTGGACTCCCTGCCGGGAACGCGGGTGTCCCACTCGTTCTTCGAAGTGCTCGGTGTCCCCCCTGTGCTCGGCCGCGGCTTCCTGCCCGAGGAGGACGCAGAAGGAGGCCCCCTCACCGTGGTGCTGAGCCACGGCCTGTGGCAGCGCCGCTTTGAAGGGAGCCCCAATGTCCTGGGCCGCTCCATCACCCTCAACCGGCAGGCCTACACCATCGTAGGAGTAGCGCCGCCTACCCTTCAGTTTCCCGAGGGCTCGCAGCTCTGGACCCCGCTCCAGCTGGACATGTCCAGCACGGAGAACGCGCACTTCCTGTCGGTGCTGGGCCGGCTGAAGGCTGACCTGGAGCCAGCACAGGTGGAGCCCCTGCTCAAGGCGCAGAGCGAGCAGCTCCGCGCCCTCCGGCCGAACTCGATGCCCCCCAACTTCGAGCTGGGCGCCGGTGAGCTCCAGTCCCTGCGGACCCGGAACACCCGGCCAGCGTTGCTCGTGCTGCTGGGGGCCGTGGGACTGGTGCTCCTGATCGCCTGCGTCAACCTGGCCAACCTCCAGCTCGCGCGGGCCGCCAGCCGGGGGCGAGAGCTGGCCGTCCGTGCCGCGCTGGGAGCCGGCCCAGGCCGCATCGCCCGGCAACTCCTCACCGAGAGCCTCCTCCTTGCGGGGACGGGGGGGCTCTTGGGGCTGCTCCTGGCCACCGGGGCCGTCCCCGTGCTGCTGGCGCTGGCGCCCAGGAACGTGTCGCTGCCGGAGACAATCCCTCTCGATGGGACCGTCCTCGCGTTCACCCTGGGCCTCTCGGTGCTGACCGGGCTGCTCTTTGGCGTGCTGCCCGCGTGGCAGGCCTCCCGGGTGGTCCCTCGCGACTCGCTCCAGGTGGGCGCGTGGCGCGCCACTCTGGGACCCGAGGGGAGCCGCACCCGGCGGCTGCTGGTGGTGAGCGAGGTGGCGCTCGCCATCGTCCTCCTCATTGGCGCGGCCCTGCTGGTGAAGAGCTTCGCCTTGCTGAGCGGAGTGGAGCCAGGGTTTGATCCGCGAAACGTCGTGACGCTGAAGCTCGCCCTTCCCGAGAGCTCCTACGGCACTCCCCAGGCGCTCGAGGCCTTCATCGGGCGTGCGCAGGAGCGGGTGCAGGCGCTGTCCGGCGTCGAGGCCGCAGGCTTCGCCCTGACGCTCCCCCTCGAGCCCGGCCTCAGGCTCAACTTCACTCTTCTGGATCATTCCTCAGACGAGAGCGGCACTCGCGAGGAGGCACTGGCGCTCTACCGGCCGGTGACGCGCGGCTACTTCCAGGCACTGAAGATCAGGCTGGTGCGCGGACGGCTGCTGGACGACCAGGATCATCACGGGAGCCTGCCCGTGGTGGTCATCAATGAGTCCGCCGCGCGCCGCTACTGGCCCGGGAAGGATCCCCTGGGGCAGCGCATCAGGCTCGGGGCATCGATCCAACCGATCGCTGACATGGAGCCCCTGGAGATCATCGGCGTGGTGAGTGATGTGCGGGAAGAGACCCTCAGGGACGAGCCACCGCCCATCCTCTACGTGCCTCTGTGGCAGATGCCACCCTCGCTTCAGCTCCGGATGATCCGCCTGCGGCCGCAGAGCCTCCTCATCCGAAGCTCGGGAAGCTCCCTGCCGCTCGCCGCCGCGGTGCAACGTGAGATCCGGGGGGTGGATCCTCTGTTGCTGGTGACGGACTACTCGAGCATGGGGGGGCTCGTCTCGGGCTCGCTCGGCCTGCAGCGCTTCCAGACGCTGCTGATGGGACTCCTGGCGAGCCTGGCGCTGGTGCTGGCCACGGTGGGGATCTACGGCGTTCTGTCCTACCTGGTGAGCCAGCGGACCCGGGAGCTCAGCGTCCGGCTGGCGCTGGGAGAAACCCCCGGCAAGGTGGTGTGGCTCGTGCTGCGCCAGGGCATGGCTCCGGTGGCGGTGGGCGTGGCGTTGGGTGTGATGGGTGCCATCGGGCTCACGCGGCTGCTCGCGCACCTGCTGTACTCCGTCAGCACGCTGGATCCGATCGCGTTCATCGCCGCACCTTCGGTCCTGGTGCTTGTAGCGCTCGTGGCCATGTTGCCACCCGCCTGGCGAGCTTCCCGGATGAACCCCATGGAGGCGCTGCGGACGGAGTAGGCGCTCAGATGTCGTCCACCTGGCAGCCCTTCCCGTCGAAGGTGACGACGGTGCGCCGACCGGGGCGGACCTTCAGGGCACAGCTGACGGTGGTGCCCCCTTTGATGAAGAACTCCGCCGTGTGGTTCCCCGCGGCCATGCGTTGAATCCCGACTGGCAGAGCCTCCCGCCCGCGGCCCGGCAGCTTCACCTCCACGGCACTGCCCGTTGTCGCCTTGATGCGCAGGACGCCCTCTCCTGTGAGCACCTCCTCGGGTTCGGCCGAGGGTACCTTCGCCGCAGGTGCGGGCGCGGCGGCCGCGGCAGAGGGCTGACGCCGGGTCGCCCGGCGCGTCCGCTCACGGCCCGGCTTGGACGGAGCCACCACGTCCTCTGCACGCTGAGCGGGTGGAGCGGGAGTCGCCGCGGCTACCGCCGGAACCGCAGGCGTCGGAGAGGCCTCTGCGTTGCTCGGTGGGCTCGACGGCTCCACTGCCGCCGTGACGGAGGGCGGTGGTGGATTCGGGTCGCGCCCTCCCCGCCACACCACCAGCCCGCCTCCCGCGAGCGCCAGCGCCGTCACCACCCCGAGCGCCGCCCTCACCGGCTGCCGCGCCAGCAACGCCGGCTCCCGCGTCCGTGAAGGCACGTTGGGCACGTTGATGACCGAGCCGCGCAGCCGCTTTACTCCCGTGGGGAGGACGGAGAAGGCTCCGGACTGCTCCTGCACATAGCCCGCCAGCGAGGAGGGGCCCACGGACAGTCCCTCCGTCAGCGCCACCACCTCCAGCCCCTCGCGCATGGCGGCCGCGTCGGGATACCGGTCCTCGGGCCGCACCTGCAGCGCGTGGCCCACCACGGTGTAGAAGCCCCGGGGCAGCCCAGGGCACACCCGCTCGAGCGGCTCCCACTTCCCCTTCACCAGCGCGGCGTGGCGCTCGGTGACGTTGCTGCTCACGTCCAGCGGGGTGGTACCCGCCGCGAGCTGGTACAGCATGATGCCCAGCGAGAACAAGTCGCTGCGCCCGTCCAGCTTGCGCCCCATCGCCTGCTCTGGCGAGAAGTAGCCCGCCTTGCCCTTCGTCGTGCCCGTCTGGGTGAGGTTGCGGTTGGTGGCCGCCTGCGCGATTCCGAAGTCGATGAGCTTCAGCGTCCCGTTGGGTGCCAGCAGGATGTTCTGCGGCGACACGTCCCGGTGCACGAGCCCCTGGTGGGCATGCACCGCCTCCAGCGCCGCGCAGGTGAAGATGCCCACTGCCAGCAGGGCCTCATCCGTGAGCCGCTCGCCGCGCGAGTGCAGCGTCCTCGCTACCGTGGAGAGCGGTGCGCCCGGCACCAGCTCCATCGCCATGTAGAGCAGGCCATCCGCCTCCCCCACCTCGTAGATGTGGACGATGTTGGGGTGGCTCAACGTGCAGGCCGTGCGCGCCTCGTCCAGGAACATCTCCCGGAAGTCCGAGGACTCCGCGTACTCCGGCCGGATCACCTTCAGCGCCGCCGGGCGAGAGATGTCGCCCGTGAGCGTCTGCTCCGCAAGGTACACCTCGGCCATGCCGCCCTGCGCAATGAGGCGGGTCACGCGATACCTGCCAACAACGCTGCCGGGCTGGAGCGAGGACACGATCAACTCCCGAGCCTAGCAGGGCCGGTGCCGTCCCCGAAGCCTGCCCGAGCCGCGAGGCTCACCAGAGCATGTCCTGCTCCTCGGTGACGCCCGGCACGTTGGACAGGGTGTAGGTACGTCCGCCTGCTCGCACCGTGCCCTCGAAGAGGCCCACCGGCTGCGCGAAGTGGCTCACCACCAGGCGCAGGTCCTTCTCATCGCGGTGGACGTAGATGGGCTTGAAGCGCAGGTCCACCGCGCCGTCCGCCGTCGTCACCCGCCACGGATCCAGCAGCTCCTTCGCGTCGTACTCGAAGCGTGCGGGCGCGAGCGGGTAGAGCCGATCTCCCACCCAGAAGCCATTCTCGTTGTGCCCGGACTTCTCGTTGAAGCCCTCGGCGAAGTTGAAGCCGATGGGCGCCCCGTCCGCCAGCCGGCCCGCGGCGAAGGCCCACCGCCACGAGGTATGCCGCGCCAGGTAGCCCTGCGTGTAGTCCAGCCCGCCCACGCCCCCGTCCAGCCGGAAGTGCTTGCCGCCCACCTCCAGACTCCCCAGCGCCAGCAGCCCTCCGCGCTTCTGCGTCACGTTCACCAGCCCATCTCCCTCCACCGGGGCGATCAACGTGAGCGCCGGAGGGCCCCCCGCCACCAGCAGCTCGCCGCGCCACTGGAAGGTCTGGAGGCTGCCCGTCCGCATACGGCTCACGTCCACCTCGAGCTGGTAGCGCTCGTCATCCTCCCCGCGCCGCGCGGACAGCCGGCCTCCCAGCGTGCGGAAGGAGGCGGCCAGCCCCGCGCCTGGCCTGTCGCTCACCTCCACCAGCGGGCCTGGCGCTCCCAGGAAGCTCACGTCGCAGAGCGGCCGGCGCTCCTTGAGATCCACCGCGACGGCGAAGGCGCTCGAGGTGTAGCCCAGGTCCACCACCGCGAAGAGCGCGGCCACCTCGGGCGTGGCGGCGAAGGTGTAGAGCCAGCGCTTGCGCTTGAGCAGGCGCGCAGCCACCGCGGGGGCCCAGCGGCCTCGGAGCCGGCCGAGATCCACCTCGGGCAGCTCGCCTTGGTACTTGCCGAAGCGTGGCTCGCCTTGGTTCGTCGCCACGGATTCCGGCACGGGAGGCAGGGAGATCTCTCGCTCGGGTGTCATCCCTCTCATTGTGCTGGGTTGCCCGCGCGCTTTCCACGGAACCTGATCCCAGAGGATCGATCCCGGACAAACCGGCCTTGCGGGCTACCAGGTGATGTGCAGATCGAAACTGATCGGCGAGGGCTGTGTCACCCGGATGGCGGGGGTGGCGCGCGTCATCCGCAGGCCCTCCTCGAGGAGGCCCCGGAGGAAGTAGGGCGACAGGCCCACACCGGTACGGAACTCCATGCGGAACTGGCGCTCCGCCACCTGCACGGCGTTGACGAGGATGGGAGAGGAGTCGAACCGCAGGTGCTCTGGAAATTTCTTGAGGAAGCGCGCGGGCCCTAGCAGCGGCAGGCTCACCGACACCACGCGGCCCAGCACCGTCTGCGAGAAGCCCTGGACAAACTGCTGGCCCAGCCGCCGCCGCCCCTCCTCCACTGTCAGCCCTGGGTAGAAGTGCTTGCAGGCAAGGTCCAGGCACTGCCGGAACAGGCGCAGGGGGTACTGCGGCAGGAGATCGTCCCGGTCAAAGCCCGCCTCGCGCATCTCCTCCTCGAAGTGCTCGTTGCGCGGCAGCCCGTGCACGAACAATCCCTCGAAGAGGATGGCTCGCGTCATAGGCTCGACGCCCAGGGGGGGCGGCGTCAACGGACCGGTCCGCATGTCGTGCACACTCACACCATCCACCTCCAAACGGAAGGCCTTGGCTGGAACAACCGTCCACAAGCCAGGATGCACCGCGTCACGCGCGGCCAAAGATGATGCGCTCCTCGCCCAGCAGGCGCGTGGTGAGCATGAGGCAGAGGGCGGCGGCCGCCGCGCACCCCAGGGCGCCCAGGAGGAAGGGCATGGCGCCCACGGCCTGGCCGCGCATCACCTCGCCAATCAGGAGCTGCTGGCCGAACACGGGGATGACGTACATCCACAGCTGGCTCTGGATGGGAGAGACGGCCAGGAGCATGCCCGGGAGCATGGGCAGCAGCAGCAGGAGCTGGATATAGGTCTGCGCCTCCTTGAAGGAGCGGGCGTAGGTGGACACCAGCATCTGCCCCGCCGAGGCGAAGAAGGCCAGCGGCACCACCGTGGCGAGCATGCCGAGCACCGCGGCAATGTCGAAGCGGGCCTTCACGCCCAGATCCTGCAGGGGCACGCGATGGACGGCCAGGAGGAAGGCGCCCAGGCACACGCCGATGGCCACGCTCGCGAGCACCACGGTGGTGAGCCACTTGCCGACGACGACGGCTCCCCGCGGTACGGGGTTGAGGAGCAGCGGCTCCAGCGAGCCCCGCTCGCGCTCTCCGGCCATGGCGTCGATGGCCACGTTCATCCCGCCCATGAAGGCGGCGAAGACGAGGAAGATGGGGATGATGTTGAGGACGTTGGCGGCCATGCGCTCGGGGGTGGCCAGATCCACCTCGTCCACGCGCACGGCAGCGGCCAGCTCGGGCGACACACCTCGGGCGAAGAGCCGCTGGGCGGCGAGCTGGCCCGAGTAGCCCTCGAGCAGCGAGGTGAGCCGCCGGATGGTGGCGCGGGCCTGGTTGCGCGAGTTGTCCACCACCAGCTGCACCACGGCGGTGTGCCCGGCGGAGAAGTCCTTGCCGTAGTCCGGGGGGATGATGAGCACGGCGTCCAGCTTGCCGGCCTCGATGAGGGCCTCGTAGTCCTTGGGCGTTTCGGTGAGGGTGGCACCGTGGCGCTGGAGGAAGGCCATGAGGCTGGGAGCATGCTCACGGCCGATGACGGAGACCTCGAGCGGCTTGCCCTCACGGAACCACGAGGCCATCAGCGTGAACATGGCCATGAAGATGAACGGACCGATGAGCGGACCGGCGAGCGCGCTCAGCACCGAGCGTCGATCCCGGAGGTGGTCCTTCATCTCCTTGCGGAAGACGGTGGCGATGAGCCTCCTCATTGCATCAACCCCTGATCAGTGCCGATGACAGCCACGAAGGCCTCCTCCAGGCTCTCCTTGCCGGTGCGGATGCGCAGCTCGTCGGGCGTGCCCTCGGCCACCACGCGGCCCCGGGCCACGACGACGATGCGGTCGCACAGCGCGGCCACCTCCTGCATGACGTGGCTGGAGAAGAGGATGCAGTGCCCCTGCTCCTTGAGGCGGCGGATGAGGGTGCGCACGGCGCGGGTGCTCATGACGTCCAGGCCGTTGGTGGGCTCGTCCAGCAGGACGTTGCGCGGGCCGTGCACCAGCGCGCGAGCCAGGGCCACCTTCATGCGCTCTCCCTGGCTGAAGCCCTCGGCGCGCCGGTTGGCGATGTCCTTCATGTCCAGCAGCTCGATGAGCTCGTCCACACGCTTGTCCAGCGAAGGGCCGGACAGACCATGAAGCTCTCCGGCATAGCGGGCATGCTCGCGGGCGGTGAGGCGCGGGTAGAGGCCTCGGGCATCCGGCAGTACGCCGATGGCGCGGCGCACGTCCAGGGGGTGCTCGGCCACGTCCAGGCCATCGATGCGGGCCGTCCCGCGGTCCGGCTTGACGAGTGTGTAGAGCATCCGCAGCGTCGTCGTCTTGCCGGCACCGTTGGGGCCCAGCAGGCCCGTGACGACGCCATCCGCCGCGGAAAAGGACACGTCCTCCACCGCCGTCACCGCGCCGAAGCGCTTGTGCAGGTTGCGCACTTCAATCATGGGGTGCTCCCATCACGGCACCGGGCCCGCGAACGAAGTGAAGAAGGGCGGGCGCGTCAGATCCGCGCCACACCCAGGCTTCAGCCCCTCCAAGGTGCCGCTCTTCACGAAGTCCGCCATCAACGACTGGATGCAGCCCAGCACCACCGTGTTGTGACCCACGCCCGGCACCACCACGTGCAGGCTGTTGCTCAGCGTCTTCTTCGCCTCCTCACCCCAGGAAGGCGGTGTCACCGGATCCAGCTCGCCGGACAGCAGCAGCGTGGGCACCGAGGACGACACTGGATCCCGGTAGCCCTCCGGCACCGAGCCCCGCGGCCACACCTTGCACGGCTCGAGCAGGTTGCGCACCACCTGCTCACCGAACCACGTGCCCTTCGCCTCACGGGTGATGGCCTCACTGTCGATGAAGGGCGCGTCCTCCGCGCAGATGACGGAGAAGAACATGCCGTGGCTGATCGTATCGCTCATCCCACCCGAGACGCCCTGGCTCAGCGCGATGAACGGCGCCCACTCCCCCTTCGTCGCCCGGTCCAGCATCAGCGGCACCAGCGTCGCGATCTCCGGCGAGTAGAGCTGGCCAAATACCATCTGAAGGAACGCGAGCCGGGACAGGCTGAGCTCCTCGGGAACACCGGTCAGCGGGTGCTGGACGCTCACCTTCACCGGCGCCTGCGCCATCTGCTCCAGCAGCACCTCCACCCGCTTCCGCAGCTCGGGGAAGGCCTGGGCGCAGTGGGTGTCCTTCTCACAGTGCGCGAAGAGCAGATCCAGCGCCCGCTGCCCATCCCTGGGCATGTAGAGCGGCAGGTACAGGTTCATGGGTGCCACGCCGTCAAGCACCACCGTGCGCACGCGCTCCGGGTACTGGCGCAGGTACACCAGCGCCGCTCGCGTCCCATACGAGACACCCCACAGGTTGAGCTTCTGGTACCCCAGCGCCTCCCGCACTTCGTCCAGATCCTCCATGGCAATGGGCGTGGTGTAGAGGCGCGGATCCGCGTCGTAGCCCGCGAGGCACTTCTTGAAGTCCTCCTCGCGGAAGGCGTCATCGAACTTCTCGGCGAGCCGTGTCCCCTCCGGATCCGGCGCGCACCTCAGCGCTCCCGAGGCGCCTGTGCCCCGCTGGTCCACCAGGAGGATGTCCCGGCTGCGGTGGATGCGGTCCACGGCCTTGAGGATCGTCACCTCCGTGGCTGCCTGCCCAGGTCCTCCCGCCAGCAGCACCAGGGGATCCGGATCCGCGGAGGCCGCCAGCGCGGGCACCACCACCACGCGCAGGGGAATCTTCCGTCCCTGCTTCGCCGCCCGATCCTCGAAGACCTCGTACGTGCCGCAGAGGGTCTGGTACTCGATGCCCTCCACGCGGCAGGAGCTCAGCGCCAGCCGGGGCCCTGCCTGCTGAGCACTGCCCCGGCTGCACGCCACCGCGAGCACCCCCACGGCCAGCAGGAGCACGGCATGCCGCGAGGCCCCCACTTCCCCGGGCCGGGGTCGGGGGTCAAGGTTGAGGGTTTCTTCCGCCACGCGCATCCTCCATCATCCGCCGAGCCACGGGACTTACCACTCCGCCCCGCCGACTGCTAAGCCCTGACCTGACCATGAAACGAACCTTCCTCGTCCTCCTGTCCCTGTCGCTGCTCTCCCTCGCCGGCTGCGCCACCCTCCAGAAGCTCTTCAAGAAGCCCCGGGTCACCTTCAAGACGGCGCGCCTGTCGAGCGCCTCGCTGTCCGATGCCACCGTGGATGTCGTCTACGAGGTGAGCAACCCCAACACCTTCGGCCTCTCGCTGGCCAAGGTGGACTACGCCTTCTTCGTCGAGGGCAAGCAGGTGGTGGCCGGCGCACCCCGCAAGGGCCTCCAGCTCAAGGCGCGTGACAGCAGCGAGCTCGTCTTCCCCGCCAACGTGAAGTTCGCGGACATCGTCCCCGTGGTGGAGACGTTCCTCACCAAGGACCAGGCCGCCTTCAAGGTCCAGGGCAGCGTGGGCATCGACACGCCCATTGGCGTCGTCTCCTTCCCCCTGGAGAAGGAGGGCACCTTCGAGATCCCCAAGATTCCGAACGTCCAGTTCGAGCCTCCCCGCATCACCAACATCACCCTGGCCGGAGCCACGGTGGAGTTCCCCCTCAACATCACCAACCGCAACAGCTTCCCCCTGCCCGTCGCCGGCATCGCCGGAGACCTCAAGGTGGCCGGCGCCAACGTGGGCACCCTCTCCACGGGAGACCTCGGCATGCTCGCTGGCGGCGGCAGCCGGCAGGTGACGCTCCCCCTCCAGATCAACTTCGCCCGCGCCGCCTCAGCCGCCTCTGCGCTGCGCTCGGGCAACGCCCAGGTCAGCCTGAGCGGCCGCCTCACCTCCGGCAACGGGAATGTCCCGCTCAACATCGGTCAGCTCCTCCAATTCAAGCGCTGAGCCCCTGGATTCGCACGGCCGGTGCGCTTTACCCTCCGGCTCGCGCTCTGCCATGCTCAAGGCCCCCCCGCGTCATGTGCGGCACGAGCCTTGGAGGAACGACACGATGAAGAGGATGTGGATGGTGAGCGGCCTGGTGCTCTTCCTGGTGGGCTGCTCTCGCATCGAGACCCGGCCCAACCCCCAGGACGAGGATACCCTCTTCGGCAGCAACGTCCCCCTCATCAAGGGCCCACGCGTGAACCGCTGTGCCGCCCACAAGAAGTCCTCGGTGGGCTCGGGCTGTGAAGACGCCCACTACCTGGGCACCGAGTACACCCGGCGCCTGTCGGTGGGGGACGAGGTGTGCATCGAGGACGGCTATGGAGAGGATGTGGGCCCCGCGTGCAAGGCCCGTGCGGCCGTCATCGACACGGGGCCCAACGGGGTGAAGCTGGAGATCCGCAGCGCCAAGCCGGACTCGCGCTTCTTCAACGCGGAGATGCGCCACGCCTGGTACGAGGAAGGCGCGCTGGTGGACCTGTACCTGGCCGAGCGGGGTTATTAGAGGACCATGGCCTTCTACGACGCCTTCGTCGAGCGCCTCGCGGCGTTCAAGAGCCTCTCCCCGGCCGAGCTGAAGAAGCTGGCGGGAGCCAGGCTGTCAGACATCGTGCTGCAGGAGATTGCGCGCTCGCGCACGCGGATCTCCGATCTGGAGAAGCGCTTCCCCTCGGCCGGCCCCAAGGAGTTGGCCCAGCACCTCATCGATGGGAAGAAGGCCCTGGCCAGCATGGCGGGCGGCGTGAGCGGAGTCTTCGGGCTCATCTCGGTGCCCGCGGACATGGTGTTCATGGCGTGGCTGCAGATCATCCTCCTGGTGGACATGGCCACGCTCTACAAGGTGAACCTCAAGAGCGAGCGCGCACGGGGCGATCTGCTGGACCTGTTCGGCTACGCCAACGGGCTGGGGCCGCTCCAGCGCTCGAGCCCAAAGGTGCTGGGGGGCCTGGCGGCGAGGCTGCTGGTCAAGGGCGGCCTGCCCACGCTGGGCCGAGCCATGCCGCTGGTGGCCGCCCCCATCACCGCCTACCTCAACAACCAGCACATCCAGACGGTGGGCGATCAGGCCGTGCGCTTCTACGAGGGCTTTGACAAGGCGCACGCCAAGGCTCGGGGTTCTCGCAGCAAGAAAGCGAGCTGAGCTAGCTCGGGGCGGGTGAGGCCTCGCCCTGGCCTTCTCGGGAGCCGCTCATCCGTCCAGGCTTCCCGGTCTGGGCGAGGCGCGGCTCTCGCGGGAGCACCACGTGGAAGAGGCTGCCCTCCCCTGAGCGCCCGGTGGACTCTGCCCAGATGCGCCCACCATGGCGCTCGACGATGCCGCGGGTGATGGCCAACCCCAGCCCCAGGCCCCCATAGGAGACTCCGTGCGCCCGGCCGAACCGCTCGAAGACGTGGCGCAGCTTGTCGGGAGGGATGCCCACCCCCCGGTCCCTGACGATCAGGTGGATGAAGTCTCCCTCCTGCCGCGCCTCCACGGTGACGGCCCCACCGTCCGGTGAGTAGCGCAAGGCGTTGGAGAGCAGGTTGGTGAACACCTGGGCCAGCCGCTCGCGATCTCCCGCAAGCGTCATCCCCTCGGGGATCCGCACCTCGATGCGCCGGCCCTCCTCGAGGGGCTGGACGTGCTCGGTCACCTCGGAGAGCAGCTCTTGCAGCTCCACGATGCCCGGCTCCAGGTACAGCTCTCCCCGCTGGAGCTTGCTCATGTCCAGCAGGTTCTCCACCAGCTTCGCCATCCGGTCCACGCTGCGCGAGAGCCCCTGGAGGGCCCGCTCCACGCCACCGTTCAGTCCATGTCCGCCCTTCATCCGCGCCAGGTAGACGAAGCTCCGAGCCGCCTGCAGGGGCGTGCGCAGCTCGTGCGCGGCCATGGTGAGGAAGACGTCCTTGGCCTCGCCGGCGGCCCGCAGGGCCTCGATGGCACGCCGGCTGTCGTCAATGTCCGTCGCGGTGACGATCCACCCCGTCAGCACTCCCGGCTCCTCCAGCTCCGGGAGCATGCGGCCCAGGAACCACCGGTAGGCGCCATCTCGGTTGCGCCGGATCCGGTACTCCACCAGCGAGGGCTGCCCGGTCTCGTGGGAGTGACTCCAGGCGGCACGTGCGCGGGGCAGATCCTCAGGGTGGAGGGTGAAGTCGATCGCGTCCCAGCTCCGGCCCTGCTCGGGGGTCAGCCCTGCGTACTCCAGCCAGCACCGGTTGGTGTAGGTGATGGCACCATCCGGGAGCATGGCCCAGATGAACAGCGGCAGCGCATCCACCAGGGAGCGGAAGCGCAGCTCACTCTGCCGGGCGAGCATCCTGCGCTCCAGTTCCCACAGCGAGGCCTCCTGTCGCTGGAGGCGCCGCTGCTGGAGGAAGAGGGACACGAACACCTCCACCTTCCAGCGCAGGACGTCCGGGTTGAAGGGCTTCACCACGTAGTCCACCGCGCCATGCTCATAGCCGTGGACCAGATCCGCCTCCTCGCGGCTGTGCGCGGTGAGGAAGATGATGGGCGTGTAGCGCGAGCGCTGCCGCTGGCGGATCAGCCGCGCCGTCTCGAAGCCGTTGATGTCCGGCATCTGCACATCCAGGAGGATGACGGCGAAGTCCTCGCGCAGCAGGTGGCGCAAGGCCTCCTGTCCCGATTGGGCGCAGACGAGGCGCTGCCCGAGCGTCTCCAGGATTGCCTCCAGAGCAAGCAGGTTCGCCGGGTTGTCATCCACCACGAGGATCTTGGTCGTGAGCGGTTCAGCCTGGGGAGAGAACTGGGGCGTGTTGGGAGAGCCATCCACAGCCATCCGCCTTCCTTCCTTCACGCATCGCACTGAGGTCCACTTGAGTAACGCCAGGCACGTGTCAGATTTCCCACGCTCCCACGCATGCCT
The DNA here is from genome assembly GCF_035629615.1 of Hyalangium sp. Classification (GTDB taxonomy): domain Bacteria; phylum Myxococcota; class Myxococcia; order Myxococcales; family Myxococcaceae; genus Hyalangium. The sequence goes on along the minus strand of NZ_DASPHO010000187.1, from coordinate 15,669 downwards.
CAGGGTAGGCATGCCTCAGATTTCCCTCGCTCCCTCGCATGCCTCACAGGTGGACATCCAGGACTGCCCGGAGCACGCGGCTCAGGCCTTGGACGGCTCGGCCTGGGCCCGCTGCGCCTCCACCTGCCGGCGCACGTCCTCCATGTCCAGTGCCTGGACCTTGGAGATCAGCTCCTCCAGCGCCGCCGCCGGCAACGCGCCTGCCTGCTCGAACAGGAGGATGCCATCCCGGAACACCATCAGCGTGGGGATGGAGCGGATGTCGAACGCCCCGGACAGCTCCTGCTCCGCCTCGGTGTCGATCTTCCCGAAGGTGATGTCCGGGTGCTTGTTGGACACCTGCTCGTAGATGGGAGCAAAGAAGCGGCACGGCCCGCACCAGGTGGCCCACCAATCCAGCAGGACGATGCCCTGCTTGCCCACGATGTCCTTGAACTTGTCCTTGTTGATCTCGACCGTCGCCATGTCTGACCTCGCTCTCTACTTCACGTCCAGCAGCTCCACCTCGAAGACGAGCGTGGAGTTGGGGGGAATGACAGGCGGGAAGCCACGCGCTCCGTACCCCAGTTCGGGGGGAATCGTGAGCTTGCGCAGCCCGCCCACCTTCATGCCCGCCACACCCTTGTCCCACCCCTGAATGACCTCGCCGGCCCCGAGCCGGAAGGTGAAGCCCTGACCGCGGTCCCTGCTGCTGTCGAACTTGGACCCATTGGTGAGCGTGCCCACGTAGTGCACCGTGACCGACTTGCCAGCCGTCGCCTCGGCGCCGGTGCCCACCTTCATGTCATCCGCCTGCAAGCTCATCCACGCGACTCCTGAGAAAGGGAGAAAGCCGCACCTTAACGCGCTGGGGCCGCGCGCGCTGCTTCAGAAACACGGCGGCGCGGCACCCTGTTTACTCCAGGGTACCGCGCCGCGGGTTCATGTCCTGTTCCGCATCCAGGGTTAGAACGTACCGCCGATGTTCAGCGTCCCGGAGTACCGGCCGTTCTCGTTGAGGCCGTCATCCACGCCCGCGAAGTCCTGGTCGAACAGGAAGTTGTAGTTCGCGCGCAGATCCGCGGTGAAGTTGCCAATGTGGGTGCGCAGACCCGCGCCCACGGGCACGTTGCCCACGGTGTCATCCCCGAAGCCCGCCGCCGTGGAAGCCGCGCCACGGAAGTTGTAGTCGCTGAAGCCGATGCCGCCCAGCACGTACGGCTGCACCGGGGCCGCGCCCAGGCCGAGCGTCACCGCTGCCTGACCGCCGTTGCGCACCAGGTCCGGGCCGCCCGCGTCAATGTCCGCGGCCAGGTTGTCCAGGTTGTTCACCGCGCCGCTGTAGCCCAGCTCGAGGCCGAACACCTTGGAAGGCTTGATGGAGGCCGTCACACCGTAGGCGGGACCCGGGTTGATATCCGAGGCCAGCGCGCCGGTGTAGCCCTCCACGCCGCCGCCCACCATCAGGGTGAGGCCGCGCATGTCCGCATCGGACTCCTGCCTCACGATCTGCTCCTCATCGTCGTCGATGGTCGGCGTGAAGGCGTCACTGCTGGGCTCCACCGGGGTCACCGGTGCGGCCGGTGGCGTCACCTGTGGCTCACGCAGGGGCTCGCTCTGGTACCCACTGCCGCCCGCGCCCACATCCGAGCCCAGGTCCTGGTTGTAGTTCGGGTCGATCGAGCCGCTGCCACCCGTGCCCGTGCCGCTGCGCACCGGCTGGCACTTCAGGATCATCTCCCCCTGCGATTGGTTCACACCCACCTGGCCGCTGCCACCGACGCCTTCGTCCAGGGACTGATCGTCCAGGGACTGATCGGTGATGCCGAAGTCTTGATTCACGCCGGACGCTTCCTCCTCGTTGAGGCTCTGATCGTCCATGCCCACCTGACCGCTGCCGCCGATGGCATCATCCACGGGCTCGGTCTGCACGATGGCCATGCTCTCATCGCCCAGCGCCTGCGAATCCAGGTTCGCCTGCGTGTCCTTCTTGTCGTACCCGGGGGGGCAGTCCTTGTTGTCACCAGCAAGAGCCGCACCGCCGAACAGGAGCGCCGCAACAGCGCCCACGAGAATCTTCGTTTTCATCCAACCCTCCGTTGTCGGTTGACCGACATGAAGGTTGTTGCCCCGCTCACATCCGGCAAGCGCCACGCCCTACGGGTGGGTTGCGCCAGGATCCTCGACCGCTGGGCAGCCGGCCGAACGAGGGCCCGCGATCTAACCCTTCGTCCACTCCGAGCCGGTGACGACCGGGAGCTGCATGGCGCGCTCGCGGTCCAGGTCCAGGTTGCCGATGTGCAGCGACAGCGGCGACTGCACCCACTTGTAGATGGACTGGAGGAAGAGCCGGACGAACTTCTCCACGTAGCCCTGGAGCCGCGCCGGCTCCACCTCGGGGAACATGGCGGTGAGCGCCTGCACCAGCTCGGAGGGCACCAGCTTCTCGCCGGCGAAGAGGTAGAAGCACGCGTCCAGGATGGGGAAGGGCATCAGCTCCTCCTCGCCCACCTGGTTGTGCGCCAGCTCGGGGCCGGCGGGCTTGGCCAGGACTCTCTGGATGCCCTCATAGCCCGTCTTCTCCTGCAGGTAGTCCAGCAGGTACATCACCACCGTCTTGGGCACGTTGGCGATGACGGCCAGCGCCCCCATCAAGTCTCCGCCGATGGTGGTGTAGCCCACCGCCTTCTCGCTCATGTTGCCCGTCTGGAGGAACAGGCCACCGGCCGAGTTGGACCAGTTCCACATACGCTGGGCGCGCAGGCGGGCCTGGATGTTCTGCTCGGTGACAGCGGTGACAGCCTGGTCCCCGAGCATCTGCCGGGTGACGGCCTGCTCGCGCTCGAAGGCCTCCTCGATGGGGACCACCTGGAACGGAATGCCCAGCTCGCGGGCGATCGTCTCCGCCGCTTCGCGGGTGGCGTCGCTGGAGTAGCGGCTGGGCATGTAGAAGGCGCGCAGGAGCGAGCCCGGGTTGTCCGGCCGCACCCGCTTCGCGTACCGGTGGGCGATGAGCAGCGTTAGCAACGAGTCCCGGCCTCCCGACAGGGCGATGCCAATGACCTTGAAGGCGCGCGTCTTCTCGAAGTAGTCGCCCACGCCCAGCGCCAGCGCGTCGAGCACGTCCTCGCACAGCGCCTCGCGGGCAGGGCGGCGCTGGTCCGGCCCCGGCAGGAAGAAGCTGCGGTGCGGGGGCACCGGGAAGGTGAGCTTCTCGCGCCGGCTCTTGAAGGCACCCGTGCAGTCCAGCGCGGGCACCGGGCTGCCGTCGCGGGCTCGCCAGTCCTGGTAGTCGCTGCGCCAGGTGGTGTTCTCCGTGCGCAGGCGCATGGTGCGATCCAGATCCACCACCGCCGCCGCGTAGCCCTCCTGGAAGCGCGGCGTCTCCACGACGTGACGGCCGTTCTGGTTCAGGAAGCCGCCGCCGTCGAAGATGATGCCGTCATTGCTGCCCAGGGCGTTGGCGTAGGCGATGGTGCATTGGTGATCCGCGGCGCGCGTGGCGATCAGCTCCCGCCGTGTCTCCACAAAGCCGATGCGGAAGGGCGAGGCGGACAGGTTCACCACCAGCTCGCCTCCGGAGTACGTGCGCCGGCGCTGCGGTCCATCCGCGCTCCAGATGTCCTCGCACACCTCGGGGGCCACGGTGCCGAAGTCGAAGCGGAACAGGTAGTCCCCCAGCGGCACGCCGCGGTGTGTCTCGGCCATGCCCGGGTAGCCGCGGGACCAGGTCCGCGCCTCGTAGAAGATGCTGTACGTGGGCAGCTTCTCCTTGGGCACCAGCCCCAACACCTTACCGCTCGCCACCACGGCCGCGCAGTTGAGGCGCAGGCCCTGGTGGGCCACCGCCACGCCCACGAGGAACACGGTGGACAGGCTCGCCGTCTCCCGCGCGAAGCGCTCCAGCTCCGGCCACTGGTGGTCGATGAAGCCCTGCCACTGGATCAGATCCTCTGCGGGGTAGCCACCGATGATCTGCTCCTGGAAGACCGCCACGGTGACGTCATCGGCCGCCATCTTCCGCGCCAGCGCGAGCGCCCGATCCACGTTGCGCGAGAACGCGCCCACGGTGGTATTGACACTGGCGATCCCTACCTTGACGAGCCGCATGGATGCGAATCCCCTTCAAGCCCGCGGCGCGCTCGCGCTCCTCCGGGCCGGTGTCGTGTCCTCCCTCAGCAGATGCCTGGGAGGGGCAGGGAAGCAAGTCCTTCGGCGCCGGGGGCCCTCAGTTCAGCGGCCCTGAGGGCCGCAGGGGCTGGAGGCGGCCGAGGAGCTCCCCCACCTCGTCTATCACCGCCTGGAGGCGCTCGCGCACGTCCAGCTGATTCAGCAGCTCCTGGCGCCGCTCGGGCTCGGGGATGATCGCAGCGGCCACCACGTCCGCCATCGTGCCGCCGCTGACGCGTGCCACCGCTGGCAGCAGTCCCTCCGAGAATGAGGGAGGCACCCGCCCCGCGAGCTCGAAGACAGCCTGCCGAAGCTGCTCATCCTCCGGCCCGTTGTAGGGAGGGTCCGGCAGCAGCTCGACGCGCACCTGACGGTAGGGGCGCTCCGAGACCAGCTCGGAGAGGAGGCGGGCCCGGCACACGCCCTGGAGGAGGATGTTGTAGCGCCCGTCCTCGAGCTCCTCGTGCCAGACGATGAGCCCGGCACACATCACCCGCTGCATCGGGGGACGCCCGGCATAGGAGGCCTCCCATCCAGGCTCCAGCTGCGCGAGCGCCATTACCCGATCCGAGGCCAGGCAGTCGCCCACCAGCGTCCGATAGCGAGGCTCGAAGATGTGCAGCGGAATGACGGAGTGTGGGAAAAGGACAGCGGAGGGCAGAGGGAAGACCCTGAGCGCCTCCGCGGACTGGGTGATGCGTTCCTGGACCGTCATGGGCTCTCCCTCACCGTTGCCTCTGTTCATAAGTATTGGGTGCTCCGGTCGCATCCCAATCAAGCGGGCGCTCACAGGGCCGCAGGGCGGTGGAAACCTGCTGTAGTTCCGCTAGGGTGCGCGACCACATGTCGGATACGTCTCCCATCCCGGTTGTGACCCGGCCCGAGAAGCTCTCCTGGTATCGCAGGCTCTACCTGCGGGTGGAGGCGCTGTCCTCCTCAAAGCATGCCCTGGCGGCCATGCTGGTGGTCTCGGTGATCGACGGCTCGGTCTTCCCCATCCCACCCTTCGCGCTGCTGGTGCCCATGGTGCTGGCCCAGCCGGGCAAGTGGGTGCGCTACGCGACGCTGGGCATGGTGGCCAGCCTCTTCGGCGGGCTCATCGGCTACTGGCTGGGCACCCTCATCAACGCCGGGGCCGTCAGCTTCCTGGACATTGACCTGAACGTGCGGGTGCAGCGCTTCGGCGTGGACGCCACCGTGGGCGAGCTGCTGGGACAGAACTTCTGGGTGCTGTCGCTGCTGTGCTCGGTGCTGCCCACGCCGTTCAAAGTCGTGGCCCTCGGCAGTGGCATCGTGTCCGTGCCGCTGGAGCGCTTCCTGCTCGCGGCCATCATCGGGCGCTCGGTGCGCTTCTTCGCCGTGGCCGGGGTGATGCGCTTCGTGGGGCCCACCGCGCGCAGGTGGCTGCGCGTCTGAGCCCGGTGCGCCTCACTTCCCGGGGAGGGCGGAGGCAGGTGCCAGCGCCGCGTCAATGGTGGCCAGCAACACCTCAGGGCGAACCGGCTTCTCCAGCACGCGGTTGGGCACGCTGCGGATGAAGGCGCTCGCCGCTGGGGTGAAGGCCCCGCCGGACATGAACACCAGCCGCCGCGCCAGCTCCGGCGCCTGCACACGAAGCCAGGCGTAGATGTCCATCCCCGTGGTCCCCGGCATCTGAAGATCGCAGACGACGAGATCGAAGCGCTGGCCTGAGGACACCAGCTCCAGCGCCTCGCTGCCGCGCGTGGTGGCGACGACGTCGTGGTTCGGCTCCAGCAACATGCGCATGGACTGGGCCAGCCGGGGCTCATCATCGACGATGAGGATGCGCCCCCGCCGCGCCGCGTTGCCGACACCGGAGGCTGGCTCCTCCTGCCGAAGCGAGGGCTCGGCGCGAGGCGTCTCCTGGGGCGCGGGTGGGAGCAGGACGGTGAAGACGGACCCCTGGCCGGGCTCGCTGCGCACTTGGATCTCTCCCTCGTGGGCCTGGACGATCTGCTGGCAGATGGAGAGCCCCAGCCCGGTCCCCTCCTCATGGGGCTTGGTGGTGAAGAACGGCTCGAAGATGTGCGGGAGGACCTCGGGGGCGATGCCACGGCCCGTGTCCGACACCTCCACCAGGGCCCGGCCGTCCGGCCCCGTGCCGGTGCGGATCCGCACCGTGTGCCGTGAGGACGCCCCCTGGGGGATGGCCTGCACCGCGTTGACGAGGAGGTTGAGGAGCACCTGTCCCAGCCGCGCCTCGCTGCCCAGGACGGGGGGGATGTGGCCGTAGTCCTCTGCCAGCCTCGCCCGGTCACGGAGCACGTGCCGCACCATCCGCAGCGCGGGCGCCGCCACCTCGCGCAGGTCCACCCGCTTCCGGTCCTCCTCGCCCTCGCGGCTGAAAGTCCGCAGATCCTGGACGATCTGCCGGATGCGCTCAGCCCCCTCCTGTGCGTCCCGGAGGTGGGAGAGCGCCTCCTCGACGCCCTGCGGCTCACGGCTCAGGCGGCGCACCGCCCCTCCCAGGTTGAGCTCCAGGTAGGCCAGCGGGTTCTGGATCTCGTGCCCGACGCCAGCGGCGAGCGTCCCTACCGCGGCCACGCGCTCAGCGGCCACCACGCGGGCGCGCAGCTCCTGGGTGGCGGAGACATCGCGGTAGAGGGAGACGAGGTGCGCCACCACGCCCCTCGCGTCCCGCACGGGAGACAGCTGCATCTCGCTGTGAACCCGCGTGCCATCCCGGTGCCTCAAGAGCACCAGTCCGCGGAAGGACTTCGCCTCTTGCAGGGCGGCCTCCAGGCGCTGGCGCGTCTCCGGATCCATGTCGCCGGCATGGTCGCGGGGAGAGCGCCCCAGCAGCTCCACCAGCCCCAGGCCGACCATCGCGCGGAAGGCCTCGTTGGCGAAGACGACGCGGGGACCGGCGGGCGTCACCTCGCTGATGACGACGCCCTCGCTCAGGCCGCGCACGGCGGTGGCCAGCAGCTCGACCCGCCGGGTGGCATCACGGCTCCCGGCGCTGACCGCCGCGAGCAGCAGGCCGGTGGTGGCGTTGACGCCGATGAAGAGCTGCAAGAGCAGCAGCGCCTGCGCCCGGGCGTCAGGCGCTGCCTGCAGCTCCGGAGAGAGCCCCAGCCCCGTCTCCGCTCCCCAGGCCGAGAAGAGGGCAAAGAACAGGATGAGGAGCGCCACGCCACGCGGGCCGAAGCGCAGCGCCGCCCAGAAGGCCAGGGGGAAGAAGAGGAAGGTTGCGATGTACCCCGAGGACGCCCCACCCAGCCCCGCCTTGAAGAACGCCAGGCCGACCAGGAGGGTGCAGCCCCCGAGCGCCATGGCCTCCCGTTGCCGCTCCACGGGCCGCCTCTGCCGGAGCAACAGCAGCGCGGGTGCCAGGACCACAATCCCTGTCGCGTCTCCTCCCCACCACACCCCCGCCGTCTTCACGAAGACGTGCCAGTCCACCCCGCCCCAGAGCACGAGGCTGAGGGTCCCCACCAGCGCGGCGACCAGCGTGCTGCCCAGGGCCGCACCCGCGGTGAGCGCGACGACGTCCTGGACGCGCTCCAGCCGGCTCGAGAACCCCAGCCGCCGCAGCAGCAAGACCCCCAGCACGGCCGCCAGGGTATTGCCCACGCCGACGCCCAGGCAGGCGAGCACAGGGGTACCCGCACTCCGGCTCATCAGGAAGGCGCCCAGGAAGATGGCGGGCCAACGGGACACTCCCTGCACCAGCAGCGAGACGAGCGCCAGGCCTGAGGCTGGCCAGAACGGACTGACCTTGGCCTCACCAATGACGAGGATCTGCCCGGCTCTGCACACGGCCCAATACACGGCGGCCAGCGCGAGCATCGTGAGGATGCCCCGCGGGTCGTACGCCTGGGCGATGCGTTCGCGCAGCCGAATGGTGCACTCCCCCCACCGCCCCCGGTTCTTCGTGGGGCAGGCTTGTGGCTGACCATCGTACCCAGGCGGTGGGTCGAAGCAACCCCCTCCTCCACCTCTCCTCTTCACCGTCCGCGCACCGGGTAGCAATGCCCGTGTGAGGGATGCAATCGCCAGCCGGCGCTTGCGTAGGAAAGAGCAACAAGGAGGAAGCAAAGACGATGTCCAGACCTGGTGCCGCCGCCCTGTTGTCGTTCCTCATCCCCGGTGTAGGGCAGATCTACAACGGGGACATCCTGCGCGGGGTCTTCTGGCTCATCATCACGCCGGGCTTCTGGCTGGGCACGGGCGGACTGCTGGGCTGGGTGTGCCACCTCATCGCCGCGGCCACGGCGCACAGCCGCGCAGAGGACAAGCAGCTGACCCGCCTCCCCGCCTTCTGACTCACGCGCCCGAGGCCCGCGCCGCGCGCAGCGCCTCCAGCAGCTCGTCCGCCGTGGTGGCGAGCGCTCGCGCGCCGTGGGCCCGCAGCTCCTCGGGGCTTCGGAAGCCCCACGTGACGCCGACACTGTACATGCCGGCATTGCGCGCGGTGTTCATGTCCACCGGCGTGTCGCCCACGAAGGCGCAGTCCTTGGGCGACACGCCGAGCTCCACCGCCAGCCCGAGCGCGGCGGTGGGATCCGGCTTGCGCGGCACGCCCGAGCGCTCGCCGTAGATGGAGGTGAAGGGCACGCCCGGCAGCAGCCCCTCCACCAGCTGCCGGGTGAAGACATCCGCCTTGTTGCTCAGCACCGCCATCCGCACATCCTCGGCGGCGAGCTGCGCGAGCATGCGAGGGATGCCGGGGTAGGCCTGGGTCTGATCGAAGAGATGGTCCGCGTAGTAGGCGCGGTAGGCCGCCAGCACCGAGTCGTACAGGTCCTCGCGATCCACCTGGGTGGCCTTGCGGACGAGCACCATCACCCCCTCGCCCACGTAGTAGCGATAGCTGGAGACGGGGTGGGTGGGCAGCCCATGCAGAGAGAGCGAGTGGTTCATCGCGGCGGCAATGTCCGCCAGCGAGTCCACCAGCGTCCCGTCGAGATCGAAGATGGCGGCGCGCAGGTGCATGCTCCTTCTCAAACACGAACGCCCCGGCCAGACAAGGCCGAGGCGCTGGGGCGACTCTCAGGAGCTCAGAGGGGCAGGCTACTGCGGGGCGGCCTCGGCGGTGACCGGCGCGCTGGAGTCACCGCCCTTGGTGAGCACCGCGAAGTTGATGTTGTTGTAGCCCGCGGTGGCGCAGCTGAACATCACCCGCTTGATGATGCGGAACTCCACTTCCTTGTTGGCCTGGATGTTCACGTCACCCTTGAAGGTGTCCTCGCCGCCCGCCATGGAGTGAAGATCCTCGTACTGTTTCTTCATCTCCCGCAGCTTCTCCTCCAGCGCGGGGATGTTGAGGTACTCGTCCTTCACCAGGTCCTCGACGCGGCCGACGATGGTGCCCGAGATGGTGACCTGCTCATTGGAGACCATCACCACCGGGTGCATCTCTACTTCCTTGACGTTGACAGCCTCGGGCAGCTGGATGTCCTTGGTCATCATCAGCACCTCGCCCGTCGCGGAGAAGTTCGCGATCAGGAAGAGCACGATGATGATGAACATGTCCACCAGAGGGGTGATGAGCAGATCGGAGAACCCGCTCTTCTTGGCGTGTCCGCCATGGCCGAACACCTTCGAGTGCTCGAGCCGCTTGCCATACCGCTTGCCGGGAACCTTGATCGCCATGGTGTCTCTGGAATCCTTCCTTGGGCGGCCTGTTCAGCCTGCCGCCATCACCGAGACCTGCGGCAGCGCATGGCCCAGGCACTCGTCGATGATGCGCACCAGGATGTCGTAGCGGACCTTGTCGTCCGTCTGCAGCGTGATGGCCGACTGATCAGGGAACTGCTCCTTGATCTGCTTGAAGCGCTCGGCGAGCTTGACCAGGTCCAGCTTGCCCGTGGAGTCACGCGTGATCGGGATGGGCTCGAACGTGCTCTGATCCGCCGTGAGCACCAGCTGCTCCGGGGTGATGGCCAGGGTGAGCTGCACCGTCTTCGTCTGCTCGGGTGGCGTCTCCTCCGTGGAGGGACCTCCCGCCTGGGACACCTGGAGACGTCCGATCTGCGTCCACACGGCCGTCATGATCAGGAAGCTGATCGTCACGGCCATCAGGTCGATGAAGGGGACCAGGTTGATCGCGGCGTCAAGCGGCTTCTTGCCGCCCTTCCCGCCGTTCCCCAAGTCCATTCCGCCGGCCATGGCAACCTCCTCCGCTCAGTGCTGCTGAAATCGTCTACTGCAACAGACAACAGGTTCGCGCCCAGGTTCCCGTGCTACTCCTCGCCGTGACCGGACGAGGTGGGGATGTTCAGGTTCTTGAACTTGTCGCGGTTGGTGATGATGAGGTTGAGCACCGAGACGCTCGTCTCGTTGATGTCGTTGATGAGGTGCTGGGTACGGCCCATCAGCACCGAGAAGGCGACCAGCGCTGGGATGGCCGTCAGCAGCCCGAAGCCCGTGCAGTTCATGGCCTCAGAGATACCATTGGCCAGAATCGTCGCCTTGTCGGCCGGGTTCACGTTGGCCACCGCCTCGAAGCAGGAGATGAGACCGGACACCGTGCCGAGCAGCCCCGCAAGCATCGCCGCGTTGCCGAGCATGGCCAGGTAGCCGGTGCGCGCCTCCAGCTTGGGCGTCTCGCGCAGGGAGGCCTCGTCCAGCGCCGCTTGCACTTCCTCCTGGCCCCTCGGCACGTTCATCAGGCCCGCCTTGATGACGTTGGTCAGCGGCGTGGACTTCTGACCGGCCACGTAGTTGATGGCCTTGTCCAGATCACCCGCGTAGATGTGCTTCTTCAGCCCGCGCAGGAAGCCATCCTTGTTGATGGAGGCCTTACCGAACAACACGATGCCACGCTCCGCCATGATGGAGATGGCGATAACGCCGCACACCGCGATGGGGTACATACCCCATTGACCTGCCTCCCAGCGCATCGCGATTTCTTCGAAGAGGGTGCGCTGCGGCCCGCCAGTGTTGGCCAGGAGGGTCAGATTCGTCAGAAACCCCAGGTTCATCGCGTGTTGCCTCCGATAAGGCGGCCCTGGTTTAGCGGGCCTTCCAGATCTGACTTCCTCACTGAGCGATTACCAGCCCCGAAGAGGACTCAGTCTTGGATGTTGAAAACGTGGGGCCGACTTTAGGAACGGCACCCTGGAGTGTCAAGGCGACCACCCAGCGTTAGCTATTGAAATCTCACAGGAAATTTCGTCATTTTGAGGTGATCGGCGGCCTGGGATGGAGGCAGGGAGGCACCAGATGTGGTGCCTGGTCGGGCGCTTGGGTCCCCTCCTGGGTCGTGGTAAGCGCGCCCGCATGTCGAGGAAGCGGATAGGCGAGATTCTCCTGGAGCGGGGCGCGATCACGACGGCGGAGCTCGATGCGGGCCTGAAGGCGCAGCGGCAGACGCAGCAGCGCCTGGGAGCGACGCTGGTGAGTCTGGGCGCGATCACCGAGCCCATGCTGGTGCAGGCGCTGAGCGAGGCGCTGGAGATCCCCGTGGTGGATCTGCGGGCCGTCGCGCCGGACTGGGCGGCGGTGCACCTGGTGCGTGCGCGCTTCTGCGAGCAGCACGAGGTGTTCCCCTACGCGCTGGAGAGCGTAGGGGGACGCCGGCAACTGGTGGTGGCCATGACGGATCCGCTCAACAAGTCAGCGGTGGAGGAGATCGAGTTCACCACCGGACTGAAGGTGAGCCCGCGCGTGGCGGCGCTGTCTGGAGTGCGCGCTGCCATCCTCCGCTACTACCACAAGGCCACTCCCAGCCCGGCAGCGAGCCCCAGCCGTCCGGCGCCTTCCGCTGCTCCGAGCGCGGCCCGCGGCGCCGCTCAGCGGCCTGCAGCCCCACCGGCGCCATCCCGCGCGAGCCCACCGGAGGATGACGACGAGGAGGTCATCATCGGCGAGGAGGTACCACCGGGAGAGAATACGGCGCGCACCTCGCTGGCGGAGCTGATCGGCAAGCGCGAGGCGCAGCGGCGCAAGAAGCGCGGCAAGAGCGAGAGCAAGGGCCGCTCCTCGAGCACCTCGGGAGTGCTGGACGATCTGGAGTACCTCGTTGGCGACCTGCGCGAGGAGCCGGACCGGGTGGAAGAGCTGGAGCGCAAGTTCTGGGCGCTCATGCGCATCATGGCGCGCAAGGGGATGCTCACGAACGAAGAGTTCACCCGCGAGCTGGACGACACGGACGAAGGCTGACGAAGGCTGAGGGGTCGCGATGCGAAAGACGGGCTACATTCTCGGTGCGGTGCTGGGGTTGCTGCTGGTGGGCGGCTGCAAGAAGGGCGGCGTGGGCTTTGAGCTGGACATGGAGCCCCAGGCCATCACGGCGGAGGCGTCCCTGCGCTTCAGCGGCCAGGCGCGAGGCGAGGAGCCTTCGCTCACCCTCAACGGGACACCGGTCCCGCTGAAGGAGGGGCGCTTCGAGCTCACCCAGCCGCTGCAGCTGGGGGACAACGTCCTCACCTTCGCCTTCTCGGCCCGGCCCTCCGTGGGAGCGGCCCCTGAGCAGAAGACGCAGCGCTTCGAGGTGAAGCGGGTGGATCCGCCCACCTTCGAGGCCCAGCACTTCTACACGGGCACCAGCAGCATGGGGAACTTCCAGCGCAGCACCTCGGGCGGCCTGCTGGCGGACAAGGCGGAGGTGAAGCTGAAGGCGAAGGAGCTCAGCGGGGTGCGCTACGAGCAGTTCGGTCACGAGAACCGGCCGGTGAAGGGCGGCATGCCCCTGGACATCACCCTGACGGTGGGAAAGGGGCGCTTGAAGGTCTCCGTCAAGCCGGAGCAGGGGCCGGTGGCCAGCGCGATCGCCTCCCCGGGCACACCCGCCACGCTGAGCGCGACGGCGGAGCTGCGCCTCAAGAAGTACACCGTCCGCATGGAGGCGCTGGACGGGCAGCCCGCGAAGGACGTGGAGCTGGTGGTGCGCTACTAGCGGCCCGCGGCGCTGACCAGTGGCAGGCGCAGGGTGAACGTCGTCCCCTGGCCTGGAGTGCTGTCCACGGTGATGCGGCCGCCGTGGCCCTCGATGATGCCCTGGACGATGGAGAGCCCCAGCCCCGTCCCCTTCCCCTCCTCCTTGGTGGTGAAGAAGGGATCGAAGATGCGCCCCACGTTCTTCGGGTCGATGCCCGTGCCCGTGTCACGCACCTCCGCCACCGCCTCCTGCCCCTCGCGCCGGGTGGCGAGCGTCACCTGGCCACCGGGGGACATGGCGTGGCAGGCGTTGGTGATGAGGTTGACGAAGACCTGTGCCAGGTTGGCGCGCACCGCGGAGATGGGCGGCAGCTCGGTGTACTCGCGGCGCACGCTCACCTTGGCGTGCGACACCACGTGCTCGCAGTAGCCTACCGCCTGATCCATCACGGCGTTGAGCAGCACCTTCTCCGGCTTGTCCTTGGCCGGCCGCGCGTAGGACACCAGATCCCGGGTGAAGCGGAGGATGCGCTGGCTGCTCTCCTGGATCTTCCGCAGCTTCTCCACGTCCGCGGTGTTGGCGTCTGGGCGCATCCGCGCGTTCATCAGCAAGGACTCGCTGTAGGCGGCCACGGCCGTCATCGGGTTGTTGATCTCGTGCACCACGCTGGCGGCGAGCTGCCCGATGGAGGCCAGCTTCTCCGCGTGGACGATGCGCCGCTCCAGCTCCTTCAGGACGGTGATGTCCTGCCCGATGGCGATGACGCCCTCCACCTCGCCCTGAGGCGTGAGCATGGTGGAGGTAGCGAAGGCGACGCGCACCTCGCCCGCACGCGAGCGCAGCCGCGTCTCGAAGGTGTTGGCTGACTCGCCCTGCATGGCCGCCGAGAGGAGGGAGCCGACGCGCAGGTGCTCGCTCTCGGGGATGAAGGAGAGCACGTCCTTGCCCAGCACCTCCTCCTTGGAGAAGCCGGTGAGCGCGGTGAGGGCCCGGTTGAAGACCACCACCCGCTTGTCCTGGTTGGCTACCAGGATGAGGGCATTGGCCTTCTCCAGCAGATCCTCCAGGTACTTGCGCACGAACGTCAGCTCGTCGATGAGCTTGGCGTTGCGCACCGCCACGGCCACCTGGTTGGCCAGCTGCAGGAGCACCCGCTCGTCATGGGCCACGTCCGCGTCGAGCCCCTCCGGGTACTCCATGTTGATGGCGCCGAAGAGCTGGCCGCTGGCGACCAGCGGAGCGCTCACCCCACGAACGCTGCCGTGGAAGAGCAGCGGTACCTCGCGGCTCACCACCACGCGATCGGAGGGAAGCCCCTTCACGTTCAGGTGTGTCTTGGTCACCGCGCTCTGCTTGAGGACGAGCGGCTCATGCGCGCCTTCCTTGAATCGCCCCTCCGCGTAGAGGGAGGTGAGGCCACCGGTGCGCGCATCGACGATGCGGATGCAGAAGGCTCGGCTGGGGAACAGCTCCTTCACCCCGCGCGCCACCGCCGCCACCAGCTCCTCCTCACCCGTCGCCTCCGCCACGCTGCGGCTCAGATCCAGCAGCACGCCCTCCGTGCGGGCCTGCTCGAGCAGCGCGCGCTCGGCCATCATCAGCCGGGCCGGCTCGGGCTTGCCGCGCACCACCACGGTGGCGCCATGCTGCGCCAGCATCACCATGATCGGGCGCTGCCCCGGGAGCGCCACCTCCACCTCCGAGCTCTCCCCCTCTTCAAGGGCACGCCCCCCGAGCCGGGCCAGCGCCTCCACGATGCCTGCGACCAGCTCTGTGGCCGTGGTGCCGCAGGAGCTACAGAAGCGCTCGAAGGAGGGGTTGGCCGTCAGCAGCCGCAGCCCCGGGTCACACAGGGCGAGCGGCTCGTCCAGCAGCTCGAAGAGAGCCTGATAGGCCTCCGGCGACGCGCCGCCGGAGATGCGCAGCACGCGGGAGTCACTCTTCATGGGAGGTGGCCTTGTCGAGGTCGAGGATGCGCTGCGTCCCCATGTACGCCTTGGTCTCGTAGCGGGTGATCTTTCCGATCTTCCGGACGATCTCCGCCATGCGCTCGGCCTCGCGGTAGATGATGTCCACGGGCCTGTAGGCGAAGTCCTCCGGCTTGAGCTTGCGCTTGAGCAGCTCCGCGTAGCCCATCACCGAGGTGAGCGGCTGGTTGAGCTCGTGGGCGGCGGTCCCGGCCAACGCGACAATGACGGCGCTCTTCTCGCTCTCCTCCAGACGCGTCTCCACGTCCGACAGCTTGCGCTCCAGCTGCATCCGGTCTCGGAGGTCCGTGAAGATGCCCATGGTGGCCACCTCGCGTCCCCCCTCGTAGAGGATAGAGGCCGTCATGTTCACCGGGACGAGCTCGCCAGCGCGGTTGATCAGGTCCTGCCGGCACATGTTCAGCCGGCCGCGGCCGCCGAAGTCCGGGCTGCGCAGCTGGGCCATGAGGCGCTCGGGCACGCCGGGCGGGTAGATCTGGCGAGTGGTCATCCCCGCCAGCACCTCGTGGGCGGAGTAGCCGAGGACGGACTCGGCGCCCTTGTTGAAGAGGATGACGCGGCCCTGCATGTCCGCGGCGATGATGGCGTCCACCGACGAGTCGATCAGCCGCTCCAGGAAGTCCTTGGTGTGACGCAGCTCATTGTCCAGCCTGCGCGCCAGCGTCACGTCCCGGAAGGAGAGGA
>NZ_DASPHO010000186.1:0-6476 GCF_035629615.1 Hyalangium sp. | reverse complement strand
CAAGAAGGAACAGACGGACATCATCCTGGGCTGCTTCGACGCGCACATCGAGCGGATCCTCAAGCCCCGCGGGAGGGACCCGCCCGCCCTCTGATACAGCGTCCGAAATCCAGAGCCCCTTGTGGGTATCAGCCTTAAAGCCCGGGAATTCCTCCCGTGCCCCACGAGGAGTCCCACATGCCCTTCCTCCCCCTCATCACCAACAACCTCGGCAAGATCGCTGCAACACTCGCAGCTGGCACCGCCGGCTACGCCAACCGCAAGACCATCGGCCGCTGGCTGGCCGGCGAAGATGAGCCTTCGGAAACACAGGCCTGCATGCGCGAGAAGGCCCAGGAGGTCCGGCAGCTCGAGGGCCAGATGACGCTGACCGAGCTCGACCGAAAGCACTCGGAGCTGCTCGAGAAGCTCTCCCAGGCCAACACCGCCGCGCTGGGCGAGATGCGCACGCTGACCAAGGACGTGAAGACCGAGGTGGCCGACATTCGCAAGGGGCTTCAGGGCCAGCTCGACACCCAGCGCGCTGAGACGATGCGCCTCGGCAAGGAGATGGCCGAGATGCGGGAGCGCCAGGAGAAGATGGAGATGACCCTCCGCGGCGCTGCCCCCGCATCCAGCGAGCAGCAGCAGGTCCGCCGGAAGATGGGCAACGGCGCCACCGGGCCCATGAAGCCGAACATGGGTGACGGGGTCCCGGCTGCGCCCAAGGCCAGCTCGAGCAGGGCCTCGGCTCGTAGTACGTCGCGCACCATGTGACTCTGGCTCGGGTGGCGAGGGGGGTGAAGTCCTCCTCGCCGCCTGGGATTCTTCTTTTTGGCTCAGAGAGGCACCGCCTCTAATGTCGGACCTTCAGATCCTCTTATCCGAAACGGATGCTTCAATTTCAAGGCGCATCTCACGCAATTTCGTGACCAGCTCTGTCATTTTCTTGAAGTCATCCAAGAACGAAGGGCCTGAGAGACGAAATGCAGCCAGCATGTCTCTACAAAGCTGAGCGAAGCGTGAAAAACATTCCCCAAACTGCTCACGGGTCCATGGTCCTAGTCTTTCCTCACGCCCATCACGCCGACGGTTGATGAACGTCACCGTTTTATTCTGGACGTCAAGCTCAATCTGAGAGTGGGCTCTTGCATTGCGGATAATGCGAATCTCGTCAAGCAAGAGGCCATCAAACACAGGATCGCCCCGAAAAACCCTTTTACATTCCGCCATGAGGCCACCGAGTTCAGCAGGAGTCTGCTCGATAGGCTGCCCCAAAAGCAACTTGGTTAGGGATAGCACGGCATGAAGCCCCTGACGGTAAAAGACCTCAGCGAATTGATGTGTCTGCCCTACAAATGCGTCGACCCACTCCTCAAACAGTGGCTCGCGGTCCAAGTGAAGCAACTTCAAGGCATTGCCGCTACCAAAGAAGGCGGGACCGTCGATCCGCGTGACAGCGTCGCAGATCCGAGTCCCTTCAGGGTCGAACTCGCGCCGGCAATGCGATGCCAAGATGTAGAGGTTCTTCCCGACGGGACGAGAGAGAGACTCAAGGTGAATAGCCACCAAGCCTTCTGTGGCGGGCTGCACGAAGTTCTCAAACAGCCGACAAAAGTCGATCACACACTTGGCTGCCTGTTCTTCAGGCATGCTATCCAGATCAGGAAAGGAGAAGTCCCTGATCATATTCTCGATGCTTATGGACCAAGTTCGAGGCGCACTGCCGAGCAACTTCCACCCTGCCTGATGTTCTAGTGCATCCAGTCTTTCTGGAGTGAGCCACGTCGCCAACTCGGGAAACACTTCCCGCCAAGTGGCTTGGGTGCTTGGCTGCTTTAGGGAGCGCTCTAGCACTTGGAGGGCTTGAAAAAGGGGGGAAGTATCCGAGTCCAAGGCTGCTAGGTCTCCAAGAGTGGTGCTCAGAAGGATGGGATAGTAACCAGTTCTCTGACATCATTAGTTCTTTTCATCGCTATGAACGAGAGAGAGCGCGCTTAGTACCCGGGAAGAGGCTTTAGCCGAAGGTCTAGGGCTCTCGTAGGATTGCCCCAGCGCACCGCGTCACAAGCCTCTGGTGCGACTAGTCCCTACCTAGCTGCCTATCTGCTTGCCCTCGTCATACGGCTCTTCCGGTGCGATGCAGGCTTCCTCGCCCTTACAGAGTTGTCCACATCGAGGGAACCCCGTCTACTGACGTGACGACGCACCGTGGCTGAAGACACCTTCACACTCCACTACATGCCCCTGAAGGTCCGCAGGTCGATCTTGGAGCAGGTGCCCGCTCGTCACGAAACGCACTCTGCCCTCACAAGGGAAAAGTGCGCTACGGAAACGTCACCCCCGTGAGGACGATGCTTCTGGTCCCATCCGCATCCCACAGTCTCAGAGTGAAGGAGCCCCGGGTCTCTGCCTCTGTCGCCTCCGCCTCGATCACGACGCGCCGGTCCTTCACGTCGAACGTGATGGGCTGCCGCTGCCATGGTGGCTTCACACGTAGCATGCGGCGTCCCGGGCCTACCAGTTCCGCGCCCACCGCCTCCCAGGGCGCTGCCCCCTCGGGAACCTCCAAGCTCAACACCACAGCCACCAGCCCCGCGGAGCGATAGCTGAACACCTTCGCCACCGCGAATGGATTCGTTGGATGGCGAGTGACGCGATACGTGAGGTCCTGGGGGACAACACCATCGTCACCCACGAGGCCTGAGGCGATCAGCCCCGTGAGTCCCCACTGCTCTCCACACTCCGCACGGAGCCGCGCGTTCTCCTCGCGGCATTGCTGAACCTGGGCCTCCTTCTCCTTCTCCGACTGCTGATAGGACGCCAGCGTGCGTTTCTGGCGGAACACCTCCACTTGGCGTGTGGCACGAGCCGGATGCGCCACGAGCAGAAAGCTCGCACTCGCCGGGGCATCCTCACCCACGAAGCGCACTGTCAACTTCAGCCGCTCCCCAGGCACCACGTTGTCTGAGGGCAGGAGAGAGAGGCTACTCTTGCCTACTTCCATCACGGTGAATCGTTCGGCTCCCTCCAGCGTCACGCCCGCTGACAGCAACTCGGTCCCGAAGAAGACGATCATCGTGCCCAGCCCAGGGCTGATACACACCTCGTACACCCTCCCATCCGGCTCAGCTGGCAGATTGATCCGCTCCTGTGCTTCGTCACAGTCGGGCAACCGCAGCGCCTCAGCAGCGTTGGCCGCTCCCGCCGTGATGACCAACACCAAGAGGGCAATGGGGGATAGCGCGGACATGAGACAGGACCTCCGAGGTGGGGCGCGGGGCAAGCCCCCTGGAACGTCGCCTTTACCACGTCATAGGCGAGTCGTGTCCGTGCGCCCTACGCCGCCCTCATGGAGGGCCAAGCTCACTCGAAGCGGTCCACCGCCCGCACCGTCGCAACGGAACCGATCTTGACATCGTCAGCCGTGGACCTGGACCACATGGGCTCGCCAGGCTTGCCCGTAATGGCCTCCACCAACTCGGCACATACCCGGACTGTGCCTCCGCCCTTGGGTAGCTGCGCCTGAGTAAACCGGCCGTAGACGCGTTCCCTCCCAAAGCTCAGCTTCCCGAACAAGAGGGTGTTCTGAGGCAGTTCCCCCCAGCGTCCATAGAGGCGGACGCTGATCCCCCCCTCCTTGACCGTGATGGGACGAGGATCACCATTGACGGGAAATGTCGCATCTCCGCGGTCCCCTACTTTGATGCCCAACTTCTCCATGGCCTCGACCGCGCCGGAAGGGCAAGGCTCGGCTGGTGGCTCGGGACGCACCTGCGGTCCAGTGCAGGCCATGGTGAGGCAAGCAGCACCTGTGCTGATCGCCTTGGCCACTGGAGCGAGGACCTTCTGCTGCTTCTGCTGCGGGTTCTTCACGGAAGCCTCTGCGACGGAGAGAACGTTGTCGCGATCAGCTTCCGGCGACTTCATAGGTGACGCTACTTTCCAGCCAATTTCTCCAACCTCCCAGGTAGTCTCCGGGACAACCTCGAATATCCGGGCACGAGGTTCCTCCGTTGCCATGACCGCGGCTGGGGGTGACGTCGCGGGACGAGGATGGAGCTGGACTACGGCCATGGTCAGCCCCAGGACGAAGACCAGCGCCGCAGTTCCCAATAGCGGGATGCTTAGAGCACCAGCGCGGATCGGATGCCTTACCCTGCTTGAGGAAACGAGGCCAGGTGGGCCGCCCTTGACCTCAACCTTTCCCGGTGGCTCTACCGGAGGCGCTGCTGCCGGAGGCTCAAGCTGTACAGCTGGAGCGACCTCGACCGCTGCTGGCAGCAGCGGCTTCCCTTCTGGAGCTGCTGGCACTGGCCACCTGCCCCTCCTGGGCCTCTCGTGCTCGTGCCTTGCCTCCCGGAGCCAGTGGTCCACACCGTCGTCGCCGTCCACACGCGCCAAGTCGCCCACGGTGGTCACGTTGTCCGGGGCATGGGCGTCGCACAGGGGCACGCTCCAGGCTGCATCCGCTATGGCCAGCGCCATTTCCACGGTTGCGCACAGCGCCGCTGCGTCCGGATAGCGGTTCTCAGGCTGCTTCTCCAGCAGCCTCATGCAGATGGCACTGATCGCCTCCGGCACTCGAGGGTTGACGACGTGAGGCGGCTCGGGAACCTGGTGGATGGTGACCTCTGCCTGCTCCGCTTCGGTCACCCCGACACACGGATACCTGCCTGTCAGCAACCAGTAGAGGACCACTCCCAGGGCGTACAGATCATCGCGGGGGCCTGGCTGGTAGTGGACATCCAGCCGGCGGACGTTCTCACGCAAGAAACGCCACGCTTCGGGGGAGCGGTACTCAAGCGTGCAAGGAGGGAGAACGTCTCGCGTCACCCTCGCCGTATGGGGGCCACCCGCGACTCCAAAGTCCACCACCACGACATCCCCATTGGAGGCACGCACGATGATGTTCGCCTCCTTCAGGTCCCGGTGGATCACGTTCTCCTGATGGATTGCCACCAGGGCCCTCCCCACGCCCAGCACCTTCTGAGTCACTTCGCGGGCGTCCGGGTTTTCCTCATCTGCCCACACATCGAGCCGCCGCCCCTCGACGTAGTCCATGATGACCACCAGGTACTCGTGAGTCTCCTCTGGCCAGAAGCCACATCCCTCGAAGCCCACCACGTTGCGATGAGAGACACGCAGCAAGCTCTCCACCTCGCGCTTCGCCCAGCCACCCGCGTCCTTGATGCGGATGAACTTGAGCGCGTAGAGGCGCTCGCCACGACGGGCCCGGTACACCGTGCCGAAGCCGCCGGCTCCCAACTTCCCCTCGATCAGGAAGCCACGGACGTCCGTTCCAGGAGGAATCTCCAGGGGCGCAAGCGCCGTCATGCCCCAGCTCCGAGAGCCAGGCCGTCCGGGCTCATCCGCGTCGGAGCAGTTCCCTCGTCCATGCGTTCAACCTCCAGGAGTTGGCGACGCTACCAGACCTGGGCACGTCCCGCTCCTGCTACGGGCAAGGAGCATGCACCCGCAGCTCCTACCCATCTACTATCCTCATTGGGTATACCAGGGCAGCACTGTACAAGCGGTGCATTCCCCTACCCCGAGGTCCGCATGTCCGAGCACTTGGCAACCACCATTGGCACGATGATCCACAGCGTCCGGCTCAATGCCGGGCTCACCATGGAGCAGGTGGCCGAGGCCATCGAGCTGCCTCTGCTCGCATACGCCCGGATGGAGCGCGGCAAGCTCCTGCCCACGCCTTCCACCCTGGTGGACCTGTGCCTCTTCTTCGGGGTCTCCTCGGACACACTCCTCGGCTTGCCCACCGTGAAGGCGTGACCCCAAATCGGGCAAGACGGGGATAGCCCTATCAGGTACTCTGCCGCTCACCCATGAATGAAGAGCTGGCGAAGATGATTGGCGAAGCAGCCCGTGAGGCCCGGCAACGCGCAGGGCTCACCCAGGCAGAGGTGGCCTCCCTGGTGGAGATCACCTCCATGGTCTACAGCCGCATGGAGCGAGGGAAGGTGATGCCCAGCGTCCCGACGCTGCGCCGGCTCTGCAGCGTGCTCCACATCTCCTCGGATGATCTGCTGGGGCTGTCAGGTTCAGGAGCCGCCAACGAGCCCACCCGCAGTTCTCGAGGAAAGCAGGAGGAACCTGCGCCGAGTCTACGCCGCCTCCTCACGCTGGTGCTCCGGATGGATGAGACCCAGCTCCAGGCGCTCACCGGCATGGCGGGCGCCCTCCTCCGGTAGAGAAGCACCCACCGGCTCCCTCAGGGCTGGTGCCCTTCTGGGCGGACGAACAGCTCGTGCGCGTCCAGCGCCTCCGGGAAGATGCCCTCCTGCGGGAGTTCCAGCCGATCACGGTGGGCGCTGGCATCGGCGACCAGCTTCGATACCTCCTCGTGGACTTCCTTCCGGCCGTATGGCTGGGGCATCTGCGCGAGAGCTCCGAGCAGAGCATCACGCATCTCGGTGGCCGTGACGTACCGCTGAGCAGGATCCCGCCTGAGGGCCTTGTGGATGATGGTCTTGATTGAT
>NZ_DASPHO010000185.1:0-8244 GCF_035629615.1 Hyalangium sp. | reverse complement strand
GCCGGTGACGAGGATGCCCGTTCCGGTGCGCCGGGAGGCGGTCTCCACGATCAGATACGCCTGGTCCCCGGCAAATCCGATGGCCTCGTAGCCTTCGAAGCCGGGGATGCGCTTCTCGAGGCCGCCGCTGTCGAACGCAATGCAGCGGGGCTCGAGGGGCCCTGACGCGGTGTGATCGAGCTGCGCGAGGATGCCGGCCTTCGAGACGGTGTAGAGGCAGGAGGTGCCGTCATCCTCCCAGTCGGGATACTGAGGCAGCAGAATGAGGTGTTCTCCGTACCACGCGAGGCCGGAGAGCTCGGCGCCATCCCCCTGAAGAGGGCCGCTCAGCGGCAGGAGGGTGACGGCCTGCTCCGGCGCTGTCCCCCGTAACGAAGGGGGCACGTCCACCAGCGGAACCGGCCGGGCACAGGTCGTGGCACACCCGGCCAGCCACAGCGGGAGGAGGCAGGCTCGAGCCATCCACTTCACCGGACTTTCTTCTCTCCTCACGTCTCGCTCCTCTCGTCGAGTGGGCCGGCTCCCCTGTCAGCGCGCGGGGCTTCCACCATTGTAGAGTGTGCTTCGGCCCTATGTGGGGAGTGGCGACATCCGAGGCGCACCGGGCCAGCGTGACGGAGAGAGCGAAGCCGGGCACCTTCGTAGGCTGGGTGATGTACTTCTCGCGGCTGCGCGGCACGGTGCCCCCGCTGCCTGTCTCTTGGGAAGCACGAGGTGGCCCCGGAGGGCTTCCTGGAGATCGACCTGGGGGGGCTGGGCGGTCCGCCGGAGCGACGGGCCTTTGCCTGGAGGAGCAGCCGGAAGGGGTGCAATGGCACACGTTCGCAGGGGGGGCGATCAACAGGCTCCTCGCGGCGGGGTTGGAGGCGAAGTCCGGCAAGCGATGGGTGGCTGGCAACCTCTCGGTTCGTTGCAAGGAGCTGCCCATGACAGCCGCGAGGGAGACTGTCAGCGGGCTGGGGGAGCTGAACTGGGAGCGCGTCGCCGCGGCCGCGGCCCATGACATGGCGCGGGGCATGGTGAGCAAGTTCCAGCCGTGCCTGCCCGAGGATGCAGAGGACCGGCTGCTCGCGGAGAAGCTCCTCGATCTTGGGGGCACGCTTCGCTTCCTTGGCAGCGTGGAGGTGAGCGGCGTCCGGGCGGCGCCACGGTCGATGGGGATCCGCCTGAGGGATACCCGGGCGGCAGAGGCCTTCGTCGTTGAACTTCAAGCGGTGGCACCGCGCTCGGGCGCAGCCACGCCCCAGAACGAGATCCAGTGGGTGGATACGCCTGCGGCCCTTCGCAGCGTCAGCGAGGAGCTCCAGGGCGAGGAGGCGGTGGGGTTGGATGTCGAGACGACGCTCGACTTCGGAACGCTCTGCCTCGTCCAGATTGCAACGCGAAGCCGCACCTACCTCATCGATCCCTTCGCGGTGGGTGACCTTGCTCCGCTCGGGCAGGTGCTGGGCGCGTCACGCCCACAGAAGGTCATCCACCATGCGAGCTTCGAGCGGCGGGTCCTCGCGGCGGTCGGAATCCCGCTCCAAGGGGTGCTCGACACCCTGGAGGCCTCACGCCAGCTGCGTGGAGCGGAGGTGCTGGGAGGACACAGCCTGGCGATGGTGTGCGAGCGCGAGCTGGGCCTCTCGCTCGACAAGGAGATGCAGACTTCGAACTGGAGCCAGCGGCCTCTGGGCCTCGAGCAGCTGAGATATGCCGCGCTGTCCGCGGAGATCCTGCTGAAGCTGCAGGAGCATTTCAAACGCGCCGGCATTGCGACGTTCACGCTCGGCCCGCAATCTCTGCTGGGCCACTAGACCTCCTCGAATCGCGTGCCCGTAGCGCCCATGTGCTCCAAGGCGTCCTTGATCTCCTCGGAGACGAGCAGCGTGCTCGACCAGCCATCGGGACGGAAGACCTTGGCGTTCCCCACCTTCAGCTTGTCGATGCGCATGTCCCGAACATCTCGGTACTTGCCAACCTTGTGCGGCGCTCCATCCTCATGGGTCCAAAGCAGGATCCTTGATGCCTTCTCGTCGATGCAGCGGATGAGGCGTGTTGCGACGAGGACGAGGTACTGATCCGGTTGGCCATCGATGTCTGCGGGGATGAGCTGCACGTCGCCGGGGGCGCGCTCCGACAGCATGGAAGCCACCTTGACGTGGACGACGGGGATGCTCAATAGCGCCCAGGAGAAGTCCAGCGGCCTGCCTGCAATCTTGATGGGGATTTTCAACTGTCCTTCAACATGCACGGGCGTTCCTCTCGTGAAGTCCCAGTCATGCACCTTGCGGCCCTGGTTATCGATGGGAGTGGCCAAGTACCAGCGGTGGGGGACATAGAGGTCGTCGGAGAGCTTGAAGAAGCGCTGGGCCATAGGGAAGTTCTAGCGTCATTGCCCCAGGGTGACGAGCCGGTTCAACTCCGTTCCGGGTGTGGAGATCTCTTCCGCGAGGCTACGGAGTTCGCGGGTCAACTCCGCTCGGCATTCCGCGATGGCGCGACAGTCTCCCAGCGCCTCCCGCAAGCGCTCGTAGACGATTTGATGGTATCGCTGCGGGTGAGGCCCCTTGTGCCCCTGGATGGGCACGATGTTCTCAGCATCCTTCAACCGCATGCCCGCCCTGGCGAAAAGCTCCTCGAACAGGGGGGTCCACGGGCCACCACGCAAGGCGGACTTCTTGTTAGCGATGGTCCCGATGTGGTGCTTCTCCGTGCGGTCGCCGCGTCCACCGCGCGCCGCCATCGCCACCGCGCCCGGGGCCAGCACCACACTGAATCCATCGGCCGTCACCGCCACCGACTCCACCGCGCCCACCTCCGACAACAAGACCCCTTCTCGGCCCACAGCCTGCATCGACACCTGCGCCGAACCGGGCAGCGTCCCCACCTGCTCCGCGAACCCCTTCGCCGTGCGCGTCAGCAGCGCCATCGCCATCATGGCGAACGCTTGCGCCGCCTCACGCGAGAACAACTTGCCGAACTTCTCGCCCGCCTCGCGGATCTCCTCGAAGGTGGCTGCAACCTTCACCTCCTCCATCAACTGGAACCAACCGGTGATCAGGTTGTAGAGCGTCTTGCCGCCCACCCAGAGAATGAGCCCCACGGTCGCCCACGCGGCGATGAACTTCGTTACCGGCTCGGGCATCGCGAGGAGGACGAGCAGCGTGACGACAGTCGCTATCGCGGCCTGCATGACGGCCTGCATGCTCACCATCTCGCCCAGCGCCTTCTCGAACTCCTCCAGCACGGGACTCTTGCTCAGGGCCATGGCCAACATGTAGCGGCCTTGCATGTCCAGGTACTTCCCGGCAACGAGCGCGCCCCCCAGGCAATCGCCCTCGAAACCATGGTCGCTCCGGCACCAGCCCTTGTACCGGCTGACGAGCTTCTCCTCCTCCACCGTCAACGTTCCTTCCAGGGGAGTGCCCGACTCCAGCGGGACGAGCTTTCGCTCTCCGAGCAGGTAGAGGTAATCGCTGTAGAGCGCGTCGAGTTGAAACAACTTCTCCACCGTTTCACGAGGGGAGCCGCTCAGCCGCACCTCCCGCGCCAGTCTCCGGATGGCCGCCGTCACTTCCTCCGGCGTCACCTCCACCGGCTCCACGGTAGCGGTGCGGGGGATGTGGACGATGGTTTGTCCCCCCGCTCCGGTTTCCACTCGGAGACCTCTCGAAGTGCCAGCGCACCCGACCATCACCGCAAGGATCAGCGCATTGGCTCGCCACAGAATCCGCCACGGCATCATGGGTCACCCTTCCTTGTGAGGATCGGATCAGGTTAGAGGGTTGCCATGTGGGAGAGGAGGAGTTGCCGGGTGGCGCCCGTTCTTCACACCCTCACACCCTGCTGGGGAGGCTCCCGCCGACGCTGACGCCTGGACGCTCGCCACGTGCCTGCACCTCTCACCGCGAGCCTCCCAGCGCTCGCGGCTTCGATGGGGAGCGGGTGCTGACCGCTTCCGTCATGACCGAGGTGTTGCGCGCCATGGCCATGGCCTGACTGCTCCGGCCGTTGCAGGCCTGGCCGGCAGGGTGACTGCCCCGAGCCCGTCGGCCTGGAGTGTGCGTCAGTTGTCCGCCCCCTGTGGGCGCGTTAGCGTGCCGCGCGCTTGAAGCCCGCGGAGACACCTGCACTCAGCCCAGCGCCTGGAGAGGGCTCCGCGCACCGCGCTCCACCCGGCGGCCAGGACGCTCCCGCCGCCACCCCGCGGTGGCCTCTGGCGCTGGGCCTCACCGCGCTGATGCTGGTGCACCACTTCGGGCTGTGGGCTTGGACGGCGTTCCGGCGCGGGTTCCCATTCCTTGAAGCCATCGACCGCTGGGACTCGCACCTCTACACCCGCATCATCACCGAGGGGTACGATCCGGCGCTGCGAGCCTTCCTGCCCCTCTACCCAGCAACGGTGTCTCTCCTTCGCACCCTTTTGGGAGGAGCGCTGCCGCCCCAGGTCATCGGCTCCGCGTTGTCCTCGCTCTGCCTGCTGGCGTTCGCCGCCTGGGTCTCCTGGCGAGGAGCCCGGCAGGGGGCTGCCTCTCCGCTCGAGCCGCGGACGGTGTGGGCCTGGTTCTTCTTCCTCTACAGCCCCGCCAGCTTCGCCCTGCACTCGCACCACACCGAGGGGCTCTTCCTGCTTCTCTCCCTGGGCGCCCTGGCCTCCGCCTGGGACAGGCACGTCTGGCGTGCCGCGGCCTTCGCCGCACTCTGTGTGTGGACGCGCAACCAGGGCATCTTCGTCGCCATCACCGCTGCGCTCCTGGTGGCCCGCACCCCGGGTCTGTGGCCTGGCCGGCTCGCGCGCTTCGCCACGGTGGGGGGCGTGGCGCTCGCGTCGTTCGGCGGGTTCCTTCTCTTCCAGGCCCGCTCGGCCGGGGATCCGCTCGCGCACCTGCATGCCCAGCAGAACTGGCACCATGTGGACTCCCTGTGGGGCGCGATCCGCGGGCTCTGGTTCGGCAATGAGTGGCACCAGCCCGGCTGGTGGCTGGGCCTGCGCAACCTCTTCGGCGCTGTGTGGCTTGCCGGGGCCGTGGCGCTGAGCCGTCGCAGCCTGCCCCTGGCCCTCTATGGGCTGCTCGCACTGCTCGTCATGCTGCCTCAGGGCGATCTGGGCAACGCGTTCCGCTTCGGCGCGGTGATGTTTCCCGTCCTGTTCCGGGTAGGCGACTGGCTCGCTGAGCGGCCAGCCTGGCTGCGATGGCCGGTCGCGCTCCTCGCCCTCTGGCTCAACCACAAGGTGACGCACGCCTTCTCCATCGGCTCCTGGGCCTACTGATGAATCACTCCAGGGCTCGGTGTATGGTGCCGCTCCTTTCGCTGTATCCATTCCCAACTTGGGGGGACTCATGAAGCGCATTCTGAAGATCGGTGGCTTGGGGTTCGCGGCGCTGGTGGCCGTGCTCGCGGTGGTGGGCCTCTTCCTGCCCCGGCAGTGGCACGTCGAGCAGGTGCTGGTCATCAACGCCGCGCCGGAGCACATCCACCCCTTCGTGACCGATCTGAAGCAGTGGCAGTCGTGGGCGGCCTGGACGAAGGACATGGATCCCGAGGTGAAGTGGGACTACGGCGGGCCGGCCTCGGGTGAGGGAGCGTGGTGGTCGTGGAAAGGCCCGAAGATGGGGCAAGGGAAGATGACCATCACGAAGAGCGATGTCTCCACCGGCGTGTGGGTGGACGAGATGATCGAGACGGACAAGGAAGTGAACGCCCGCGGCGCGCTCACGTGGACGCGCGAAGCGGAGGGCACGAAGGTGAAGTGGGTGGATGAGGGCACGCTGCCGCCCGTCATCGGTGGCTACTTCGTGGGCATGATCGAAGACATGCTGGCCAACAACTTCCAGACGGGGCTGAAGAACCTCAAGACCGTCGCGGAGAAGCGTCGGGCAGCGGAGCAGGCCCAGGCCGCGCAGCCCGCGCCCACCGGCTCCGCCCCGGAGGCCGCACCCGCAGCCCCGTAAGGCTTGATATATCTGGGGGCATGACGCCCCCGGCTCCTGGCTCTCCCACCTCCCGCGCTGCGACGGCGCCGTGGTTGGAGGAGCTCGACATCTTCATCCGGGCTCGCTACCCGCTCCTCTACCTGGTCTCCTGGGAGGAGCACCGGGTGGATGCGATCCTGGCCGAGTTGGCGCGCTCGCACGGCAAGGCGCTCTTCCACTGGTCCATCACCCGCGGGCTGCGCAACATGGGCGGCTCGCGGACCGCGACGCAGCCCGAGGAGACGCGCAACCCCGTTGACGCGCTCGCCGCCATCGAGAAGCTGAACGAGCCGGCGCTGATCGTGCTCAAGGACTTCCACCCCTACCTCGAGGACAAGGGCGTGGTGCGCGCCGTGCGCGAGCTGGCCCACTTTCTCAAGAGCACCTTCACCACCGTCATCCTTCTGGCCCCCACGCTCAGCATCCCCGTCGAGCTGGAGAAGGAGGTCTCCGTCATTGACGTGCCGCTGCCCGGGTACAACGATCTGCTGCAGCTCCTCAAAGAGATCGTCGCCGTGGTGCGCAAGAACAACAAGGCCACCGTCGACCTGTCGCGCGATCATGCCGATCAGATCATCAAGGCGGCGCTCGGGCTCACGCTCGCCGAGGCGGAGAATGCCTTCGCCAAGGCCATTGCCCACGACGGGAAGCTGGGCGTGGAGGACATCAAGCGCATCCAGGATGAGAAGCGCCAGGTGATCCGCAAGAACGGGCTGCTCGAGTACTACCCGCCCGATGAGACCCTGGGGAACGTGGGCGGCCTGCAGAACCTCAAGGCGTGGCTGGGGCAGCGCACCGCTGCCTTTGGAGAGCGGGCCCGCCAGTTCGGGCTGCCCGAGCCGCGCGGCGTGCTGCTGCTGGGCGTGCAAGGCTGCGGCAAGAGCCTCACCGCCAAGGCCGTCTCCGCGCACTGGAACCTGCCGCTGCTGCGGCTGGACATGGGCCGCATCTTCAGCGGGCTGATCGGCTCCTCGGAGGAGAACCTGCGCAAGGCCATCCGCGTGGCCGAGAGCGTGGCGCCGGTGGTGCTGTGGGTGGACGAGATCGAGAAGGGGCTGTCCGGTGTGGCCTCCTCGAGCACGGGCGACAGCGGCGTCTCTGCCCGCGTCTTCGGGACGCTGCTCACCTGGCTGCAGGAGAAGACGGCGCCGGTGTTCGTGGTGGCCACCGCCAACCGCATCGACGGCCTGCCGCCGGAGCTGCTGCGCAAGGGACGCTTCGACGAGATCTTCTTCATCGATCTGCCCGAGCAGGCCGAGCGCCGGGAGATCTTCCGCATCCACCTGAACCGGCGGCGGCGCGACCCCGCGCACTACGATCTGGAGGCACTGGCCACGCTCACGGATGGCTTCAGCGGCGCGGAGATTGAGCAGGCGGTGATCGCGGGGCTGTACGAGGCCTTCGGCGAGGGAGTGGAGCTCGGGCAGCCTCACCTGGTGCGCAGCATCCGAGAGACGTTCCCGCTGTCCGTCACCATGGGGGACGAGATCTCCCGGCTCCGGGCGTGGGCCAAGGGGCGGACTCGCCCGGCGTCGCTCGGCGGCCCCCCGGAGGGCAGATGACCTCCAAGTTCACCCGCTTCCTCCACCTGGAGCGCTCGCGCGGTGAGCGCTCCAAGCCGGAGGAGCCCCCTCGTCTGCAGAGCGGCGGCCGCTTCGAGGCCCTGGCGGAGCAAGGAGAGGCTCCTCAGGGGGCGGTGGTTCCCGAGGCCCACCTCGAGCGCTTCCGAGGCGAGGCGCCACTGGCCTTGGCGGAGGCTCCCAACAAAGAAGAGCGCTTCCCTCGCTGTGCCCGGTGTGAGTCCGAGAACGGCCGCTACACCCAGGAGTGTGGGGTGTGCGGCGCGGATCTGAACACGCCCCAGCAGCGCGAGTACAACGAGCGGCTCTGGCAGACCCGGGAGGCCCAGGAGCGCGAGCACGCGCAGGCCCTCGAGCAGGCGCGGCAACAGGCCGAGGCCCAGCGGGAGGAGGACGCGGCCGCCAAGGCCCGGCTGCACGAGCAGCTGCGCTCACAGCCGTGGGACATCCACCGTGGGGCTTCCTTCCTGAAAGGCCGCTCCCCGGGCGTGGCGCTGCTGAGCCTCATTCCCTCCAAGCCCGTTCGCTGGGCGGTGGGCCTGGGGCTCCTCGTGGGGACTCCCCTGGTCTTGCGCTATGGGCCTCGCGAGATGCGGCACCTGGCGGCCCTGCTGATGTTCATTCTCCTGGTGATGTTCCTTCCCCCCTCCTGGCTGCTGCGGCGGGGGCGGAGGTTCTGAGTTCGGCGGACAGGGCACCCCATG
>NZ_DASPHO010000184.1:0-15623 GCF_035629615.1 Hyalangium sp. | reverse complement strand
AGGCACGCTCTTGTCGATCGAGACATTCTAGCGGACCGCTAGTTAGGGCGTGGGTGGGGAGCATAGGACAGATGGGGGCCCTGTTGAGGGTGGCGTGCTGGTGCAGAGAAGTAGGGGAGGGCTGCTGCCGTGTGCCCATGGGCCGCGTGGCAGGTCAGAGGAGAGGCAGTGCAACCCCGTGGGGCACACGCCGGCTCAGGCGGCTGATGTGCGTCCCATCAGCGTCAGCAAGCGGTGACCCATGGGGGCCCCGGGTCCCGGCTGGGCTCAGCGAACGTGAGGGCTGTCTGGATCCTCGCCCAGGGCAGCGCCGTGGGTGGCGATCACGCGCGAGTAGAAGCGCGCGCTGTCCTTGGGAGTTCGCTTCAGGCTCTCGAAATCGACGTGGACGATGCCGAACCGCTTGGAGAAGCCGAGCGACCACTCGAGATTGTCGAACAAAGACCAGAGCATGTAGCCGCGCACGTCGATTCCCCGCTGGATGGCGGTATGGACGGCTGTCAGGTGCTTGCGCAGGTAATCGATTCGCAGCGGATCGCGGACGCGGTTGCCCTCGGCGACCGGAGGATCGAAGAAGGCGGCACCGTTCTCGGTGATGTAGAGCGGAATAGGTCCGTAGCGCTTCTTCACCATCTCGAGCGTGTCGATGAGGCCCTGCGCGAACACCTCCCATCCCGTCTCGGTGTACGTGGCCCCCTTCTGTCGCACCGGCGCGGCCCGCTGCGGCCAGGCGAGCTCGTCAAAGCGCGTCACGCTGCGCGTGTAGTAGTTGATGCCGAGAAAGTCGATGGGCTGCCGGGCCAGCTTCAGCGCCTCCGCTGACCAGGGCTGCCACGCCTCGCCGAAGATCTCCGTCAGCTCGGCGTCCGGGCAGCTTCCCAGCAGCGCGGGATCGAGGTACTGCCGGTTCATATACGCGTCGGCTCGAGCGGTGGCCGCCAGGTCGGCCGCGCTGTCCGAGGCGGGATACTTGGGCTCGAGATTCACCACCAGGCCTATCTCGTGCTTGCCCGCGGCACGATAGGCCTGGACCGCCGCGCCGTGCGCCCGCATGAGGTTTCGCGAGGCGATCGGGGCCTCGAACAGATTCCTGTGACCCGGGGCGAGCGGGCCGTGCAAGTAGCCGCCGTCGGTCACGACCCACGGCTCATTCAGCGTCGCCCACTTCTTTACCCGGTCGTCGAGCCTGCGGAACAGCGTGGTCCCGTAGTCGGCGAACCAGCCCGCGATATCGGGATTGAGCCAGCCACCGAGATCGTCGAGGGCGGCAGGCAGATCCCAGTGAAAGAGCGTGATGAGCGGCTCGATGCCGTTCTCCAGCAGCGCATCCACGAGCCGGTCGTAGAAGTCGAGGCCGGCCGGGTTCACGGCGCCCTTGCCGTGGGGCAGGATGCGGCTCCAGGAGACGCTGAAGCGATACGCCTGCATCCCCAGCTCGCGCATGAGCGCCACGTCACTCGCGTAGCGCCGGTAGTGATCACAGGCCACATCGCCGGTATCGCCGCTGGGCGTCAGGCCAGGCGTGTGCAGGAAGCGCTGCCAGATGCTGGGGCCCGCTCCGTCGGCGAGCGGCGAGCCCTCGATCTGATAGGCCGAGGTGGCGCTGCCCCAGAGGAATCCGCGTGGAAACTCGATGGTCTTGGTCATGTTCGATTCATTCAAGGAGGGAGGGTGATCTCAGGGGCAGCGATCGCTCCGGCGCGGCTTCATCCCTTGACGCTCCCCGCCAGGAGGCCCTGGATGTAGTAGCGCTGCAGCACCAGGAACAGCACCAGGACAGGCAGCACCGTGATGACGCCGCCGGCCATCATCAGCTCGCTGTCCTGCACGTGCTCTCGCGTCAGCGAAGCCAGCGCCACTGGCAGCGTGTGGCGGTCGTCATCGGTGAGCACGATGAGCGGCCAGAGAAAGTCATTCCACGAGCCGAGGAAGGTGAAGATCGCCAGGGTCACCAGGATCGGACTCAGCGACGGGAGCACGATCGACCAGAAGAGGCGGAGCTCGCCCGCTCCGTCGATGCGAGCCGCCTCGAGCATCTCGTCCGGAAGGGAGAGCGCGTACTGGCGCACGAGGAAGATGCCGAAGACATTCGCCACCGACGGGAGCAGCACGCCCAGGTACGTGTTGACGAGCCCCAGGTGCTTGAGCAGCAGGAACAGGGGAATCATGGCGACCTGCGCGGGGATGATGAGAGCCCCCAGCAGGATCCGGAAGAGCCGCTCGCGGCCAGCGAAGCGCAGCTTGGCGAACGCATATCCCGCGCTGACGTTGAAGACGAGCGAGAGCAGGGTGGCCGCCGTGGCCAGGAACAGGCTGTTGGCGAAGCTGCGGCCCATACCGGTCTGGGCGAAGAGCTGGTGGTAGTTCTCGAGCGTGGCCGCGCGAGGGAGCAATGGCGGTGGAGCGCTGCTCGCCTCTCCCGGCGCCATGAAGGACGCCGACACCATCCACAAGAGGGGACCCAGGCTGACCGCCGCGGCTGCGAGCAAGGCTGCATTCACCAGGAGGGCCTGTGACCTCAGCGTCATGGCTCACTCCAGCGGCGAAGGGCGAAGGACTGCACCAGGGTCACGGCGAACATGAGAAGAAAGAGGAGGAAAGCCACCGCCGAGGCGGAGCCGAGGTTCCACCACTTGAAGCCCTCCTCGTACATGAAATAGAGGACGCTGGTCGTGCTCTGCAGCGGGCCACCCTGCGTCATCACGTAGGGCTCTGCGAAGAGCTGGAAGTAGCCCGCCATGGTCAGGATGCTGACCAGAACCAGCGTGGGAGCGAGCGCGGGCAGGGTGACGAAGCGCAGCTGCTGGAGGGCCGAGGCGCCCTCGATGCGCGAAGCCTCGTACAGCTCCTCCGGAATGCTCTGTAACGCAGCCAGGAAGATCACCATGTTGAAGCCGAAGTTCTTCCACACCGCGAACAGGATGATCGCCGGCATGGCCCAGCGGGGATCGCCCAGCCAGTCAATCGGGTGGATGCCGACCCGCCCGAGAAGGTCGTTGATGAGGCCGTAGCGGGTGTGCAGCAGGTAGTTCCAGATAACCCCGACCGCGACCAGGGTCGTCACGACCGGTGCGAAGAGCGCCGTACGGAAGATCGCCTTGCCGCGCGCCACCGCCGAGTGAAGGAGCAGCGCCGCGGCAAGCGAGACCGCGATCGAGAGTGGAACACCGGCGAGGACGAAGAAGAGCGTGTTTCCGAGCGCCTTCCAGAAGAGCGGCGTCTGGAGCAGGCGCAGATAGTTGCCTCCCCCGACGAAACGAAGGTTGTCGAGCTGGGCCAGGGCGTAGATGTCGAAGTCCGTCAGGCTGAGGCCGAGCGCAGCCAGGACAGGCAGGAGGAAGAAGACGGCGATCATGAGCAGGGCGGGCGTCACGAACACCCACCCGGCGTGCGCAGTCTTCACTCGCCGGCCTCCCGCGCCAGGATCCAGCGCCGCTTCTCCAGGATGCGATCGGCGCGCTCATCCAGCTCCGCGGCGGCGGCGTCGACAGTCAGGCCGCCGTGCGCCGCCTGCTCTGCGACGATTCTCATCTCGGTGGCGATGCGCTCCCACTCCGGCACCTTGGGGGTGGGCTCGACCCGCTCGAGCTGCTCCCGGAACGCGGCAGCGTAGCGATCGCCGCTGAGCGCCGAGTCATCCCAGCTCGACCGCCGGGGCGGCAGGTCGCCGGACAGCGCGTAGAAGCGACGCTGGACCTCGGGCTGCGACAGGTACTCGATGAGCTTCCAGGATGCCTCCTTGCGCCGGGAGTCCGCGAACACCACCAGGCTTGAGCCACCGGCATTCGACAGGCCAGGGCCGTTGGGGCCGGGCAGCGGCGCCGTCATCCAGGCTCCCTGGAGCTCCTTGGGCAGACGGCGCTTGAACTCGGCGATGTTCCAGGGACCGGTGATGTAGAAGGCGAAATATCCGCGAGCAAACTCGTTCCAGACGTTCGCGATCTGGGTGTTGGTTGCGCGCGGAGCCAGCTCCTTCTCGAACAGCTCCAGGTAGAAGCCAAGGGCGCGCCGGAAGCCCTGGCTGCGAAAGTTGCCCCAGCGACCGCCATCGCGCAGGAGGGGCTCTTCCTGCTGAAGGCCGAGGAGGAGCAGCGGCTCGAACTCGTTGAGCGGCACCAGGATCGAATAGTGATCCGCGCCAGGCAGTCGCTTGATGGCGATGAGCATCTCCCTCCACTCGTCCCAGCTCCTGGGCGGGTGAGCAAAGCCAGCCTGGGCCAGGAGGTCGCGCCGATAGAAGAGCAGCCGCGTGTCGACATACCAGGGGATGCCGAAGAGCCGGTCGTTGATGACGTTGGTATCCCAGATGCCGGGAAAGTAGTCCTCCTGTTCGACGACGGTCGACGCCGCGGCGGACGGATCCAGGGCGGCGAGCGCTCCGAGCGTGGCGAACTCGGGAACCCAGGTGTTTCCCATCTGCGCCAGGTCGGGCGTCGCGTCTCCCACGAACGCGGTCAGGAGTTTTTCGTGCGCCCCCTGCCAGGGCAGCTGCTGCACGTTGACGCGGATCCCGGGATGGCTCGCCTCGAAGCCACGCGTCAGCTCGGCCACCACTTCACCTTCCCGACCCATCGCCCAGAACTCGAGCACGATCACACCCGAGTCAGGTCTGGCGCAGGCGGCCATGCAGCACACGAGCGCCGTAATGGAGAGCCAGCGGGCTCCCAGCCCCGGTGACCCCGCGCCAGCCACCATCACTTCTGCTCCTCGAGCCAGCCGCCCTGGAACCCCGCGCGCTTGAGGCCTGCACGGAGGTAGGGGTTCTTGCGCATCACCCGCCACACGAGCTGGCTCCGGTGGTTCTCGATCATGGCAATGATCGGCCCCTGGTCGATGCCGAGATAGTCGTCAGCCACCCAACCGAAGCCCGGCACCCGACGGCCCTCCTGGAGCGGGACGTCGTACGCGAAGCTGGGATTGAAGGAGTCCAGGAAGCCGTAGGTGGAATAGATGTGCTCGCCGTAGCGGCGGTGCATCTCCAGGACCGCCGGGATCGCGATCTCGGGTGCGAACGGGATGGACGCGGCGGCTGCAGTGGGCGCCAGGGTGCCATCGTCATGGAGCCCCGGGCCACGGGCCGAGTAGCTGCGAAACATCCGACGCTTCCCTTGGTAGTCGAGCTCCACGTCGGCCGGCCCGTCGCAGGCGGTCCACCCCCAGATGTCCTGGCCGTACCCCTTCCAGCCCTCGGGATGGGTCATCGCATACGCGCGCTGTGCATACGTGGCCCGCCGGCTGTTCTCGAAGTAGTCCATCCCGCGGCCGCGCATGTAGCCGTCCTGGATGCCGCGGAAGTCCACCCACACATGGCTGTACTGGTGACCGAAGAGGGGAGGGAAGCCCAGATGCTCCTGGCCGAAGAAGGTGCCCCAAGTCTCCTCGTAGCCGGAGACCCACTCCTGCCAGGCAGCCGGCTCGACGGGAAACGTCGGCGAGCCCAGGGCGAGGAGCACCAGCAACATCGCCTCGTTGTAGCCCCTCCAGTCATACGCGATGAAGCCGGCCTCCGGTGACCAGCCATGCGAAATGGCGGGAGGGCGGGCCTGCGCCCAGCGCCAGTCGACCCTGCGATAGAGCTCGTCGGCCAGCTTCCGGATCTCTGCTTCCTGAGGCTGGGAGCCGTCGAAGTAGGACTGCGCGAACAGCACCCCCCCGAGGAGCAAGGCGGTGTCGATGGTGGAGAGCTCGGTCTCCTCGAAGCGGTGCCCCGACTTCATGTCCAGGAAGTGGTAGAAGAAACCCCGGTGGCCGCTCACTCCACTGGCCTCGGGGCCCTGTGGCGCGGAGTGGAGGAAGCGCAGCGTAGTGAGCACCCGGTCGCGGGCGGCTTCGCGGCTCACGTAGCCGCGCTCCACGCCAATGCCGTACGCCGTCAGGCCGAAGCCGACCGCGGCGATGCTGCTGAAGGACGGGCTCGGATACCGATCCGGGAGCAGACCGTTCTCCGGGTTCGCTGTCTCCCAGAAGAAGCGGAAGGTCCGCGCCTCCAGGTCATCCAGCAGCTCTTGCGATGAGACGTGCGTGGCGCTCGGGGGCGAGCGCCGGTTCGGGTGGCTGTCGGCGCAGCCCGCCACTGCGCTCGGGAGGAGCAACGCAGCGGCCACGGCAGAGAGAAGCGGGCGGCGGCCTGGGCGTGCCATCAAGGGGAGGCTCCTCTTCAGAAGCTGTAGCCCATGCCGAACTGGACGTTGCGCGGCGGAGCCACCAGGGAGGAGGGCTGGCCGAACTTCGGGTTCTCAGGGTCTGTCGACGGCGGGATGAACCCGTCGTATCCGCCGAAGTTCTTGGCGTTGAAGAGGTTGAAGCACTCAGCGAAGGCGCTGATCCGGCGCCCTTCGGAGATCACGAAGTCCTTCGCCAGCCGGACGTCCACCTGGCTGAACTGAACGAAGCCCTCCGCTCGGCCTCCATTGCGGCTGAACACGAACTCGGTGGGTCCAAAGCCCTTGGACGCATCGGAGATGTTGAAGGGCAGCCCGGATCCGAGCGTGATCACCGTGGATAGCTTGAACTGCAGCGGCAGCCCCACGATGCCGGAGAGCACGAGGCGGTGACGCTCGTCGGTCGTGGTGGGAGTGATCGGGGTGTCCTTGACGGTTGGGTAGTCGAAGTTGAAGCTCGTCCCGCGCTCCTCCGCGAAGCCCAGGGTGTAGGCCAGGGACGCGCCCCACTGAAGGCCCCACTTCGAGAGCTCGCTCGAGTAGGGCTTCTCCGCAGAGACCTGCACGCCTCTGTAGGAAGAGGTCCGGTCGTCGACCGAGATGATGACATTGCCGAAGCCGCCCGGCGTAGGAATGAAGTCACGGTTGCCCGTCGACCTGCGGTTCGCGGGGTAGAAGCCGACGCCGTTCTGGCTGCGGATGTACGTGAGCGTCACCGAGGTGTTGACCGGTCCGAGCTGCTGCCGGACACCCGTGCTGAACTGGTCGCTGAACTGCGGTTTGGTGTCGTTCTCGAGCAGGAAGATCTCCGGTGCCGGTGCCACGCCTTGGTCGATCAGCGAATCGAGCCCCTCCTTGCTCAGGTACTCGGACCGCCAGGCGATCGTCGGCTGACCATTGCGGGGGGAGCCATCCTGCGAGAACTGGAAGGTGCGGACCTGGTACTGAAGGCGAAGCCGCTCGTCCACCGCGGTGTTGAACAGCGTGCGGTCGTAGTAGCGCCCAGCGCCAGCGAAGAGGACCGTGTGTCCGTTGTCCCGCACGTCGAACGCCACGCCGAGCCGCGGCTGTATCGCCCCCAGGAAGATGGGGCGCTGCTGACCGTTGGAGACGTAGTTCTCGACCCGGAAGAAGTCGGGCCCGTTCGTGGGCTCGACCAGGCGCGCGAGCTCCTCCACCGCCGCGCGAACATCCTCGGGAGTCACGTAATCGTTGTTCAGCGGGTGGGTCTCGACATCCCACCGGAGGCCCACGTTCAAGGTGAGCCTCCTGGCGATCTCCCAGTCGTCCTGGACGTACACGCCGAGCTGCGTGTTGTTGGCCGTCATCTTCGGGTCGCCGACGCCATAGGCGGCTTCGAACGGGAAGTCGTAGCTGAGGTTGTTGGCGGCGTCCTGGCGGAAGCGGAAGACAGGGTTCCCGAAGAGCGTGCGCTCGATCTGGTACTTCTGGAAGGAGAGCTTGGCGCCGGTTTTCACGACGTGCTGGCCGGCCCACTCGAAGTTCGCGAACGTCGCGTCATCGCGCAACGTGAACGCCTGCTGGCCGATGTCCTGGCTGGTGTCGCGGCCGCCAAGCCGGATGACGCCCTGGTAGTCTCGCCCCACCACGCCGGGGGTCGCGGCGGTCGGGTTGAACTGCGAGTCGAGGTACTGGAACGTGGCTTCATTCGTCAGCGCCCCCAGCCGCAGCTGATGCCTGACCGCGGCGGTGATCACATTGTTTCGCACGTTCTCGGCACCCTCGAACCCCACCAATCCGCCGAAGCTGCGGATGTCGGTCTCTCTCCGGATGCTGGCGCTGAGATCCACGGTCTGGTTGCCGGCCGGCCGCCAGGTCAGCTTCCCGAAGCCGAGGTGCTCGCGGAAGGGGCTCCCGAAGCTGCCCTGGAACTCGCCGAACTGGCTCAGGTTCTCCGGTGTGGGATTGCCCATCGTCACCTGGTTCGAGCGGTCCTGAAGGTTGCCCTCATAGGTCGCGAAGAAGTGCAGCTTGTCCTTCACCAGGGGGCCACCGAGTGCAGCCCCGAACTGTGAGCGCAGCAGATCGGGCCGCTCCAGATCACCCCGCTCCACGTCGAAGGAGTTCCGGGCCGCCAGGGCCTTGTTCTGAAAGGTGAGGAAGAGGTCGCCGTGGAAGTCGTTTCCGCCCGAGCGCGTGATCGCGGAGATGATCGCGCCGCTGGCCTGCTCGTACTCGGCCTTGTAGTTCTGGGTGATCACCCGGAATCCGCTGACCGCGAGCTGGGGAAAGGGGTTTCCGCGGCTTGAATCCTGACCCACCACCCCGCCTTCGATGACGTTGTTCTTGAGGCTCACACCGTCCACGAAGACGTTGGTGTTGCTCGCCTCGAGAGCGCCGGACGAGTAGTTCTTCTTGAGCTCGTCGTTGGAGAGGCGAACGCCAGGCGCCAGGGCCGCGAAGTTGAGGAAGTTGCGGTTGCCCTGGGGAAGGTTCTCGATCTCTTCGCGGCTGACGTTGGTGGCGACCTCGGCCGTCGAGCTCTCTGTCGTCTTCCCTTGGACGACGATGGTCTCGCTCTGGCCGAGATCGAGCGGCACCTCCTCCGCGAGGTTGATGTCCAGGTCCACCGTCTGGCCGACCTGCACGGTGACCGTCCGGTACACCTCCTTGCCGTCAGGCTGGGTCGCGGTGATCACGTACTCACCGGGCTCCAAGCCGGTCAGGAGGTGAGAGCCGTCCGCGCGCACAGTCCCTTTCGCCGAGGAGCCGGTGTTCGTATTCACCGCGAGCACGGACACGCCGGTGGTCGCACCGCTGGCCGAGCTGAGGCCAACCCGGATGGTCGCCGTCGTCTTCTGCGCGAGCGCCGGCGTGGCCGCCAGCAACATGACGACGCCCAGTACGCTCCACCTCTGGTCGACCCTGCTGCCCTGCTTCCTGTTCATGGCAACCTCGCTGCTTGACGCCGGGAGCGTCGTTTGGGCGGCTTCTCGACGCCGCAAGACTCGCGAACCACCACTTCGGGCACCAGAGCGCGCGACACCGGCCGTGATCGCGTCGGGCTCTCGATGCTGAGCAGGAGCTGCTCCAGCGCGGACTGGCCGAGATCCGCGATCTGGACTCGCACCGTGGTCAGAGCGGGGCTGACCAGCGAGGCGAGCGGGATGTCGTCGAACCCAGCCACGGCGATGTCGTCGGGGACGCGCAGACCGGCCTCTCGGAAGGCCACCATGCAACCGACCGCGATCACATCGTTGGCAGCAAAGACTGCGTCGGGGCGGTCAGGTTGGGCGGCCAGGAGTCGCCCGGCGAGGTAACCCGATTTCTCGCTGAAGTTTCCAGGCAGCACCTGTGGTGCGACCCTTGGTAGAGAGGACGCCAGCTCGTCGCGATAGCCTCGCAGACGCTCCTGGGCGTCGAGGTTGAGCTCCGGCCCCGCCACGTGCGCGATCCGCCGGTGACCGCGCCCGACCAGATGGCTGACCATGGCGCGTGCACCGCGGTAGCTGTCGATGGTCAGCGTCGAGTGTCGGGCGTCCTCCAGCGGGCTGTTGAGGAGCACGATCGGCAGGGCGCTGGGCAGGTTCTTGTCCAGGAGCGCAGCATCGACGTGTGGCGACATGACCAGGAGCCCATCCACCCTGCCGCGCATGGTGCGGATGGCGACAGCAAGCTCCGCCGCATCACCGTGCGTGCTCGACAGCAAGAGCTGCAGGCGCCGGAGGCGCGCCACGGCATCAATGCCGCGGATGAGCTCCGAGAAGAACTCGCCGTGCAGATCCGGCAACAGGACGCCGACGACGTTCGTCCGCTGGGTGATCAGGCTGCGCGCCCCGCTATGCGGCACGTAGTGGAGGGAACGCACCGCGGCCAGCACGCGCTCGCGCGTCTCCGCGCCCACGCTGTCATGGTCGTTCATGACGCGCGACACCGAAGCGATGGAGACGCGGGCCTTGCGAGCCACGTCCTTGATGCTGGCTTGCGATCCGCCGCGCGCGATTCTGGCCATGGCCTGGAGCAGCCATGTAAACGTTTTCCCGCTCTGAGTAAACGTTTTCTTGATGACGCTGCGCGGCGAGAGGGCCCCTCGCCGCGGCTCCGCGCCGCGAAGTGACTCTCACTTCGTGCCCAACTGAGGGAGACTCCGAGACACTCATGACGAATGCTCTCCTTGCCAATGACCTGAAGCAGGCAGAGAGGGAGTGGCCATGATGGCGGGTGTGGCCGCCGCCAGCGCGCTACTCCTCCTCGCTGCGGCCGCGCCTGATGCGCGCGCGCCGATGATGCTCGACACATTCGACGACATCACGCCCTGGCGGGTGGCGGCGTCGGACGGCGTCTCCGTCTCGAAAGCGCCGACGCCGGGCGAGAAGGGCGGCGCGCTCCAGCTGTCCTTCGATCTGGGCCCATCCGCCGGCTACGCATTCGCGCATCGCGACCTTCCGCTCGACCTGCCGGACAATTTCGAGATCACCTTTCTCGTGCGCGGCGAGGCAGCGCCCAACAATCTCGAGTTCAAGCTGGTTGACGCCAGCGGCGATAATGTCTGGTGGCACGTCCGGCGCGACTTCCGCGTCCATCGCGAGTGGCGCGAAGTGCGCATCAAGAGACGCCAGATCTCCTTCGCCTGGGGGCCCACTGCGGACAAGACGTTGCGCCGCGGAGCGGCGATCGAATTCGTGGTCAGCGCGGGCAGCGGCGGCGGCGCGGGATGGTTCGAGATAGATCAGCTCGTGATCCGGCGTCTTCCGGTCGATGTCGGCGATCCGCCGCCGATCGCCGCGCGGGCAACATCGGCGAACGAGCTTGCGCCGCTCGCCGTCGATAGCGATCCGGCGACCGCCTGGCGCAGCCCTGCGTCCACCCGCGGCCCGCCGGCGCTGACGCTCGATCTGGGTCGCATGCGCGAGTTCGGTGGGCTTTCGCTCACCTGGTCGCCAGGCGCGCACGCGCGCGACTATGACATCGAGCTCTCCGACGAGGGGCTCAGCTGGCGTCTGCTGCGCCGCGTGCGTGGCGGAGATGGCGGCGAAGACCCGATCATGGCGACGGAGTCGGAAGCCCGCTTCATCCGCATCCGGATGCAGAATCCCAGCGGGCAGGGTCTTGGACTCGCGGACATTCGCGTCGAGCCGCTTGAGTTCGGCGCCGATGTGAACGCCTTCCTCACGATGCTGGCGCGCCGCGCGCCGCGCGGCCTCTATCCGCGCGGATTCGTCGGCGAGCAGAGCTACTGGACGCTGATCGGCGTCAAGGGCGGCGGTGACGGCGCGCTCTTGTCGGAGGACGGCGCGCTCGAGATCGGCCGCGGCGGCGTTTCCATCGAGCCCTTCGTCACCGACGCGACAGGCATCACAAGCTGGGCGGACGCCGCGATCGCGCATCGTCTCGCGGACAACTCCTTGCCGATGCCGGCCGTGGAGTGGACGCGTCCCTCCTGGCAGCTGACGGTCAACGCCTTCGTGGCCGGCGAGCGCGGGAACGATCGTCTCGTCGGCCGCTACACGCTGAAGAATCTCACCGACGCGCCGCTCTCGCTGCGGCTTGCCCTGGTCGTTCGCCCGCTGCAGGTCAATCCGCCGACGCAGTTTCTCACCACTCCGGGCGGCGTAAGCCCGATCCGTACGATGGCGTGGGATAGGGGGAGGATGAGCGCGGGCATGCGTCGCATCTTCCCGCTCCAGCGCCCCGACATGGCGGGCGTTTCAACGTTCGACGGCGGCGCCTATCCGCAACGCCTCATGCGGGCCGATGCGGCAGGCGAGCGCGCGGTTGAGGACGAGACGGGCCTCGCCTCTGGTGTGCTGGCCTACGATGTTGTTCTGCCGCCACTCGGCGAGAGGCGCCTCAGCATTGTCGCGCCGCTGACGGGTGACGCGCCTGCCTTGCCACATACGGCGCCCGAGAGCTGGCTCGACCAAGAGGAGGCGCGCGTCGCAGCCTTCTGGCGGAAGGAGCTCTCCGCCGCCCAGGTGGATGCGGCCGGCGGAGGGCGCGAGGTGACGAACGCGCTGCGCACCTCGCTCGCGCACATGCTCATCATGCAGGATGGGCCGATCCTGCGTCCCGGCGCGCGCTCCTATGCGCGCTCCTGGATCCGCGACGGTGCCATGATCGCCGAGGCGCTTCTGCGTCTGGGTCACGCGGAGGAAGCCAAAGCCTATCTGCGCTGGTACGCAGCGCATCTCTTCGCCAACGGCAAGGTCCCCTGCTGCGTCGATGCGCGCGGAGCCGATCCCGTGCCAGAGAACGACAGTCACGGCGAGTTCATCCATCTGGCGGCGGAGGTCTGGCGTTACACCGGCGATCGCGCCCTGCTTCAGTCCGTCTGGCCGAAGGTGGCGGCGGCGGCGCAGTACATGAATCAGCAGCGCCTCTCCGAGCGCATGCCGTCCCAGCTCTCCTCGCCGGAGCGGCGCAACCTCTTCGGACTCATGCCACCTTCCATTTCGCATGAAGGCTATTCGGCGAAGCCCGCCTATTCCTACTGGGACGATTTCTGGACGCTGCGCGGCTTCGAGGACGCCGTCATGCTTGCGGCAACGTTCGGCGATGCCAAGGCACGCGCGCGCCTTGCCGCACAGCGTGATGAGTTCCGTGCTGATCTGATGACGTCCCTGCGCATGACTGCGCGCCGGTTCGATATTCCCTATATCGCTGGCGCCGCCGACCTGGGCGATTTCGACGCCACCTCGACGACGATCGCGCTCTCGCCCGGGGGACTCCGCCGTCAATTGCCTGCCGATCTCCTGGAAGGAACGTTCGATCGCTATTGGCGAAACTTCACGGAGCGACGCGACGGCGCTGCATCCTGGAAGGATTACACGCCTTATGAATGGCGCGTCGTTGGCGCGTTCGTCCGCCTCGGACGCCGCGACCGCGCCAGGCAGGCCCTCGATTTCTTCATGGACGATCGTCGCCCGCTCGCCTGGAACCAGTGGGCGGAGGTCGTGGGCCGCGACCCGCGCGAGCCTCGCTTCATCGGCGACATGCCGCATGGCTGGGTTGCCTCCGACTTCATCCGCTCGGCCCTCGATCTGTTCGTGTACGACCGGCGCGACGACGACGCGCTCGTCATCGCCGCCGGCGTTCCAGAGAGCTGGCTGCGCGATGACGGAGTGCGTATCGAGAATTATCGCACGCCGTGGGGCGCGCTGAGCCTCGCCATGCGGGCGGATGGTGACCGTCTGACCATCAGCCTCCATGGAACGGCCCGGCCGCCTGGCGGTTTCGTCATTCCGGCCGATCTTGTCGGCGCGTCTGACGCGCTCGTGGACGGTCGCCGCACGAGGTGGAACGGCGCTGAGCTCAAGGTCGCACGCGCTCCGGCAACCATCGTCCTCATTCGCCGGAAAGAAGGGCGCTGACCTGCTGCTTGGGGCTCAACACCCTGCGAGGCTCACCCCGTTCAGCCGGGCAGGCTTCCAGATTCCCCGGGACGCAACTTATGGCCGTTCATTCCGAGAATATGAGAAACCCCCTTCCCTGAAATGCCTCCGGGGCTCTCATGAACCTGATCAAGCGTGGCCTGAACCTCATCAATCGCGTGCAGAACGGCGTGCAGAACACCGTGGACAAGGCGCAGGACGTCGTCAGCAACGCGACCAACGCGGTGCGTCAGGGGGTGGAGCAGGGGGGGCGGCAGCTCGGCCAGTTCGTGGATGGGTTCGAGGATCAGGTCGCGCAGAAGGCGGGGTTGCTGGGGGATCTGTTTGGCGGGGACAAGTCGGACCGCGTGCATGACGGGCAGCTGGTGGGGGCCGGGGGGCAGACGTTCGCCCCGGGCACGCCGCTGAGCCAGATCCCGGGCGTCACGCCCAGCGACAACCCGAACCCCTCCGAGACGATCCTGTACGTGAACGGCATCGGGAACACG
Organism: Hyalangium sp.; assembly: GCF_035629615.1. GTDB lineage: Bacteria > Myxococcota > Myxococcia > Myxococcales > Myxococcaceae > Hyalangium. The sequence continues at coordinate 1,622 of NZ_DASPHO010000184.1, read as the reverse complement.
AAGGACACGCAGTTCCATGGCATGCAGGAGATCGCGGACACGACGGGGGCGAAGATCGTCGGGGTGCACAACGCCACCGAGGGCATGGCGAGCGATCTGATCCAGAGCGTGAAGGACAAGCTGGACAAGGGCACCAACCCCGCCGTGGACACGATGGCGGACACGATCTACTCGGAGCTCAAGGCGGGGCGCTCGGTGCACGTGATGGGGCACAGCCAGGGAGGGCTGATCCTGAGCCGGGCGCTGGGAGACGTGGCGAACCGGCTGCGCCTCGAGGACGGGCTGTCGCAGGCGGACGCGGAGAAGCTGCTGGGCCAGGTGAAGGTGGAGACGTTCGGGGCGGCGGCCTGCAAGTACCCGGACGGGCCGCAGTACGTGCACTACGTGAATGACAAGGACCTGGTGCCGACGATGTTCGGCCTGGGAGACGGGGACAGCCCGCTGGACTTCCTGCGCGATGCGGGGAGAGGCGCGGTGGTGCGTCACTTCGAGTACGGCGATGGCATGAGCGGCACTCACCGGCTGGACCAGGCCTACCTGCCGTTCCGAGTCCCGTTCGATGAGGCGCGCGCGGGCCGCTCGTAGCACGGCCCCCGGGCCATCAACGCGGCGGGTTCTTCTTCGGACCGGTGTCAGGGCGGGGATCGGCAACGAAGCCATCCCGGTTCGGCATCTTCACGAGCGGCAGCGTCCGCTCGTTCATCACCGTGTCCTCGCCGATGATGCCGTCCGCGTGCAGCAGGAAGGCGGTCAGTGCGTAGACCTGGTCGGGAGTGAGAGTGCCCGGCGCGACATAGGGCATCGCCCGGTGGATGTAGTCCCAGATGGTGGTGGCGAAGGGCCAATAGCTGCCGACGGTGAGCCGGGGCTCCTCGTCCTTCAGGCTGCCGCGGCCACCGACGAGCGCGGCGTAGCTGTCTCGCCCCTCGCCGTTGGCTCCGTGGCAGGTCGCGCAGAGCGTGGCGTAGAGGCTCTTTCCCTCCCGCGCCGTTCCGTGCCCGGGAGGAAGGCCGGCGCCGGTCGGCAAGACCGAGATATCGCTCGCCTGGATCTCCTCAGGCCTGGCGACCCGGCCGATGTCGTAGCGGGGAGGGGCCGTCCCCCCGCCGACGAGCCAGAGCAGCAGCAGGACGTCAGGCATGAGTCACCGTCCCATCGCTCTTGACCTTCCACACCTTGATCCCGTTGTAGTGGTCGAAGCCATCTGGACCGGGCTTCATCCCCCGAACCGCGACCAGCTCGTCGCGGGTGGGCTGAAGGTATCCGGTCTCGTCGGTGCACCGGGATTGAAGGGTCGTGCCCTCTCCACGCCATCGCCACGGCAGATGGAAGCGGGTGAAGGCCTTGGAGAGGACCGGTTCCTCGAGCTCGGCGACCTCCCAGCTCACACCGCCATTCGTGGAGACCTCCACCTTCCGAATCCGTCCGCGGCCAGACCAGGCCAGCCCTGAGATCTCATGGAACCCGGGGCCCGACAGCTTCTGCCCCCCGGCCGGACGGGTGATGACGGACTTGGCCTCCATCACGAAGCTGAACCACCGCGCCTTCCCGTCGGGCATCAGGTCCGTGTAGCTGACCACCTCGTCGCGGGTCATCGCCGGCTGATCGACGACGTGGAGTCG
>NZ_DASPHO010000183.1:0-2779 GCF_035629615.1 Hyalangium sp. | reverse complement strand
CGGAGGCTCGGGCTGCTGCGCCTGGGAAGCCGCCGCGCGCGCATGAAGGGCTTCCTTGAGCGCGGACTCGAACTGTTGGAGCAGCTCGATCCAGGCCTTCATCTCCACCGCACCCTCAGGGGGTGGCAGCGCCTCGAGCTGGACATCGAACGGCAGTGTCTCGAGGCGGCCCAGCACCTCCGCGGCAGCCTGCTCGTATCGGGCGATCTCCGCCTCGAGCGCCTGAGAGAGCTGGGAGAGTCCACCCAGTGAGCAATCGAGAGACGCCGTCGGGCCCAGCCTTCCGGAGACGGTGGCCGCCAGCTGCTCGGCCTCCCGCTCCAAGGAGTGGGCCACCTCGCACAGGTGCTGGATGTCCTCGGCAGCCCTGGCGCCCAGGCTCGGGAGGCGCGATCCCAGGTCGGCGGCGCTGCGAAAGGTCTCGTTGCGCGCCGCGCCCAGGGCTTGGAGTGCCTCGGCGAGTCGCGCGGAAGCAGCGCCCAGCAACCGGGGGTCCGGCCCCCCCGCGATCGCGGCACGCAGCTCCCCACAGCGCACCTGGAGGGCAGCGCGGTACTCCGCCAGTCGCGCGCGGTGGACGTCCCCTCCCACAGCGGGCTCGGGGACCGGCGCCGGCGCGAAGGACTCGGAGGGCACGGGAGGAGCCGGAGGGGGCGGCGCGAGGGCGTGCAGGACCCGCTCGGAATCTCCGGACAGGAACGCGAGCAGCACTCCCGTCAACTCCAGCAACGGATGAGGGACCTCTTCACGCAGCTTCGCGAGGATCCCCGCCGAGTGCGCGAGCTGCGCCCAGTCTCCCGCCTTGATGGCCTTGGAGGCCCGCTGGAAGGCGCTGCGAGCACGGGGATTCAGCGTCGGAGCCTGAGAGGCCTCGAGGGCGATGCGCTGGAGAGTTCGTAGCGCACAGGCCCGATCTGCCTGCTGCTGGCACAGCGCCTCTGCCAGGTGGTTGGCGAGCGAGTCCGCATCCGGGATGAAGCGCTTGAAGGCGCTGAGATCGAGACGGCGGAACTCCTTTCCATAGAGTCCTCCATCCTTCGCGGCTTGCCGCAGCGGCCCCATTCCCACTTGAGCGCACACCTTGCGCAGCACCTTCTGCAGCTTCAGCACCCTGTCGAGCGTGATGGCCTCCAGCACGTACGTGGGAGGTACGGAGATCTTCGCGGGCTCGATCGAGACAGGTGTCTCCGTCGCCATCACAAATGCAAAGAGCCGGACGCGATCCTCGCGCACGCCGGATACAGCGTGCATCAAGGCACGCGTGGTGTAGGCGAGATCTTCGCGGGTCCAGGTGATGAAGCTCGGATCATTACCGATGGAGGTATTCCACAACCCTCGCTCCATGCTCCGCAGAACCCTGCCCCCCTCCTCCTTGAGCATCTCCTGTGTGTCTGCCCACACGAGGCATGCCATGTGGCCCACGGGATCCCCGCTCTCGAGCCTCGGCCGCAGGAGCGTCTTCAAGTCCGTGGAGGAGAGCTCCTGTGCCCTGCGGGCACCTCCAGGCGGAGGGCTCTCCTTGAGGACGACCTCCTCCAGGACGCGCTCGAACTCGTGCCGGAGGATCCTCCCCGTCGCGGACTGCCAGCGAGGCACCGCCTTGAGGACCTCATCGATCAGCGCCTCGGTGAGGAGCTCTCCGAGGCTGAGCGGCTCAAGACCTGCGGAGCCTTCCTGTGGCGCGGAGATGGCCATGCATCACTCCCTTCCCCCTCCATCGGGTCAGCCAGGAGAATAGATGGAGCAGCCATCCTCGTCATCGAAGGCATCGTTGCCGCAGGTGGGAGAGGCGACGGCGCAGCGCACTTCTGGAGGCGGGGCCTCGGCCCGTGCGAGGTGCTCCTCGAGCAAGGCGCGTTGCCGAGCGAGCTCGTGCAGGACGGGACGGTCCTCGGTGTCTGGGTCCGTCAGCCGCCCCGCGAGGAAGCCGGCGGTGGGGCCCAGGACGAGCGACGCGGCCAGCAACCTCTTCAGCCGGGTGGACATGGTCGAGTGAGTTCCACGCCGGCTCTCCTACGCCCTGGGTATGGCGCGCAACCCGCCCCATGGGGTAGGATTTCGCGTTCCCCAGCTTCATGGAGGCCCGCTTGCTCAACGACACGCCCCTCCTCGGCACCACCGTGGGCCCTTGGCTTCTTCTCGACCGCCTGGACTCCGGCAGCTTCGGCGTGGTGTTCCGGGCTCGGCGCGCTGGACACCCCGAGGCTCCCCCGGTGGCCCTCAAGATGGCCAAGGCGCCCCAGGATCCGCGCTTCCCACGCGAGGCCGAGCTGCTGCAGCGCGTGCGGCACCCCAGCACGCCCCGGTACGAGGACCAGGGACTGTGGACTTCCCCGAAGGGCCTCAAGTACCCCTATGTGGCGATGGAGTGGGTAGAGGGCTTCACCCTCTACGACTGGTTCCAGGCACAGCCACGCTCCTCCCGCGAGCTCTTGGCCGTGCTGGCACAGGTGGCCGGGGCTCTGGCGGATGCCCATGCCCGTGGGGCCGTCCACCGGGACGTCAAAGGCGACAACATCCGCGTCACCGCTGCGGGCAGGGCTGTGCTGGTGGACTGGGGCTCGGGCTGGTTTGCCGGCGCCCACTCTCTCACTGACACCACCGCACCCCCTGGCACCAGCGCCTATCGGCCTCCTGAGCAGAAGGCTTTCATGTGGCGCTTCAGGAAGGACACCGCGGCCCGCTGGCACTCCCAGCCCTCGGATGATCTGTACGCTCTGGGGGTGGTGCTCTACCGCTGCATGACGGGGGTGTACCTGCCCCCGTGCACGGACGGGGG
>NZ_DASPHO010000182.1:0-13667 GCF_035629615.1 Hyalangium sp. | reverse complement strand
CCCGGTCCTTCCGATAGAAGGGCTGGAAGATGCGCGTCTCCTCGCCCGGGAGCAGGCCTGGGCCGCGATCGTCCACGCAGAAGGCCAGGCGTCCATCGCGCTCGAAGATCTTCAGGGCCTCCACGCCTTGGCCGTGCTTCCGAGCGTTCTCCAGGAGGTTGGCGAGTGCCCGGCCCAGCAGCGTCGCGTCCGCCACCAGGGAGGTGCTCGCGGCCTCCACGGACAGCTGCTCCGCGGGCAGTCCGTGCCGCTCCAGCGCCCGGGAGGCCAGCTCCTTGGCATCGAGGGGGCGGGGCGCCACCTGGCCGAAGTCCAGCCGTGAGCTGGCGAGCAGCTCGCCCACCAGCGCGTCCAGCTCCACCACCTCGCGGTCTACATTGTCCAGCGTCCTGGGATCTCCGCCGCCGTCGCGGAGGATCTCCGTCAGGACGCGCAGACGCGCCAGCGGGGTGCGCAGCTCGTGGGACACGGCGGCGAGCAGCTCCCGCTGATCCGCCATCTGGCGCTCGATGCGCGCGGCCATGTCATTGAAGGCCTCGGCGAGCTTGCCCATCTCGCCCGTGGCGCCGCGGCCCAGCTGAACGCGGGTCTCCAGCTTCCCCTCACCCAGGCCGCTGGCGGCGCGGACCAGCTCATCCATGGGACGGGTCAGCCGCCGGGAGATGGCGCCCGAGAGCATCCACAGCATGGCTCCGGAGAGCAGCAGGGGCAGGATGCTGCGCCAGGGACGCCGGGCACGGGTGCGCCAGTAGCAGGCCTGGGCTGTCCCCAGCAGGGTTCCCTCTCGCATGACGGGGACCGTGTAGTCCGGCTTGTCGCAGGCGGTGCCCTCGCGGATCAGCAGCGCCCCGGACGCGTCCCGCAGCTCCACATCCACGTTGAGGTCGCGGGAGATGTCTTGGACGAGGGCATCCCTCCGCACGGGAACGTCCCACACCTCGGCGAAGCGGTTGCTGACGAAGGTGCGGGCCAGCTCCATCTCCTGACGCCAGGTCGAGCCCCCCGTCAGGTTCATCACCGTGGCCACAATCAGGCCCGTGACGAGGATGGAGAGCCCGAACCAGATGAAGATCCGCCGGTGCAGGCGCGCGTGGAGGTAGCGGCCCAGGCGCGTCTTGTACCAGGGGCCGTGGGGACGATGGCCATGGCGCCAGGGAGGGCCGCTGTGCCACCGGTCGTGGGGCCCGTGGCCAGGAGGCCAGTGCCCTTCAAAGCGGCGGTCCTGTGACGCGGGGGAGGAAGCGCCGTCGGGCTGCGTCGGGGGCTCGCCACGAGGCTCGGAGTCATGGGGGCGGCCGGGCTTCATCACACGCCCTCTTTGGCGAAGACGTAGCCCACACCGCGCACCGTCTTGATGAGCTTTCCGCCCTCGTCCCCGAGCTTCTGCCGCAGGTGGGAGATGTGGACATCCACGGTGCGCTCGCCCACCACGGTGTCGCTGCGGCCGGCCTCGCCCAGCAGGGCATCCCGGGGGACGACGCGGCCCGCGCGCCGCATGAGCGCCACGAGCAGATCGAACTCGAGCCCCGTGAGCTCCACGGCCTGCCCGTTCATCCTCACCTCGCGCCCGGCCACGTCGATGGAGACGCCGCTGGACTCCAGCCGGTCCGCCACCGAGGAGGGCTGCGCGCGCCGGAGCACGGCCCTCAGCCGCGCCATGAGCTCGCGAGGGCTGAAGGGCTTGGCGAGGTAGTCGTCCGCGCCCAGCTCCAGGCCCACCACGCGGTCCGTCTCATCCCCTCGGGCGGTGAGCATGAGGATGGGGATCTGCCGCCTGGCGCGGATGCGCTTGCACACCTCCAGGCCATCCATGCCCGGCATCATCACGTCGAGCAGCACCGCGTCATAGGCGTTGGCCTCCAGCGCGGCCAGCCCGCGTCCCCCATCCGGCGCGTGGGCCACCGTGATGCCGTTCTGCCCCAGGTACTGCGCGAGCAACTCGAACATCCGGGTGTCGTCGTCGATGAGGAGGACGCGGGTCGCCATGGGTGGCTCAGGACTCTAGCGCGGGCCGGAAGGCGCGGGGGCCTCGGGGCTGGCGGACGCGGGTGTCTGGGCGCCGCCAGGGCAGGGCGCGCACGTGGGAGACGCGCGCTGCTCCATCCAGGCGCGGCGGCACTGGGAGCGGTGGCGGAGGCTGGAGAACCCGGAGGCGTAGCCTCCGATGGTGCCCAGGGTGAGCATGGCAATGAGGATGCGGCGACGCATGGCAGTCGTTCCTTTCCGGTTCTGGTTCTGGTTCTGGTTCTGGTGTCGTGTCAGGGGGCTCAGACGTACCGGGGCCCGCCGCGCCAGCCGCACCCACCGTGGCCACGGTAGCCGTAGCCCCAGCCGTGCTCGATGAGGTCCGCCAGCTCGCGGCGCTGGCGTGGATCCAGCGACTCGTGGATCTGCGCCAGCGAGGTGCGCAGCGTCTCGCGCAGGTTGGCGATCAGCGCGTCATGCTTCTCGTAGAGCGTGCGCACCGAGGCCGCGTCGAACTCCTCGCTGCGCAGCGCCTGGGCGATGGCGGCCCGGGTGGTGCGGACCTCGTCGCGCAGCTTCTCGAAGGCCTCGGTCAGCTCGTCCGCGGCCTTGACGAAGACCTTCTCCTGGCCGGGCGAGGTGTCCAGCCGCTCGAAGAGCCAGCGCATCTTTCCGCGCCAGCTCCAGCGCCCGCCGCGGCCCCCGTGGTGGTGCCAGCGCCCCCGGCGAAGCGTGAAGATGAGGCCAGCCAGGCAAGCGGTACCAAAGAAGAATCCAAACATGTTCCTGCTCCTTGGAAAACCGAGCGGACAGGCGCTCGGGAATCGCGTTGTGTGGAGCAGAAGGTAGAGAGCGGGTGTGAAGGGGAGGCCTCTGCCGGCGTGAAGAAGTGTGAAGGGTGGGGTGTGTTCAAAAAGGAATGAGGGGGGGACCTGAGGGGTTACATCGGCGGCGCCCCGTGATAGAGGGGCAGCACCGGGGCGATGTCCGCTCTGGAGACGTCCGGCCTACGATGTAGGTCGTGCTTAGCCGGAAAGAAGAAGAGCAATGGCAACTGGTACTGTGAAGTGGTTCAATGATTCCAAGGGTTTTGGCTTCATCGCGCAGGAGGGTGGCGAGGATGTGTTCTGCCATCACACCGCCATCCAGTCGGACGGGTTCCGCACGCTCGCTGAGGGTCAGCGCGTGGAGTTCGACGTGAAGCGCGGCCCCAAGGGGCTTCAGGCAGAGAACGTTCGCGTCGTGGGCTGACGCGCATCATTACACTCGCCAGAGCGAGGCCTGGCCCTTATGAGGGGCTGGGCCTTTTGTTTTTGGTTCTCAGACCTTAATGCTGCTGAAGGAGGGCACCGTGCCTCAACACCCGGGAATGTCGAAACGCCAGAAGGAACTGGCGCGCAAGGAGAAGAACAAGGAGAAGGACGTTCGGCGCGATCAGCGGAAGAAGGAGAAGGCAGATCGTGTCATCCAGCCCGGCCAGGAGGGTGTGGATCCGGACATCGCAGGCATCATCCCCGGGCCGCAGCCGCCGCTTGAGGGCTACTAGGCTCTTGGCAGTGCCCCTGAGGCCGAGCCCCTGCTCTCTTCCGTTGAGGAGGGAGCAGGCGGGTTCCCTCGGGGTGTCGTCCCTCGCTCCTTCCTTACCTTCCCTTCAGAGACGTTCAGCGGCCAACACCGCGAAGCGGGAGGAGACGAGGCATGGGTGACACCAGCGTGAAGAAGGTCGAAGCACGCCACTCTCCGCGCGGGGAGATGGGGCAGAAGTACCTGGCCTCGGGAATCCGCGTGTCCATGCGGCTGTGGGAGGACGAGCAGCCGGCAGAGCCAGCGGCGCCTGTCGCGCGTGACTACGAGACGGTGGGCTACGTGGTGAAGGGCAGGGCCGAGCTGCACCTGGAGGGGCAGATCTTGCTGCTCAACCCGGGAGACTCATGGCTCGTCCCCCGTGGCGCGAGACACACGTACAAGATCCTCGAGGCCTTTACCGCGGTGGAGGCCACCAGCCCGCCGGCGTCCGTGCATGGCCGTGACGAGCAGGCCCCGAAGGGGCCGGCGCAGGCCTGAGGTGGCGCCCGCCCCAGCGCCTCGGTGAAGCTTCCCGAGGAGCGGGGAGGGGCACCGCAGTGGGCCCTCCTGGATTCGAACCAGGGACCAATCGGTTATGAGCCGGGGTGGGGTGGGTTGGCAGGGGCTCGCAGGCCCTGTCACCGGCTCGCAACCTGTTGAAAAGACGGGCGTTCCGCAGAGGGGGGAGGCGTCGGCGGTTAGCACCGTTTCCACCGCTTCGACTGGCCGTGGTGCGCCCGTGGTGCGGAACATGGTGCGGCCCGTGGCGCCGCCGCTGCTCACCGTGCGCGCGGTGTCGGCGGAGTTGGCCGTCTGCCGGGCCACTGTCTACGCACTCCTGGAGCGCGGGGAGCTGGAGCGGGTGTGGGTCGGGGGTTCCATCCGGATCCCGGTCGCGTCGCTTGAGGCGTTTCTCGCCCGAGGGCGCCGCTGATGCGCGCCCGGCGGTTCCCAGTTCCCGCCTCCGCAACGGGAACCAGAGGCTCTGCCATGAGCTCGCGCTCTGGCCCAGCGTTCCCTCCGCGGCAGGGCGCCGACTTGCCGTGCCCAAAGGGCACTCACGTCGCACCCGTGCCCACACGCACGTCCGGGCAGCTCGCGTTCGGATTCCTTGGGGACCTGCCTCGTGTGGATCGCCGCGCGCAGCGCGCCTTCCGCCCCCACCTCCGCGGGCGGACGCAGCCGGAGGGACAGCAGCTGGTCCTCCCCCTGCGGTCGGCCCCGGGTGCGCGCCGCTACGCCGGAGTCGAGGCCATCGCGCTCGAGGATGCTCTGCGCGCCGCTCGTGCAGGAAGTCCGGGGGCGGTTGAGCACCTCTTGGAGCTCACCCGGTCGGAGGTGGCCGAGGTGGCGCGTGCCGCGTGGCGCCCGGGGTGCCCTCTTTCCCTGGAGGACCTGCAGCACGAGGGGGAGCTGGAGCTGCTCCGCCTGAAGGCGTGGGAGCGCTTCACGCCAGGTGTGGCACGGGGCCGCACTCTGTGGCCCGCCTATGTGCGCAAGCTGGCCAGGCAGGCCATGGGCCGCGCCCTGGAGGCCACCGCGCCGATCCACGTCACCCGCTGGGGGCGTCGGCAGAGGAAGGCAGCCCAGGCACGCGCCGTGGCCGAGGAGAAGACGCTCGAGGAGGTGCTGTCCAAGGGTGGCACCTCCCATGCCGGGGCGCTCCTGCTGGCCGAGGAGAGCCTGCGGGCGGTACCTCTGGAGGAGGCCGCCCTCGTTTGCGACGAGTTGGAGATCATGCAGTCGGATCGGGCCGAAGAGGCCCGGGCGGTGGTGGCTCTCGCCGCGCTGCCCGTGCGCCTCCGGGTTGCGGTGGCGGGGCCCATGGGGCTCCTGCGCGAGGGGGTCGTGGGGGACAGGGCTCTCGCGCGCCGCCTGCACACCACGCTGGAGGGTGTCCGCCAGCTCCGGGAGGAGGGCCTGCGCGAGCTTCGTGCAGCGCTCGCCGAGGCATAGGCCATGCCCCTCATCGCTGCCAAGAAGCAGGGTTCATGCACCGCCTGCGGAGGGCGCATCCGGAAGACGGAGCAGGCGTTCTACACGGCCGCCACGGGCCTCCGGCACCCCGAGCCCCAGTGCAGGAATGCCGCCAGCTCTGTGCACCGGCCTAACGCGCGCGCGGGGCGTTGCTCCTGCGGCGCGTGGGTTCCGGCAGGGAAGGGCCGCCTGGTGCACCAGGGCGAGAAAGAGCGGGACGGGCAGTGGGGACAGATCTGGGCCGTTCGCTGTGAGGGGTGTGGACGATGAGCGTGGACAAGTTCAGCGGCGCCGCGAGCGCCGAACGGGAGGGAGGGCTGATGCACAACATCGCGCGTATCCTGGTGGTGTTCTCGATCCTGCTGGTTGCCTGTGACGCTGGAGAGACACCCGCCACTCCGGAGGCGCTGGGTACCATGCGCTCTGCTGGGCTCCTGCAGCCGGGGCCACGCCGGGCCGTGGCGGCCATCGCCTGCATGGGCTCGCTCGAGGCGGACGGTTCGCGCTCCCTGCACCATGAGGCGCGCTTCTTCTCGGAGGGCAGCGCTTCCACCACCTGCGCGGTGCGGATCGCCTCCACCGAGTGGCTGGGCTCTGCCGAGCACCCATGGGGCAGGACGGGCCAGCCTGGCGCGGTGTGCATGGTGGACGTGGAGGGAGGGTACTGGCGCTTCCAGCTGGCGCAGGACCATGGCTCCACCATCGCCACTCGCGTGCAGGCAGGTCGTTTCGAGGAGTGGCTACTCGCCTGTGCTCAGCTCACGAAGTAGCGCACCCCGTCCAGGGAGAGACTGTTCCCGGCGGCGATGCTGCTCACCTTCACTGGGCCCGTTACCTCGCAGTAGACCCGCGCCATGGTCCCCGTCGTGGTGCCCCTGTCGAACACCCGCCGGTAGTCAGCCGGCCTCACACCTGCCGGAAGGGTGAACATGGTTGCATCGTTGGCGGGCGCAGGAGATGGGGCCAGCGCCATGCCGCGGAACTCCGCCTCGCCCAGGTCATTCACCCGGTACTGCACGGGGCCGTACACGGCGAGGTTCGCGTTGCTCCAGGAGTTCTCGAAGGCGACGTTCGTCCAAGCGCCCCAGCCCACGGCCCGCAGCGCATCCACGCTGTCCACGGTGAGGGAGCCGCCGTAGCTGCCGGAGCGGCTGAAGCTCACCTCTCCGAAGCGGGCCCCGGCGGGAATCGTCACCCGCTGTACCGCGCGCGTCCACGTGTTGGTCGCCGCGCTCGCCCCGAGGTTCACGCTCACAGAGCTGAGGGCCCCGAGGTTCGCGTCCAGGTAGGTGAAGGCGAGCACCCCCGAGGCCGTGGTGCCCACGCTCTGCTTGTAGAAGCAGGAGAAAACCCACACCTCGCCCTCGCGCACGGTGAAGGGCTGTCCGGTGAGCGTCGCTGTGGTGGCCGTGTTCGGGAAGTGGATGGCGACCTTGCCGCTGAGCACGTCCGTGGTCGTCTGCGCGTGCGTGTTCCACGTGCCGCTGAAGCTCCATGCATCCGGGGGAGAGCTCGTGCCGGTACTCACCTCGAAGTCCCCGTTGAGCGGGAGCACGCCCCAGGAGACGCGCGGCTGCAGAATGCCCGGGGCCACGTACTTGGGCGTCAGGGTGAGCTGGGCGCTCGCCGTGCCCCGGTTGCCCTTCGCATCCCTCGGCACCACGCGCACGTAGTAGGTGGTGCCCGGCGTGAGGTCCGCCACGTTGAACTCGGTGGCGTCCGAGGTGTTGCGGCACGTGGAGCTGCTCGGCGTGAAGCCGTTGGTGGTGCTCACGTGCAGCTCGTAGGAGGCAGCCCCTGGGCCCAGGGTGGGCGCGGTGAAGCGCACGCGCAGTCCCGTCACCGTCTCCGCGGTGGCGAGGCTAGAGGGCGCATCCGGCCCGGTGAAGGGCGAGGCAGGGGCGATGCCCGGCCGCTGCTCCATGTCCAGCCAGGTGCGCCGGCCAATCGTGGGGCGGCCGAGCAGCGTGATCTTCGTGGTGGCGCCGCCCGCGTTGAGGGTGTGCGTGAGGCTCTGCACCGAGGCTGTCTGGTCCGCGGTGAAGTGCACCGCATTGCCCTCCAGCTTCACCAGGTCTCCCAGCTCCAGGCCCGGGTGAAAGAGTACCTCGAAGGAGACGCCGAGGGGCGCGTCCTTGAGATCCGCCAAGCCAGTGTTGGCCAGCGTGGTTGCCTCTGAGGACGTGTCCACGTTGGAGGTGGCGTCCTCGGCGATGCGCATGAATCTGCGGCCGTTGGCGGCAATGCTGGTGGCGTCGCTCACGCTCACCGTCTTCCGCTTTGGGTTGCCCGCTACGTCGAGATCGCTCCTGTCCGAGTACACCACCTCCACCACGTTGCGGATGTCGGCCATGGAGGTGCGCACCTCCTCGAGCCGCTGGTACTCGCCTGGCCCATACGTCCACGCCGGCACGGTGGCGCTCCTGTCCGGGCTCCAGAACCACAGGCGCCAGTTCCCCGTGCCAGGCCCGGAGCTCAGCCACTTCCACCGCACCTCCCAGCCGAGCTGGCGGGCCAGCGCGGAGAGGGCATCCGCCACGGGCTCCCCCTTCTGCACGTACTTCTTCAGCGCCCAGCTCGGGGAGAGCGGCGTGTAGAGGGTGAAGGCGGACAGTCCGTTGTCATCCAGGATGTCCTGCTGCACGAGCTGCACGTCCACGCCCGTGGGGCTCCCGTACTCCCGCTCGCTCTCAATGACGGTGTCCTGGAGCAGGCCCCATCCATAGTCTCTGCCGGTGAAGACGAGATCTTCCGCGCAGTCGACCTCATCAATCCGCCCGCGGAACACCTCGGCCCAGTCCGAGGAGGTGGGCTCCATGCCGAGCGGCACCACGGCGGCCTCCACCGTGAAGAGCCTCCCCTCCTTGAGCAGCGCGGAGTAGGCGCCTGAGAAGGTGTTGATGGCCGTGCCCACCATCAGAGGAGCAAGGGAGGCCCCGTTCACCTCCCGCTTGCAGCGCACTGTGGCCCCAGTGGTGGGCGAGTCCGAGGAGTTGCTCCAGCTCACCTCCTCGAGGAAGTCTCTGCTCTCCAGGTTCGTGAGGTCGTACCAGAGGCCTGAGCGCTCTACCTTCACCCGGGCCCATGCGCTGTAGCCCACCGTTGAGTTGAGCGTCGCCAGCTGCTGCGTCGTGAGAGTTCGCATCCCTTTTAGAAGGGGTGCTCAGACACCTGAGAGAGTGAAGTCGAACACCTCCCCCGTTGTGAAGTTGCCGTCCTCCTCGCGCATGGGCACCCGGCGTGCTGCCCCCGCCTGGCCCACGGTCGTGAGTCCAGGAGCCTGTACCCCGGGGCCAGTGGCCCTCACGAGGGGAAGCCCCGGCCACTCCTCGTCCGCGCAGAAGTCCTCGAGGTAGGGCACCCACTCAGCCGGCACCACGTAGGGCAGGGCCACCAGGTCATCTACGAGGATTTCATCCCCACTCCCCACAGTGAGGATTCCGCTGGCCGCGAGCACAAGCTCGGCCGGCGCTGTGGCGATCACTCCATCCTTCCAGCAGGTTCCTCCGCTCGTGATGATGTAGTGGCTGTAGTTGGCGGGCTCGGACAACGCCAGCCACGCCATCAACGTCCATTCAGTCCAATCCCAAGAGGCGTCCGGGGTGAGATCCCATTGCACGAAGCCCGTGAGCGAGAACACCCGAAGCCCATAGGCTCCGTGCTTTCCTTCGTCTGGAGCGATCTCGTAATCGGCTGAAGCAATGGGCAAGAGGGCGCGCGAGCTGTTGAGGCTCTGCTCCTCGAAATTCCAGCTGTGTCCCTCCCCCTCAATGAGGGCGCGCAGCAGCTCGGCATCCTCCAGCAGCAGTCCGCCCTGATCCGTGGTGAAGCGGTAATCCCGCTTCCTCGCCCGGGCCGTGGTTCGTGGCGCGCCGTTGAGGGAGCGCACCACCTCCCCGAGCCTCACGGGTTGGTACTCGCTTGCGGAGCACTCCACGGGAATGCCGTGAATGTACAGGTGGGCCATGGCTCACTCCACCGCGTACCGGCCCGGTCGGCCCCGTGAGCCCGTGCGCGCAAAGCCGAGCCTGTCCATGAGCTTCTCCAGCTTCTCCATCGCCTCAGGTACTGAGGTGGTGGTGATGTTGACGGTGTCGATTGCTGGGCCGCTGCCCACTCCACCCGGCGTCTGGCCTGGCGCGGTGACGCCGGTACCGCCCCAGGGAGAGGGCGTGCCGCTGTCCCACGTGCCGCCGCCGCTCGGAGGAGGAGGCGCGGAGGGCACCGGCATCGTCCCCGGGCCCTGAGGATCCTGGGCGGAAAAGGAGGCCAGCGCGTACTTGAAGGCGCTCGGGACGTTCGTGAGGGCCTGCGTCGCCTTCTCGGTCGCCTGCCGGTTCCGGATGACTTCGGCCGTCTCCTTGGCCTTCTCCAAGGCTGCCTCGTAGGTCATCCCCGTCAGGGACTGGAGAGCGCGCGCCATGGCCTCGGTGTCCACCTTGGCCTTCTGCAGGCCATCCGCCCAACCATCCAGGAAGCCGAGCGGCTTCACCCCGAACACGCTGATGTCCGCGAGCATGCGGAACACCTTTTGGATGGCCCCCACGATGCCGTTCCACACGTCCCCGAGCGCCTTCATGACGGTGAGGATGATGGTGCTCACCGTCTTCAGCACGGAGAAGAGCGCCTTGAGCGCCGGGCCCGCGAAGAGCTGCAGCGGGTTGAGCACCACCATGAGCGCCTGCACCACCAGGGCGATGACGGGGGCGAGCCCCGCGAGGAGCTCGCCGAGCACCATGATGCTGGGCACCAGCGGCTCGACGAACGCAGAGAGGGACTGGAGGACTGGCGTGAGCGCCTGGAGCCCCGCCTCGATGAGGTGGGCGATGGCCCCCACCAGAGGAATGAACGGTTCCACGAGCTTCCCCAGCCAGTCGGCCACCATGCCGATGAGGCCGGAGAGCGTCTCCACCAGCACTGCGAACTGCTGGCTCCGGGTGAGCAGGTCCGCGATGACGGCAATGAGCCCCCCAGCAGGCCCGCCTGCCGCCATGCCCTGCTGGAAGGTGGAGAAGAGCGCGGACAAGTCCCCGAAGGCCCCGGCGAACCGCTGCGCCAGAGACTCCCTCGCTGCGCGCATGGCGTCCGCGGCGGAGTCCGCGAGCTGCTTGGCCTGCTCCTTCAGGTAGTCAAGCCGGGCACGCACGGCGCTGCTCATGCCTGACTGGAACTCGCGCGCCGAGGCGCCCAGCCCAGGGCCCTTACCCACGGTGCTCACGTCCACGTCCTCGAAGGGCTTGCGCACCTGTCCGGCAGGCCCGGCCAACACTCCACTCAGCGCGGCCTTCAGTCTGCCGGGCAAGTCCTCGAGGCCCGTGTCCTTGGCCAGGCGCTTCAGTCCCTTGGTGGAGTAGGCGAGGCCGTAGCTCACCCCCTCGGCCACCTCCTTACCCACGGACACCGCGCCGTTCGCCAGGGTGGTGGCCGCCTCGGTCACCTTGTCCGCGAGGAAGCTTGCTCCGCTCTGCAAGTCGCGGAGGATCCTGTCTCCGGTGAGCTGCTGCAGGTCCTCGTACACCGAGGCGAGCCGGTCCAGGCCCAAGCCGCGCGCCAGCGGAGCCATCACCCCGCCGATCTTCCGCGCCACCCCTGCCACGACATCCAACAGCGTCTTCAATCCCTCCAGCAGGAAGCCCTTGAGTGTGGTCCACCAGCCTCCGAGTGTGTCGGCTAGCTTCTTCCCGAGGTCCTTGATGGACTCCCAGGCGCTCAGCACGGCGGCCTTCATGCCCGTGCTCGAGTCGTTCCAAGCCTCGTAGAGCGTGCCGGCCAGCAGCACGATGCCCGCCACCGCAGCGGCCACTGCGGCGATGGGGATGAGCACGCCCGCGAACGACAGCGCCATCTTGGCGAGGCTCTGGGATACCCCTGCCTCCATGCCTGCCACCGCCTTGCCGAGCGCCGGGAAGGTGCTGGCGCTTGCCGCGCCCAGGCCCTTGGCCGCCACGCTGGCCCCGTTGAGAGCTGGCACCAGCACCAGCCCGGCCGCCTTGGCTACTCCTTCCACCAACCCTGCCGCCTTGCTCAGCACCGCAGCTCCAGCGCCGACCCCGGCACCGAGCACCACGAATTGGGCCACTGCCGCCTTCACCTCGGGAGAGAGCCGCTGGAAGGCGCCCACCACCGAGCCCACAGCCGCGGTGAGCTCGCGGAGGAAGGGCCCGAAGGCGTCCCCCAAGTCCGCCGCCAGCGTGTAGAGGTAGCCCTTCAGGTGCTCCAGGTCCCTCTGCATCGCGCGGTTGGACTGGGCGGCCGCCAGCACCGCGCCCCCCATGGCCGCCGCGAAGACTGCGCCCACCTCGGCGATCCCCTTGGCCGCCTCCTTCACCCGCTTGGCGGTGTTCTCCACGGACTTGATGATCTGGCCCATCGACTGAGTGAACTCGCCGATGGCGGCGCTCACCGAGACGTAGACGCTGCCTGCCTTGAGTGCTCCGGACATGGCCTACTTCTCCTTCGGCTTCACCACGTAGCGGGTGTGAGTCCTCACCGTGTGCGCACCACCTGCTGCTGGCGCAGCGGGCGGTGTTGAGCTTGCGGTGCGGCGTTGGCTCTTCTCGTACTGCTCCACCTCGAGCTGGCAGTACCCAGCCACCAGAGCCACCTCGAGCATGCTCCAGGCCAGCACCTCGGAGGGGCGCTGGCCCAGACGGATGGCGACGCCCACCGAGTGGCTCAGGTCGGCGTCGCCTCGGAGAAATCCTTGGCCACGTCCGTGAGCTTCACCGCGTGGCCGATGGCGGACATGCAGTCCTGCTGTACCTCCATCAACCAGGGCGCTTGGAGAACGGTGTCGAGATCGCCGCCGCTGGAGAACATGGGCCGCAGCCCGCCCGGCGCGAAGAGGCACGTCGCCACGATGCGCGCCATGAGGCGGACCGTCGCGAACTCGCTCACCGGCTTGTGCTCCTTGTCCACCTCCCCGGCCTTCTGGGCCGCGTCGAGGACGGACATGAGCAGGTGCTCGGGCGGACGACGGATGATGACGGGCACCTCCTCCCCGTCGATGTTGAGGGTGCGCTCCAGGTGAATGCGCCACTGGGCGCCCGTCAGCTTCGCTTTGATATCCACAGGTAGCTCCTACGGTGGTTGTGGTCGTGGCTCTGGCTCAGGCTTCGACGACAATCGGGACGGGCGCGCCGCTCACCTTGAAGGACACGCTGCCGTTGATGTAGTCGCCGGCGGGCCAGCTCTTGTTGTTGCTGTCGAAGAAGATCTCGTACTGGTAGCCCTTCGTCTGGCCAGCCGTCGCGGCGGGGTTGTTGATGACGTGGACCCACGCGGAGGTCCCGGCCGCCGCTGCGGTGTGAATTGTGCCCTGCACGGTGCTATTGCGGACGACGCGGTACTCCAGCGAGCCGCTGTACTCGTGCCACGTGACGCCCTGCTTGGTGTGCCCGTCGCTATTGAGGTTCTGCCGGGGCTGCACGGTGTGCGCGCCGTTGAGATCAAACGAGGAAGTCTCCTCGAGCTTGTTGCTGTCGGAGAGCGTGGTGTCGTCAGCTTCGGTGACGTGAATGGCTTCGGCATATGCCGGGGTAGGGTCTGCCATGGGGCTGCTCCTTGTGAGGTTGCTACTTCGCTGGGAAGAAGCGGCGGAGCACTTCGGCCACGCTCTTCGCCACGGCCTTCCGGGCCCGGCCGCGCGCCCCCTTGAAGCTCTTCTTCATCCAGTGGGGAGGGGGCTTCTCTGTCTGCGCTCCCCAGTGGAAGCCCTCATGGATGGCGCCAGCCGCGGGGTGGTTGTAGCCCGCGAGCCAGGTGGTGGAGAGGGGCGGGCCCAGGTTGTACTCGGGCCCCGTGAGGAAGGCCGTCTCGGCGAGGTTGCTCGCGTCCGTGGGGTTGCCGCGCGGCACGAGGAAGTTGGACACGTCGAGGGTGTGCCGGACGACATCTCTGCATGGGTGGTCCAACTCGCGCAGCACGAGCTCCGGGTTGTCCCGGAGGCGCTTCAGGTCGCGCACATCCACCGTCACCTTCACCTTGCCGCGAGCCACAACGTCACTCCGGGATTGCCGGGCTCACCTTGTGTTCGGCCGTGAGCCACGGGGGAATGGGGTGGCCCTGCTCCAGGTAGTCGGCCAGCCACAGCCGGAAGCTTTCGGTGAAGCGCCACCGCAGTAGGTGCTCGACTCCTCCGCCACAAAAGCCAGTGAGCG
>NZ_DASPHO010000181.1:0-5420 GCF_035629615.1 Hyalangium sp. | reverse complement strand
GCCAGCCCTCCGCGGCCAGCACCAACCACCGGGCCTGACGGCACACCTCGTCGCTGACCACCGCCTCCTCGATGTCGGAGCTCAGGACGACGTGCACCTCCACGCCCAGCGCTCGGAGGCGCTCGGCCTCCCGCTCGAGGCGCTCGGGCAGGCTCGCCTGGATGCCGGCACCTCCACCGTCCGAGCCCTCGTGCTCCGCCACGCCGTACAGCGACAGGGGCTCCTTCAGCCTTGCCGCCAGAGCCGCCGCGGCGCTGGCTGCTCTCACGGAGTCCGGGGACAGGTTCGTGACGCAGACGATGGGCATGGCAGCCTCCTTCGGGGACTCGGGGCTCTACCGGGAGAACACACAACGAGCCACGCCTCCTCGGCGCCCCGACCTCTCTCCACGCTGCTCATTCCTAGAAGGGACAGGCGACACGAACACGGCACCCCAGGTGCGGCAGGCAGTCGAGGCTCCTGCACGGGCAGCCCTGGCTCGCTCGTCCGCTTCGTGCCCGGGGCGCGGCCGGATCAGCGGGTGTGGCCGTCAACCTGGCTGTGATCCTGCTCCACGCCCTGCCCACCGCGCTCGCCATCCCGCCCGAAGGTGATGAGCAGCGGCTGCTTGCCGTTGTTGAGGTAGACGTACGGGCGGCCCCAGGGGTCCACCGGCACCGCGGGCAGGTACTCCGGCACGAGGAAGCCCAGCGAGTCGTCCTCGGGCAGGGCGCCTTTCTCGGCGCGGTAGCGCTCCAGCGCGGAGCCAATCACCGCGAAGTCCTGGTGGATGCGCACCCAGGACTCATCCCCCCGGTGGCGGAACGCGAACAGCACCGTCGTCACCACCAGGCAGAGCCCCACGGCCAGCCCGAGGAAGAACCGAAGGGGAGCCAGGCGCCGCGTGCGAGCCGTGTCTTCGCTCATGGCCTCACAGCGCGCGGTAGAGGGGCACGGGCTGCTGCTTGCCCTTGAGCCGCACCGGCGGCAGGTCCTCGAAAGCCATCTCCCGGCCCTGCACCTGCAGGCGGGTGCGCTCGCCCACGAGGATCTCTCCCGCCCCGGCCAGGGCGCACAGGCGCGAGGCCACGTTCACCGCGTCGCCAATGCACGTGTACTCGGTGCGCATGGCGCCGCCGATGTTGCCGGCCACCACCTCGCCCGAGTTGATGCCGATGCCCAGCTCCAGGACGAGGGGCTGCCCGCTGCGCGCGTCGGCAATCCACTCCGCCTCGGCCTCGGCACGCAGCTCGCCCATGGCCACCATCATCATCTTGGCCGACTGCAGCGCCCGCAGCGCGTCATCCGAGCGGTGCACGGGCGCGCCCCACACCGCCATCAGCCCATCCCCCAGGAACTTGTCCAGCGTGCCGCCGCACGTGAGCACCGCGTCCGACAGCCGCCCGAGCACCTGGTTGAGGATACCGACGACCTGCTCGGGGGGCAGGCTCTCCGCCAGCCCGGTGAAGTTGCGGATGTCGGCGAAGAGCACCGTCACCACGCGCTTCTCGCCCGTGAGCACCACCGTGTCCGGGCTCTTGAGGATCTCCTCCACCACGGCGTCGGAGGTGTAGCGCGCGAACAGCTTGCGCATGCGCTCCGTCTCGCCGGTGCGGCGCATCACGCTCTCGATGCGCGCGGACAGCTCGTTCATGGAGGCGGACTTGTTGACGTAGTCGTCCGCGCCGGCGCGCAGGCCCTGCACGCGCTCCGTCTCTCCATCATTGGCGGTGAGGATGATGACGGGCACCTGCCGCGCCGGGCCGTCCTTCAGCCGCCGGCACAGCTCCACCCCGTCCAGCCCCGGCATGTCCAGGTCCGTCAGGACAATGGCCGGCTGGACCCGCCCCACCTGCTCCAGGGCCTTGTACGGATCATCGAAGATGACCACCTCGTAGCCCAGCGTCTCGAGCCCCTCCTGCACGAAGGCGCAGGCCAGCGGGCTGTCATCCACCACCATGACGCGGTGCTTGCCCTCGGTGGCGGGCCGCGGCGGCTCCTGGCGTCCGGAGATGCGGCCTTGCAGGCTGAGGGCCTCGTAGATCTGCTTGTAGGTGCAGTAGCCCATCTCGACGAGGATCTCGCCGAGCTTGCGGCCGTCCTTCCGCTGGAAGACGAGCGCCTCCTCGAGCTGGTTGAGGGAGATGTACTTCATCCCCACCAGGAGCTCGCCCAGCGGCGGGTGGGCGGCCGACTTCTCGCTGGTGAGCCCAAGCGCCTCGCCGAGCGCGTCTTGGATCTGCTCGCGGGTGACGTAGCCCAGGGAAATGAGGGCCTCGCCCACGCGCTGGCCGGTGAGGGCCTGCAGCGCGAGCGCTTCCTGCACCTGGGTGGGCGTGACGATGCCCAGCTTGAGCAGGAGGTCACCGAAGAGGGGACTGGAGGCGCTCATGCGGATGCGGGGGCTCTGCCACCCGGCGGGTGGCCTCGGGGCATTCCTTTCCTAGGGTTCCGAGACTACCCCACCGGGTCCCACACGGGGAGGAAGAGAAACAAGGAATGAGGTCACCCAAGACCCCTGCCCAGGCTCCTGCCTTGCGGCGAGGGCCTGAGTGCCTGGGGCCGAGAGCTGACTCCTGGGGTGGGTTCCGAGCCGCCGGGCCCTCGGAGGACGGGCGTGCCGAGCGTCCTCCCGGGGCTGGGAGAGGCATGCCTCGGTGGGTAGGAGTGTCCTGCATGAGACGACCCGGAGCTGGGAGCTCCGAGTCGCTGGGCCCCTGGTGAGGAGGGGGAGGCCAACACGGAGGGACTGGCTCACGGCTAGGCTCACGAAGACGGCGGTTGCCGCACCGTCTTGGGCCAGCTCCCTCGCGAGAACGCCTTCATGAGATCCGTGCTTCCGCTTCTTCTGTTCGGAGCAGCATGCGCTACGCCGACCCCGCCTAACACCACCGCGCAAGACGCGACCATGGCCAGGGGACCGTGGTCGGAAGTGCCCGCTGTCGAAATGCCCACAGGGGACACCTCCATCCCCATCTCCTTGCTGCGGGACGTGGCGGATGCGCTTCTCAAGCGCCCCGGCGCCAAGGTGTGTGACCCAGCCACGCAGCGGCCCATCATGGGCCTGTCCACGGAGTACTGCTCGACGGTCTATGTCGCCGGAGACCGCGACTCGCTGTCCTGGCGGGTGTCCGAGCCTGTTGGAGGAAGCCACAAGTCGTGCGAACCGTTCTTCGCAGTGAAGGATGACGATTACCCCTCCTCCCAAGTATGGGTCGTGGGGTACGTCCATAACCATCCGTGCGCTGGGACTCTCTCCTCGCGTGATCTCAGCACATGGCCTACGGATGCGTTCAAACCCTATGTGGCCATGGCGGAAGTCCGGTGGTAGCGGAGCGCCAGGACGGCACGCGCGTCTTCCTGCGCTACTTTCCCACGGGCGAGGTCCAACAGTGGAGTGAAGCCAAGGCCCACTGGGTCACTCTCGGTACCTGCGCCCCACTCGGAGCCACCCCCTTTCGTAATACCCTGCCCTCATGTCGTGATGGATCTCTGCAACTGTTGCGCGAGTAGACGCTTGGCACGTGACGACGGCCGGACAGAAGAACTCAAGGCTTGAGGGCACCCTGGGGACGAGATGCAGTGCCCAGAGCACTGTTGCCGGGTGCGATGGAGGAGCGAGATGATCAAGGTGTGCGCGCTTACAGGGCTCGCAGCGATGCTGTCTGGATGTGCCGTGCCCGCTGCCTCGTGGAAAGGAACGGTGGTGTGGCCCGAGACCGAGCGAGACGAGCAATCGGTCAAGACCATCGTCCCCCCCATCGAAGCAGGGGCCGCGCTCGCCGCGGCGGCCGCCATCCGCGAGATGATACGAACCAACCCGTTTCCACGACTGTTCAGGGGATGCTCCAGTCCCGAGCAGGGAATGGATGTCGCCGTCTTCACGGGTCCGACGCCGGGCCTGTATTACGTGGTGCTGGAGCAGCGCTTTCATCGGTGCGGCGGCCCGAGCGGGCGCGTTCTCGACTGGGACTATGTGTACGCAGTTACTCCCCAAGGCGAGGTGGTGGCCGAGGCCCCGCCACCGAGGGGGGAACCTCCTGCGGCCTCCCCTCCCGTCCCGAGTCCTCGTCCGCCCGAGCAAACAGCGCCACCTGTCATTCCGCCACAACCACCAACCCCTCCGCCTCCGCAAACGCCCGCCGCTTCGCCTCCGGCTGCCCCTCCCCCAGCATCACCACCACCCCCCGCCTCACCGGCGCCGGGTACGCCTGGGTGAGAGCCCTCAGTCCCCCCTGGCGCGCCTTCTGAATCCCCCTCGAAAGTACGGACGAAGCGGACCGGCGGCGCGCTCGAGCGCATAGCGCCACGAAGTGGCCCGGTGCTCATGCCCCCCGGGCCACTGGCCTCCTCAAGACCGCGAGGAACTACTGGCGGCGCCTGCGGACCATCAGCACCGCGAGCAGCCCCAGCCCCATCATCGCCAGCGACGAAGGATCACCGCCCGAGGTGGCGCAGCCGATGCCGTCGCCGAGGAAGTCGCGATCCCCGCCCGTGGGAGGAACGACGTTCCAGCTGGCGGTCGCGGGAGTCGGGTCCACGTTGCCGGCGCCGTCGCGAGCGCGAACCTGGAGGGTGTGCGCGCCCTCGGCGAGGTCCCCGAAGATGGCGGGATCCGAGCATGGCACGAAGGCAGCCCCGTCGAGGCTGCACTCGTAAGTCACATCGGACTCGGTGGAGCTGAAGTTGAACGCGGCGTTGGGGCTCTCGGAGTCGCCCGAGGGCCCGGAGACGATGGTGGTGTCCGGCACCCCGGTGTCGACGATGATGCGGACGGTGTTGGAGGGCGGGCTGGTGTTGCCCGCGGGGTTCGAGGCGGTGGCGGTGATGTCGTGCGGGCCATCCGCCAGCGGGGTGGTGGGGGTGAACGTCCAGTTGCCCGCCGCGTCCGCGGTGGTGGTGCCCACCGCCGTTCCGTCAATGAACACCGTCACCGTGCTGTTCGGCGGCGCGGTGCCGGAGATGGGGGGCGTGGTGTCGTTCGTCACCGTGTTGTTGGGCGGACCCGTCACCACGGGCGCCGCAGGAATGGTGGCGTCCACGGTGAAGGTGTTGGTGTTGGACTCGGGGCTGAGGTTGCCCGCCGCGTCCGTCGCCGTGGCGCTCACCGTGTGCGAGCCGTTCGTCAGGCCCGTGACGGGCGTGAAGGTCCAGTTGCCACTGGCGTCCGCCGTGGTGGTGCCCACCGGCGCGCCGTCCACGATCACCGTGACGGTGCTGCCCGCCTCCGCCGTGCCCGTATAGGTGGGCGTGTTGTCGGAGATGGTCGAGCCATCAGCAGGCGTGCTCACCACCGGGGCGGCCGGAGCCGTCAGGTCCACCGTGAAGGTGTTGGTGTTGGAGTTGGGGCTGGTGTTGCCCGCCGCATCCGTGGCCGTGGCGCTCACCGTGTGCGAGCCGTCGGTCAGCGCCCCAGGCTGCGTGAAGCTCCAGTTGCCGCT
>NZ_DASPHO010000180.1:0-3092 GCF_035629615.1 Hyalangium sp. | reverse complement strand
CCCTCCCTGTGTAGACGGTGCCGTCGAGGCACACGCCGTCAAGGTGAGTGCGGCGAGCCATCCCACGAGCATGGGCACAGGGCGAGTCATGGAGATCCTCTTGTCAGCAGGGGTGGGGCTGCAAATGGAAGGGGCCCCTGGGACTTACCGCATCCCGTGGAAGTCCTCGACGCTCTTGAGGCCCGAGTTCACCCCGTGGCAGACGGCACAGGAGGCGCGGCCCGTCGCCGGCACACGGGACACCAGCGCGTAGCTCAGCTCGCCTTCGCTCCAGCTGATGACGTGCAGGCCCCGCAAGGTGCTGGTGGTGAACTTCATGTTCCGGAACAGCTCTGTCTGAGGCGCATTCGCCGGGCCGCCCGCGACGTGCCGGGGGGCAATCCCCAGGCTGACTTGCTCGCCGTTGCGCTGGAAGCTCACAACGGCGGCAGAGCCTCCCTCCAGCTGAACCAGCCGGCCGCCGTTGAAGACGAGCGTCGAGTCCTCCAGCTTCGGGAGCACGACGCGGAAGCCCACCCGCTCCGTGAGCCACCGGGAGAGCTCGTCTGCGTTGCCGGCCTCCACATCCAGCGGGAGGACGCCACCGGCCAGCCCCTCGTGCGCCCACGCCGAGGCATCCGCCAGCGAGGCCGCCTGCACCGGGGCAGGGCGCAGCGCGGTGAAGACGACGAGCGCGATGGCCGCGGCGACAGCCCCCGCGGCGATCAGCGGGGCGGCCCGCTGAGAGAACGAGCGCCGCCAGGCCAGCTTCCGGATCGACGCCTCGAGGGCGCCTGGAACTGGTGCCGGGACGTAGGCGGAGGACACCGTCCGCAGGAAGCCGCGCAGCTCGCGCGCCGACTTCGCGCAGTCCGAGCACTCGGCGAGGTGGCGCTCGAAGTCCTCAGACGAGAGCGGGGTGCGCTCGCCGTCGATCCAGGCCGAGAGCCAGGTCCGCACGCTGTCACAGGACACCGTCATTTCACTTCTCGCTTCTCTGCTGGGGCGTCCTCTCCGTGCAGCAGGGGCACCAGGAGCGCCTTCAGCGCCTCCCGCCCCCGGTAGAGGCGGGACATGACCGTTCCCACTGGGAGATTGAGCACTTGAGCGATCTCCTTGTACGACAACCCCTGGAGATCGCGAAGGACCACCGCCTCCCGGAGCTTCTGAGGGAGCAATTCTATCGCCGAGCTCAGCTGGGCGCTCGTGACGGCATGCCAGGACTCCTCGTCGGCAGGCGGAGCGGGTACATCCACGGACTCTTCATCCAGCACGGCCTCCGGATGGCGCCCCCGATCCCGGAGGCGCGTGCGGAAGAGGTTATGCAGGATCGTCAGCAGCCACGTCTTGAGCGAGGTGCCTGGCTCGAAGCGCTCGGCGGCATTCAGCGCCCGGACGTAGGTGTCGTGGGTGAGATCCTGCGCCTCGGCCGGGTCTCCGCAGAGACGCAAGGCCGTGTCATGGATCGCCGCGAGGTGGCCGAGCGCCTCGCCGTCGAACGCGGGATCCCTGGGGGGCTGTGGCCGTCGTCTCCACATGCTCGAGGTCTGCGCTGCCTCCTCAGTGCTTGCCGTACTCCAGCTTCACGCCCTTGCGCTGCGCGTAGATGTAGGCCTCCATTGCCTTCATCCGTGGGTCATCATCGGCCAGCGGCTTGCCGCGGGTCGGGTTCTCGATGCACCAGTTGATCATATCCCGGAGCAGCGCGACGCGGCCGAGCTGGACCTGGTACTTGGGATAGGTCTCCGGATGGGTGTTGGAGGCATCCGGGTGGCACATGTCGCAAGAGATGGCGACGGTGCCGCCCACCGCCTTCGCGTCGTGGAACACGCGGTGGCCCTCGCGCACGGCCTGCTCGGTGGACTCCTTCCAGATCGCCTCGTCGCGCTCGCTGAAGGCGCCGTAGGTGTGGCCGGCCTGGATGTTCGCACTGGCGCGGCGTGCGGCCTCGTCCGCACCGGAGGAGGCGGTCTCACCGGCCTTCTTCACCGGAGCACTGGCAGGGGCGGGCGGCTGGGGTGGGTTCGCCTGGGCCACGAGCTGCTGCTTGGGGGGCGGCGCGTCCCAGCGTGCGTCCGGGTTCTTCTTCCTCCAGGCCAGCAGGAGCTCATCCGAGATGGCCTGGGCCTTGTCGCGGGTGATGGTGGACGGGTCCTTGACGCCTTCCACTTCCAGCGTGGTCTCCCCGTCGCACATCGCGACGACGACGTCTCCGTCGCTCGACTTGGGGACGCGATGCTGGGGCAGCGGACTGGGAGTCTCCGCAAAGGCCGTCTGCCAGGTGGCGAGGCTGCCGAGTCCGAGCCCGAGTCCGAGCGCGGCGATGCCGAGTTTGTTTCGCACGTGCATGGTCGCTGGGTCCTAGTAGGGGGGGAGCTTGGCAGTGGGAGGCCGGTCCTGCTTGCCGCCGGTTGCCAGATAGGAGGACTTCACGGTGACCGGGTTGCGGTCCCACAGGTTGTAGAGCTTGTCGACGAGGCCGCTCTCGAGGACGTCTATGCGGCCGTCGCCGCAGCCGTCGAAGTTGCTGAAGGGATCCGGGCGATTCATCGGCACGGTGAGGGAGGGCAGGCCCTCGGGGGCATAGGGCCACGGCCAGGCCGTCGAGAGCAGCCCGTGGAACTGGATGTTGCCGATCTGGTTCGAGAGCACCTGGTGCGTGTGGCCGTGGATGACCGTGACGGCCTTGAAGGGCCTGAGCAGGGCCTGCACCTCGTCCGCGTCGTCCGTCCAGAAGTTCCAGGGCTTGTAGTACTTGTAGAGCGGCGAGTGGCTGAACACGACGAGGGGCGTGTTCTTGTTCAGCTTCTCCAGATCGCGCTTGAGCCACTCGCGGCCGGCGGGGCCGACCTCGAAGCGGGACTGGATGCCATTGTCCAGGCCGGCCACGGTCTGCATGCGCTCCATGGGCGTCATCTTGCGCTCGGTCCAGAAGTCCTTCTCGTTCACGCTCATCAGCGTGACGAAGTGGACTCCCTTGTGATCGAACGAGTATTGCGGCTCGCCGAACAGGCCGCGCCAGTGCTCGCCCATGTCGAGGAACCAGTCGTGCTCCCCGACCATCATCTTCACCGGCGCCTTCAGGCCCTTGAGGATCTCCTTGCCGAGATCGA
>NZ_DASPHO010000179.1:0-12491 GCF_035629615.1 Hyalangium sp. | reverse complement strand
GGTGCTCGTGGGGTTGCCCAGCCTGGCCATCTCTTTCTTGGTGGCATCGCGCTCGTACTTCCACGGGTTGAGCTCGAGGTTGATGTCCCCGGGGCATTGCACCGCGTCCACCCACTCGGTGTTGAAATAAACCTTCCCATTGAAGATGACGTGAAACCTCTCAGCATGCGTGCTCTGTTGCGCGTTCCAAGCGGCCAGCGGCTCATCGTGGCTCGACAGCTCCTGGCCTCTCTCGAGCATCTCCTCAAGCGACTCCGTTCTCTGCATGGAACTCCCTCCGATGCGTCCAACGGTGAGCACTCCCCGGGAGAGATGGGACGAGGAGAGAGCGAGGCCATGGCCTGCCGAGCGGACAGCGTGCTGACGGGCAGGGGGAAGGTGCACCGCCCTGCATCCTAACGGCCCATGGCTCCTGGCATTCCATCCATACAGCTTCAGGACTCGGCGGAAGGGTGGCCCCAGGGGTTGGTGGGTGGGTGCCGGCGGAGCATTGACTGCAGGTGGTAGGCCTGCGTGGCCGTCACCTGCGTCTTGGGCAGGTGCTGGGAGACCTCACTCAGGCGAGCCACCTGGAGCGCGATGCTCTTCTGCACGTCCTGGGACCACCGGTTGAACTCGAGCCATTCCATGAGACGACCCCCCGCTTGAGACTTTCAAGAGCCGGCGATGATGAAGGCAGGCATGCCGGAAATCACGACGCCCCGCGTTGGTACACGAGGGGGGTGACATCTTCTCGACGTTCCCTTGGCGGACGACTGAACGTATCCGCGATGCCGCCTCATGACGCGCCGCGACAGTCCTGCGGAGGCGCGGCTACTTCTTGGGGCTCTTGGGAGCGGGCTTCACGTCCGTGTTCTGCGCGGCGACGATCTGCCACTTCTCACCGCTCTTCCGCAGCACGTACCGCATCCGGGTCCGGAGCACTCCGGACTCGTCCGAGCTCTGGATACCGGGAGGCAGCCCGGCATGCCCGGTCACCTCGTGGTCCGTGTCGACGATGGCCACGTCAGGCCCCAGGAACGCGAGCCGGCGCACCGTCACCTTCGTCCGGCTGTCCTTGAAGATGCTGGCGAAGATGCCGGCGTGACGCTTCTCGATCTCGGCGCGTCCCTGGAAGACGCTGCCGACGATGTTCACGAAGTCCGCATCCGGGGCGAAGTCCTTGCTCCAGGCCATGGCGTCGTGGCGATTCCAGGCCTCGGCCTGAGCGGCCACCAGCTGGCGGAGCGCGGCCTCATCCTCGCCGCGAGGCTGGTCAGCGCGGGCCACGGCGGGGGCCAGCATGAAGGACAGCACCACGGCCAGGAACGGCGCACTCGAAGACGTTGGGTTCACACAACCCTCCCGGTGCCATGAAACCACGGAAGCCCTCGAGGGAGCCGCCCAACCTGCGTCGTGGCTCTGGCTTCGATAAGTCCGGCACTCCGGGGGGGTGGCAAACCGCTTGACTGAAGGGGGCGGGTTCCGGACTATCCGCCCCCCTGCTTACACGGTCTCACCCACCAGGAGCTCTTTCACATGGCGCCTCCGTCTGGCCAGAAGATCACCCTTGAGAACGGCAAGCTGCACGTGCCGGACAACCCGATCCTCCCCTACATCGAGGGCGACGGCACTGGGCGCGACATCTGGCGCGCCTCACAGGCGGTGTTCGACGCGGCGGTGGAGAAGGCCTACAAGGGCAAGAAGAAGATCGCCTGGTACGAGGTGCTGGCCGGCGAGAAGTCCTTCAAGCAGGTCAACAACTGGCTGCCGGACGAGACCGTCGAGGCCTTCCGCACCTACCTGGTCGGCATCAAGGGCCCGCTGACCACGCCCGTGGGCGGTGGCATCCGCTCGCTCAACGTGGCGCTGCGCCAGATGCTGGATCTGTACGTCTGCCTGCGGCCCGTCCGCTACTTCAAGGGCGTGCCCAGCCCGGTGAAGGCCCCCGAGAAGGTGGACATGGTGATCTTCCGTGAGAACACGGAGGACATCTACACCGGCATCGAGTTCGAGGCGGGCACCGCCGCGGCGGAGAAGTTCCTCGGCCTGCTCCAGAAGGAGTTCGAGAAGGAGTTCAAGAAGATCCGCTTCCCCAAGGACGTGGGCATCGGCATCAAGCCCGTGTCGAAGGAGGGCACTGAGCGGCTCGTCCGCGCGGCCATCCAGTACGCCGTGGAGCACAAGCGCAAGAGCGTCACGATTGTGCACAAGGGCAACATCATGAAGTTCACCGAGGGCGCCTTCCGCAAGTGGGGCTACGACCTGGCCGCCCGCGAGTTCGGTGAGAAGGTCTACACCTGGGATCAGTGGGAGGCCACCAAGGCCGCCAAGGGCGAGGAGGCCGCCAACGCCGAGCAGAAGGCCGCCGTCGCCGCCAAGAAGGTCATCATCAAGGACTCCATCGCGGACATCACCCTGCAGCAGGTGCTCACGCGTCCGGACGAGTTCGACGTGATCGCCACGCTGAACCTCAACGGTGACTACCTCTCGGACGCGCTGGCCGCGCAGGTGGGCGGCATCGGCATCGCGCCGGGCGGCAACATCAACTACGTCTCCGGCCACGCCGTCTTCGAGGCCACCCATGGCACCGCGCCCAAGTACGCGGACCAGGACAAGGTGAACCCCGGCTCGGTGATCCTCTCGGGCGAGATGATGTTCCGCCACCTGGGCTGGCACGAGGCCGCGGACCTCATCATCCAGGGCATGGACAAGGCCATCGGGCAGCGGACGGTGACCTACGACTTCGCCCGCCTGATGAAGATGGAGAGCCAGGGCGCTGTGACTGAGGTCAAGTGCTCGGAGTTCGGGCAGGCCATCATCAAGAACATGTAGTGCCTCACGGAGACAACCCACATGGCTCAGACTCGCAAGAAGAAGATCGGCCTCATCGGCGGCGGCCAGATCGGCGGCAACCTGGCGCTGCTCGCCGTGCAGAAGAACCTTGGCGACGTGGTGCTCTTCGACATCCCCGCAGCCGAGGGCACCGTCAAGGGCAAGGCGCTGGACATCAACCAGCTGTCCGCGGTGGACGGCTATGACTGCCGCGTCACCGGCTCCACCGACTGGAAGGACGTGGCCGGCTCGGACGTCGTCATCATCACCGCCGGCGTGCCTCGCAAGCCGGGCATGAGCCGCGAGGACCTGCTCGACATCAACCTGAAGATCATGAAGGACGTGGCGGCGAACATCAAACAGCACGCCCCCAACGCCTTCGTGATCAACGTGGCCAACCCGCTGGACGCGATGGTGTTCGCGCTCTACAAGATCGCGGAGCTGCCCAAGAACATGGTGGTGGGCATGGCGGGCGTGCTGGACACCAGCCGCTTCAAGTGCTTCATCGCCGAGGCGCTCAACTGCTCCGTCCGGGACGTGGAGGCGCTGGTGCTCGGCGGCCACGGTGACGACATGGTGCCCCTGGTGCGCCACACCACCGTGGGCGGCGTACCCCTCACCGAGCTGCTGCCCAAGGACAAGCTGGAGGCCATCGTCAAGCGCACCCGCGAGGGCGGCGCCGAGCTGGTGGCCCTCTACAAGACGGGCAGCGCCTACTTCGCCCCGGCGGCCAGCTCCATCGCCATGGCGGAGAGCTTCCTGCTGGATCGCAAGCGCATCCTCCCGGGCGCGGCCCTGCTCGAGGGCCAGTACGGCATCAACGGCTACTTCTTCGGCGCCCCCGTGCAGATCGGCGCCGGCGGCATCGAGAAGGTCATCGCCGTGCAGCTGGATGACTCGGAGAAGGCGAGCCTGGAGAAGTCCTTCCAGTCCGTGAAGAAGACGGTCGACAGCGTCAAGCTGTAGTCCGGCAGCGCGGGCCCGTCCCACCTGGGAACTCCCTGGGTAGGGCGGGCCTTATGCCGTGGATGGCGCGGGCTTATCGCGCGCGCCGCCCGAATTGCGGCGGAGTTTCGCCAAGTTAACTAGCCTGTAGGACCCGCACCGGGTGCTCCTGGGAGGCGCGCTCGCTCATCCTGGCGAGCCTGCGTCCCCCTGGCTCCTGGCAGTGAAGGAGACGACTCATGGCAGCAGCAGCGCGGTTCACGGTGGTGGGTGGCGGCCTCGCGGGGTTGATGACGACGATCAAGCTGGCCGAGGCGGGGCACCATGTCGACGTCCTCTCCATCGTGCCGGTGAAGCGCTCGCACTCGGTCTGCGCTCAAGGCGGCATCAACGGCGCGGTGAACACCAAGGGCGAGGGTGACCACCCGGACATCCACGTGAAGGACACGCTGCGCGGCGGCGACTTCCTCGCGGAGCAGACGTCCGTGAAGGGCATGTGCTACGCGGCCCCGGGCATCATCTACATGCTGGACCGCATGGGGGTGACGTTCAACCGGACGTCCGAGGGCCTGCTGGACTTCCGGCGCTTCGGCGGCACGCTCCACCACCGCACGGCCTTCGCGGGCGCCACCACCGGCCAGCAGCTGCTCTACGCGCTGGACGAGCAGGTGCGCCGCTACGAGTCCGAGGGCAAGGTCACCAAGTACGAGTTCTGGGAGTGGCTGGGCACGGTGAAGGACGAGTCCGGCCGCTGCATCGGCAGCGTGGCGGTGGATCTGCGCACCATGGAGATCCGCACCTTCCCCGCGGAGGCGGTGTGCCTGGCCACGGGAGGCCCGGGCATCGTCTTCGGGCGCTCCACCAACTCCATCATCAACACGGGCACGGCGGCGGGCCGGGCCTACCTGGAAGGCGCCATCTACGCCAACGGCGAGTTCATCCAGGTGCACCCCACCTCCATCCCGGGAGAGGACAAGCTGCGCCTGATGAGCGAGTCCGTGCGCGGCGAGGGTGGCCGCGTCTGGGTGCCGCGCAAGAAGGGCGACACGCGCAGCCCGCGGGACATCCCCGAGAGCGAGCGCTTCTACTTCCTGGAGGAGAAGTACCCCAAGTACAAGAACCTGGTGCCGCGCGACGTGGCCACCCGCGAGATCTTCACGGTCTGCCGGGAGATGGGCCTGGGCATCGGCGGCAAGGACGGGGTGTACCTGGACGTGACGCACATCCCCGCCGCCACGCTCGATGCGAAGATCAAGGGCGTGATGGAGATCTACGAGAAGTTCGTCGGCGACGATCCGCGCCACACGCCGATGATCATCTTCCCGGGCATGCACTACTCGATGGGCGGCCTGTACGTGAACTTCGAGGCGGACCCGCGCACGCTCACGCCCGTGGACGGCAGTCCGAAGAACCAGTCCACCAACATCCCGGGGCTGTACGCGGCGGGCGAGGCGGACTACGCCTTCCACGGCGGCAACCGGCTGGGGGCCAACTCGCTGCTGTCCTGCATCTACTCGGGGATGATCGGCGGGCCGGCCATGGCGGCCTACGCGAAGAACAACGCCACCAGCGCCGAGGCCAAGAGCGACCGGTACTTCAACGACGCGAAGAAGTACTGGGACGATCGCTTCGCCACCCTCAAGAAGATGGCGGGCTCGGAGAATCCGTACCAGATCTCCAAGGAGCTGGGCGAGCTGATGACGGAGAACTGCACTGTCGTCCGCTACAATGATCGCCTGAAGAAGACGGTCGAGAAGATCCGCGAGATGAAGGTGCGCTGGAAGAGCTGCAACGTGCTCGACACTGGCAACCTGGCCAACCGCTCGCTGTCCTTCACCAACCAGCTGTGGAACATGCTGGAGCTGGGCGAGGTGATCGCCACCAGCGCGCTGATGCGAGACGAGAGCCGGGGCGCGCACTACAAGCCGGAGTTCTCGCTGCCGGAGCCGAAGTCGAAGGATCCGCGCGAGGATCCGCAGTGGATGGAGCTCTGGAAGAAGCGCCACGAGAAGTGGGCGAAGACGACGATCGCCAAGCACTCGGAGGAGGGGCCGAAGATCTCCTACGAGGACATCTCCACACCGGTCCTGGAGCCGGAGCCGCGCTGGTACGCTTAGTCAGGGGAACTCACCATGGACACCGCACAGGCAGGCGCCACCAGCAAGACAGTGACCTTCCGCATCTGGCGCCAGGATGGACCAGGAGGGGAGGGGCACTATGACGAGTTCCGTGTCCCGTACGGCAAGGGCTCCAACGTCGTCTCGTGCCTGATGGAGATCCAGCGCAACCCCGTCACCGTGCAGGGTCAGAAGGTGGCCCCGGTGGTGTGGGACGCGGCGTGCCTCGAGGAGGTGTGCGGCAGCTGCGCGATCAACATCAACGGGCGGGTGCGGATGGCCTGCTCGGCGCTGATCGACAAGCTGGAGCAGCCCATCACCCTGGAGCCAATGAAGAAGTTCCCGGTGGTGCGCGATCTGACGGTGGATCGTCAGCGGATGTTCGAGTCGCTCAAGCGGGTGAAGGGCTGGATCCCGGTGGACGGGACGCACAACCTGGGTCCGGGCCCACGGCAGTCGCCGAAGGACCAGGCAACCATGTACGTGCTGTCCACGTGCATCAGCTGCGGCAGCTGCCTGGAGGCCTGCCCGCAGGTGACGCTCGACAACACCTTCGTGGGTGCGGCGCCGATCAGCCAGGCGCGGCTCTTCAACATGCACCCCACCGGCAAGCTGAACGCCGAGGAGCGCACGCGCTCGCTCATGGGGCCAGGCGGCATCCAGGACTGCGGCAAGGCGCAGAACTGCGTGAAGGTGTGCCCGAAGGAGATCCCGCTCGTCACCTCCATCGCGGTGATGAACCGCGAGGTGAGCAAGCTGGTGATCAAGGACATCTTCTTCCAGGAAGAGGAGAGCAAGCACACCGCGGGCCCGGGGTAGCCGGGCAGCCCGAGGGGCGTGGGAGCGGGTGGTACAGCTCAACGCGCTGAACCGATTCGAGGGGCCCCTGGTGGCGCGCTCTGGCCGAACCTGTCTGCTTGTATGACAGGTTGGATCGGCCTGCAGCCAGCAGAGGGGCGCTCTCGGTTCAGCCATTCCGTCACGGGTCGCCGCCTACCCAGGCACGTCAACGTCCTTGCACTTAGGGCCGTATTGCGCGAATAGGCAGCCCGCGCTTGACACTTCAAGCCATCGCCGTTCAGCCGGAGCCTCGATGAAGATCCACGAGTACCAGGGCAAGGAACTCTTCAGGAAGTATGGCGTCCCCACTCCTCGGGGCATCCTCGCGCTCTCGCCGAACGAGGCCGAGGCTGCTGCCAAGCAGCTGGGCACCTCCGTGGTGGTGGTGAAGGCCCAGATCCACGCCGGCGGCCGCGGCAAGGGCGGTGGCGTGAAGCTCGCCAAGAGCCCCGCCGAGGCGAAGGACCTCGCCAAGGCCATGCTCGGCATGAAGCTGAAGACGATCCAGACCGGCCCCGAGGGCCAGACGGTCCACAAGGTCTACATCGAGGAGGGGCTCGGGATCGCCCAGGAGCTGTACCTCGGCGTGACGCTGGACCGCGCCACCTCGCGCATCACCTTCATGGCCTCCAAGGAAGGCGGCGTGGAGATCGAGGAAGTGGCGGCCAAGCACCCGGAGAAGATCCTCCGCGAGGCGGTGGACCCCTCGGTGGGCTTCCAGGATTTCCAGGGCCGCCGGCTGGCCTTTGGCCTGGGCCTCTCCGGCCCCACGGTGAACAAGTTCGTCCAGTTCTGCTCCGCGCTCTACAAGATGTATGTGGAGACGGATTCCTCCCTGGTGGAGGTCAACCCGCTGGTCATTCTCAAGGACGGCGGAGTGGTGGCGCTCGATGCGAAGGTGAACTTCGACGAGAACGCGCTCTACCGGCACAAGGATCTGCTGGAGTACCGGGACCTGGCCGAAGAGGAGCCGCGTGAGACGCAGGCCAAGGAGTACGACCTGGCCTACATCGCGCTGGACGGCAACATCGGCTGCATGGTGAACGGCGCGGGTTTGGCCATGGCCTCCATGGACACCATCAAGTTGGTGGGCGGCAACCCGGCCAACTTCCTGGACGTGGGCGGCGGCGCGAGCAAGGAGAAGGTGACAGCGGCCTTCAAGCTCATCCTCGCCGACCCGAACGTGAAGGCGGTGCTGGTCAACATCTTCGGCGGCATCATGAAGTGTGACGTCGTCGCCGAGGGCATCATCGCCGCCGCCAAGGACGTTCAGCTCAAGGTGCCGCTGGTGGTGCGGCTCGAGGGCACCAACGTGGAGAAGGGCAAGGAGCTGCTGCGCACCTCCGGGCTCGCCATCACCCCCGCCGACAACCTGCGTCAGGCGGCCGAGAAGGCCGTCGCCGCGGCGAAGTAGGCCCCTCCGTCACCCCTTCTTTACGAGAGTCACCTCATGAGCATCCTCGTCAACGAAAACACGAAGGTCCTCTGCCAGGGCATCACAGGCTCGGCGGGCTCGTTCCACTCCAAGCAGATGCTGGAGTACGGCACGAAGCTCGTGGCCGGCGTCACCCCGGGCAAGGGCGGCACTGACTTCGAGGGCAAGGTCCCTGTCTTCAACACGGTGACAGAGGCCGTGAAGCAGACGGGCGCCAACACCTCCGTCATCTTCGTGCCGCCGCCCTTCGCCGCGGACTCCATCATGGAGGCCGCTGACTCAGGCATCTCCCTCATCATCACCATCACCGAGGGCATCCCCGTCAACGACATGGTGCGCGCCAAGCGCTACCTGCAGGGCAAGCCTGGCGTGCGGCTCATCGGCCCCAACTGCCCCGGCGTCATCACCCCGGCGGCCAAGTGCAAGATCGGCATCATGCCGGGCCACATCCACAAGCCGGGCCGCATCGGTGTGGTGTCCCGCTCCGGCACGCTCACCTACGAGGCGGTGCACCAGCTCACCCAGCTGGGCCTGGGGCAGAGCACCGCGGTGGGCATCGGTGGCGATCCCGTCAACGGCACGGACTTCATCGACGTGCTCAAGCTGTTCAACGCGGATCCGGAGACCGACGCGGTCATCATGATCGGCGAGATCGGCGGCAGCGCGGAGGAGGCCGCCGCCGAGTACGTGGCGCGCGAGTTCACCAAGCCCATCGCCGGCTTCATCGCGGGCCAGTCCGCGCCCGCGGGCAAGCGCATGGGCCACGCCGGCGCCATCATCTCCGGCGGCAAGGGCACCGCCTCGGAGAAGATCAAGGCCATGGAGGCCGCGGGCTTCCTCATGGCCCCTAGCCCCACGGAGCTCGGCACCACGCTCCAGGAGGCGCTGAAGCGCGGCGCCCCCAAGAAGAACCGTTAGCCGTTTCCCCTTTCACACGAGTCACTGCGAGGACCACGACACATGGCCATCGAGCGTACGCTGTCCATCATCAAGCCGGACGGGCTGGAGAAGGGCATCATCGGGAAGGTCATCTCCAAGTTCGAGGAGAAGAACCTCAAGCCCGTTGCCATCCGCCTGCAGCACCTGTCCCAGGCCCAGGCCGAGGGCTTCTACGCCGTCCACAAGGCGCGCCCCTTCTTCAAGGATCTGGTCGGCTTCATGATCTCCGGCCCCGTGGTGCTCATGGTGCTCGAGGGTGAGAACGCCGTGGCCGCCAACCGCGAGATCATGGGCGCCACCAACCCGGCCAACGCCGCGCCGGGCACCATCCGCAAGGAGTTCGCCACCAGCATCGACAAGAACACGGTGCACGGCTCGGACAGCCTCGAGAACGCGAAGATCGAGATCGCCTACTTCTTCCGCGAGACCGAGATCAGCTCGTACGACTGGCAGGGCAAGAAGTAGTCCGTTGCCCCCCGCTGGCTCCGGCCCGGTGCCCGCGCTCAGGCGCGAGCCCGGGCCGTGTTCTTTCATCCCTGTAACGCTGGCGGCCTGGCGAGCCCTCCTTTGACTTGCCGGCCCCAGATGTGGGAAGCCTTCTCCCTACACCTCTCGTTAGAAGACAGATGATGACGTCCGAGTCTCCCGTCACCTCTCCTGACACCACGCCGCTGCCGGCCCCCGTGCCCGCGAAGCTCGTCGACGTGTCCAGCCTCACGCTGGAGGGATTGACTCGCTTCATCACCGAGCAGCTGGGCGAGCGGGCGTTCCGCGCCGGGCAGATCTACCGCTGGATCCACCAGCGCGGCGCCACCTCGTTCGCCGAGATGACGGACCTGTCCAAGGCCTTCCGCCAGAAGCTCCAGGAGCGCGCCGAGATCGTCCCGCTGGTGAAGGATCTGGAGCAGCGCTCGGTGGACGGCACCATCAAGTACCGCTTCAAGACGCGGGATGGGCGCTACATCGAGTCCGTCTACATGCCCTCCGAGGACCGGAAGACGCTGTGCGTCTCCACCCAGGTGGGCTGTGCCATGGCGTGCTCGTTCTGCATGACGGGCACCCTGGGGCTCAAGCGCAACCTGACGGCCGGCGAGATCGTCGCCCAGGTGCACACCGTCAACCGCGAGGTGCGCAAGCTCGAGAACCTGGAGACCTGGCGCCCGCTCTCCAACCTGGTCTTCATGGGCATGGGCGAGCCCCTGCACAACTTCGAGAACCTCAAGACGGCGCTCTCCATCCTCCAGTCCGAGGATGGGCCCAACTTCTCCCACCGCCACATCACCGTCTCCACCGTGGGCCTGGTGCCCATGATCGAGCGCTTCGGCCAGGAGACGGACGTCAAGCTCGCCATCTCGCTCAACGCCAGCACGGACGAGCAGCGCAGCAAGACGATGCCCGTCAACCGCAAGTGGAACATCGCCGCGCTGCTGGAGGCGTGCCGCAAGTTCCCCTTGCGCCAGGGCCGCCGCATCACCTTCGAGTACGTGCTGCTCCGGGGCTTCAACGACAGCGACGAGGACGCCCACCGGCTCGTCCAGCTGCTCGAGGACATCCCCGCCAAGGTGAACCTCATTCCCTACAACGAGAACCCCGGCCTGGGGTTCCAGACCACCATGGAGGAGCGGGCGGAGGCCTTCCGTGCCATCCTCGCCGAGGGCCACATCGCCGCCTTCATCCGCCAGAATCGGGGCCGGGACATCGCCGGCGCCTGTGGGCAGCTCGCCAACCGGAGCGGGGAGGATGACGGGAAGGCGACGCAACCTCCCGAGCTTCCTTGACAATCCCGAGGCAGGGACGCTAATAGCGCCCCTCCTCTATTTTTCGTTACCTGCTGTTTTCACTGGAGTCAGTTCAATGTCCGTTGTTCTCCGTCTTGCCCGCGCGGGCGCCAAGAAGAGGCCGTATTACCATGTGGTTGCCACCGACTCCCGGAACCCCCGGGATGGGAAGTTCATCGAGGCCGTGGGTGCCTACGATCCGAACCTCAACCCCCCGAAGGTGGAGTTCAACCAGGAGCGGCTCCAGTACTGGCTGAAGACGGGCGCCACGCCCTCCGAGACGGTGGCCGACCTCATCAAGCGCGCGGCCAAGGCCACGCCGCCCACTGCCTGATCCCTGCCGGTCTGACCGGACGTGGAGCAACTGCTTACCTATCTTGCGCGGGCCCTGGTCGATCAACCGGACCAGGTGGGACTGCGTGTGTCCGAGGTGGAAGGCGCCCGGCTCTTCGAGCTGAAGGTCGCCCCTGAGGACGTCGGCAAAGTGATCGGCCGTGACGGGCGGACCGTGAACGCCCTCCGGACGCTGCTGAGCGCCGCGGCCCAGAAGCAGGGGCAGAAGGTTCGCCTCGAGATCCTCGACGATCGGCGTGCGGCGCCTGCCCCTGGGGCGGCTCCCGCGGCGCCTCCCGCCCCTGACGCCCAGTGACGCCTCAGCGCTACCTGGAGCTCGGCTATGTGGCCCGGGCCCATGGCCTTCAGGGTGAGGTGGCGATCCGCGCGTTCGATCCCGGCTCGGAGACGCTCGACGTCGTGGAGCGGGTGTGTGTGCGCACCCGGGCCGGCGAGGAGCGGGAGCTGCGGATCGAGTCCCTGCGGCCCACCCCCAAGGAGAACATCGTCGTCTTTGAGGGCGTGGAGACGCGGGAGGCCGCCGAGGCCCTCGTCGGCGGCACCGTGTTCGTCTACCGCGAGGATCTGGAGCCTCCGGCCGAGGGCGAGTACTTCCAGGGCGATCTGGTGGGCCTCACCGCCGTGGACGAGGCTGGCCAGGAGCTGGGCAAGGTGGTGGAGGTCTGGGCCACGGGAGAGGTGCCCAACCTGGTCATCCAGGGCCCTGGGAAGCCCGAGCTGATCGTCCCCTTCGCAGATGACTTCGTCACCTCGGTGGACATGCCCGGTGGGAGGATCGTCATCCGCCCGCCCGAGTACCTGGAGGATCGCTGATGTACCCGGTGGAGATCCTCACGCTCTTTCCCGGCATGGTGTCCGGCTATGTGGGGGAGAGCATCCTCGGCAAGGCCCAGGAGCGGGGGAAGCTGTCTGTCACCGCCACGGACATCCGCGAGTACGCCGAGGGAAAGCACCGCGTCACGGATGACACGCCGTACGGCGGCGGGGCGGGGATGGTGATGAAGGTGGAGCCGCTGGTGGCGGCCATCGAGGCGGCGCGGGCCCGCAACCCGGGCACGAAGGTGCTGATGATGAGCCCTCGGGGGCCTGCCTTCACCCAGGCGCGGGCGCGGGAGCTGGTCAGCCACGCTCCGGGGCTGATCCTCGTCTGCGGGCGCTACGAGGGCGTGGACGAGCGGGTGATGGCGCACCTGGACGGGGAGCTGTCCCTGGGGGACTTCATCCTCACGGGTGGGGAGATCGCGGCCCTGGCGGTGGTGGACGCGGTGG
>NZ_DASPHO010000178.1:0-8707 GCF_035629615.1 Hyalangium sp. | reverse complement strand
CTTCGAGCCTGAAAGCTTCGACATGATCATTTCGCGCTTCGGCGTCATGTTCTTCGACGACTCCGTCCGGGCCTTTGCGAACCTGAGGCGTGCCTCAGAGGACGACGCCGAATTGCGGTTCATCGCCTGGCGGAGTCCTTCGGAGAATCCGTTCATGACGACGGCCGAGCGCGCCGCGGCACCGCTCCTGCCGAACATCCCTGCCCGCCGGCCGGACGCGCCGGGGCAGTTCGCCTTCGCGGACCAGCGCCGAGTCTACCGCATTCTGGAGGAAAGCGGCTGGGCCGAGATCGACATCCGGCCGATCGATGTTGCCTGCACCCTGCCCGAGAAGGAGTTGGTCCGTTACCTGACGCGGTTCGGTCCTCTCGGCCAGATCCTTCACGAGGCGGATGAGCGGACTCGCACCCAGGTCATCGAAACGGTCCGCGCCGCTTTTGATCCCTATGTGCACGGAGCGGAAGTCCACTTTACCGCTGCCTGCTGGAGGGTCGGCGCCAGAGCGCCATCTGCGCCAGCCGCGCCGAAGGATGAGCCTGCCTCGATTGAGTAACTGGGGCAGTCTCAGGGCATGGTCACCACCTGCGAGACCTGCGAGGGCAAGCGCTTCACCGAGGAGGTGCTGCGGTACCAGCTGCGC
Source organism: Hyalangium sp. (assembly GCF_035629615.1). GTDB lineage: Bacteria > Myxococcota > Myxococcia > Myxococcales > Myxococcaceae > Hyalangium. The sequence goes on along the minus strand of NZ_DASPHO010000178.1, from coordinate 8,067 downwards.
GGAAGATCGATCTCGGATGTGTACGAGATGCCGGTGAGCGAGGCGGTGGTCTTCTTCACCGAGGCGGCCCCTGGCGCTCAAGGGGGCGAAGGGGAGTTTGACGGGGGCGGCGCTGGCGGCGAGGGGATGATGCCACTTCCGGCCGCCCTTCCAGCCCGGCCCTCGAACGACGCTCCCCAAGGGTCCGGGGGGACATGCGGCCCCATTGGGTCAAGCCGCTCACGGAGGCGAGCAGCCAGTAGGCGAGCAGGCGAGCTACCGGGATCGCGGGGACTTGCCCTATGGTCTGGCGCCATGTCCGAACCCGAAGCCGTCCCGCCTTCTCAGCCCGAAGCCGCCGTCGCCGGTGCCGCCTGTTCGCTCTGCCAGAATCCGATGGCAGCCGGAGCGGGGACGATCATCAATGGCAATTCCATCTGCGACAGCTGTGCTGAGCAGGTCCAGGCGGAGCTCGCGGCGGAGCAACAGACAGGCGCACGGTTTCCCATTGCGCTCGCGGGCGGTGCGGTAGGTGCGCTGGTGGGCGCGGTCATCTGGGCCGCCATCGTGGTCGCGACCAACTACGAGATTGGCTACGTCGCGGTGCTCGTCGGCTACCTGGCGGGCTTGGGGGTGAAGCTCGGCGCGGGCAAGGGTCGTGGCCGGACGCTGCAGATTGCGGCGGCGGGCATCGCGGTGTTCGGGCTTGTCATAGCGAAGTACTTCATCCTCGCGCACTTCGTCGTCAGCGCCCCGAGCGGAGAGGAGCTGGGCCTGGGCTACTTCAGTCCCAGCCTGTTCATTCTCTTTCTGCAGAACATTGACAGCTCGCTGAGCGCGTTTGATCTGCTCTGGATCGCGTTCGCGCTGATGACGGCGTGGCGGATTCCGGCGCCTTCCAAGATTGAGGTCGGGCAGTAGCCATGTCGGCGCTGGAACGGCTGCGTCAGCTCGAGGCGAAGAAGCAGGCCCAGGCGGCGGCGGCTGCCGCGACGGCTTCGGGCGCGACGGCGGACGCCGCCGCGGCGCCTTCGAAGAATCGGGGTCCGGTCATCGGCGGCCTGGTGGCTGCGGGACTGATCGTGTGGAAGCTGAAGTCGCTGCTGTTCTTAGCGAAGTTCGCCAAGTTCGCGACCACCGGCTTCACGATGATCCTGATGGCGGTGGTCTACGCACAGTTCTACGGCGCGGGCTTCGCGGTCGGGCTGGTGCTGCTGATCCTCATTCACGAGCTTGGCCACGGGTACGCGGCGAAGCGGGTGGGTCTGGACGTTGGCGCCCCGGTGTTCATCCCGTTCTTCGGTGCCTTCATCGCGCTCAAGGAGAAGCCGAAGTCCACCTGGCAGGACTTTGTCATCGGCGCTGGTGGGCCCATCTTCGGCTCGTTGGGTGGAGTCGCGTGCGTCGCCGCGTCGTTCTTCTTCACGGAGTACTGGAGTGGACTGCTCCTCGCGGTCGGATACTTCGCGTTGATGATGAACCTGTTCAACCTCATCCCGTTCTGGCAGCTCGATGGGAGCCGGATGATGGGGCCGGTGTCGATCAATCTCGCGACCGTCGGGACGGTGCTGCTGCTGGCGGTGGTCGGCGTCGGCACGGTCCGCGCGGCGCACGTGAACCCCTTCGCGCTCGGTGTCGTGGGGGTGTCGGCGTGGAAGGTGGGAACGCGGTGGTGGGAAGCCCGGCAGGCGAAGCAGCGGCTGTCCGCGCTGGAGCAGCTCAACAGCTTGACCGCGGCGCAGCGGGCGATCTCCGATGATGGCGTGACGCAGTCGCAGCGGGTCATCGCGGCTTCGGTCTACTTCGGTCTCGCGGCGCTGCTCATCATTGCGATGCACGAGTTGCCGGCGCTGCTTCCGCAGATTCCGCGTTGAGCGGGCGCGCTGCGGGCGGGGTTGCCTCGGCGACATGTTGAGACTTCCGCGATCAGCAGCGGCAACACTCCGCCGCCTCCGACGATGTTGACGATCTGCGAGATCGACCCGCGGCATACGCCGCCCACGACGGGATGAGCAGGGGCTGGTGTTCTACGCCAACCTGTGGCGACGAGTGGGTGCGGCGGCGCCACCCCCTTCACACGAGCCCCCGAGTCGTTGGGCCGTGTGGGGCAGTATGATCGATCCCATCGGAGGCGGCTCATGCGAACACTGGCCAGCGACCGCTTCACCACCCATAACGGGGGTGTACCAGCTGGAGCCCATCGTGCTCCCACGGTCGAAGTAGAGTGTGCGGAGGCACTTTCAGTCCGCACCGACGGTGAGCGAGTACTTCTCACACGCCTGGGCTGGAGAGAGCCGGCGCACGCGGATGGAGAGCCCGAGACTGTCGGTGGACGTGTCGTCACAGTTGGCGCTCAAGGTGAGCTGTGGCGGAATGTCGCCCGCCGAGGGAGCCGTCAGGCAGGCCTCCCCGGAAAGCTCTGGGTCCGTCACTTCCGTTCCCACGCCGCACACCATCGCCGTCATCGGACCGAACAGGCATCGCGCCCACACAGTCGCTTCGTAGCCGTGTGAGACGATGACGTAGACATTCGGGTCACCGTCCGAGCCCCTGTCCTGAACGGTCGTCTTGAACCAGTCGACGTCGGCTTCCGTGTGGGCCGTGAGCTCGGTGCGCTGTGACTTCGGAGGATCCGAGGGAGCACTGGGCGTGGAATCCGCGACATCCCCCAGCCGTGCCGCCCCCACGAAGTCGTCGTTCTGCTCGAGCGAGTCCGGGGTGCATGGCGGTTCTTCCTCTGGGGGCTCCTCCGGTTCCGGGATGCACCCACTGAACCACGCCAGCATGAGAATGCAAGAGAGGTGGGTCTTCATCGGATGGAGTCTACGACACCGGGCACCCCTTCTCACCCGTAGCGCGGTCGCGCTCGCGGGAGGTGTGGGGGCAGGCGGCGGGTATTGGCGTACGTGAAGCGTCCTCTCCTTCTTCGGCTCCTCCACCGTCGCGGCCAAGGACGGGCTCTCCGGCCCCGGCTCCGCCCCCGCTTGAGGGAGATCCGACGCCCCCCGTCCTTCAGGGCTTCATGGCGCTGGGATAGAGTTGGGCCATGCGTCAACTGTGGGTACCGTGGCTGCTGCTGCTGCTCGTGGCCTGTCGTGACAAGGCACCGGCGGAAGGGGCCCTCCAGGTCTCGGTGCTCTACGGCTCGTATACCCCCGGCTGCGTGCGCGTCATCGCCCGGGACGGCCAGGGCCACGAGGGCAGCAAGGACATTCCCCGGAGCCGCTTCCAGCCGAGAGACACCCGGCAGCTGCTCGTGGCGGTGTTTCGCAAGCCGGACTGGGGGCGGGAGCTGGCGGTGGAGGTGTCCTCCCATGAGAGCACCTCGGGAGAGGAGTGCGCGGGCCCCCCGGTGGAGGTGCGCGCTTCGTCCGAGCCCGTCCCCATCCCCGAGGGGGACTTCGCCCGCCTCGAGCTGACGCTCCAGGCGAAGGACGGGGACGGGGATACCTTCATCAAGAAGGAGGACGGAGTGGCGGGCACGGACTGCGATGATGGGCGGAACGAGGTGCACCCGGGAGCCACCGAGCTGTGCAGCGTGAACGTGGACTACGACTGCAACGGGATCCAGGGCTGCCAGGACTCGACGTGCCAGGACAAGGACTGTGACGATGGCAGTGCCTGCACCACGGGCGATCGCTGCCAGGGCGCGGGGGCTTCGGCGGTGTGCACAGGGCAGGAGGTGCAGTGCACGCAGCCCACCGGAGCCTGCCTCAGGGGCGCCCAGTGCGATCCAGGCACGGGCCAGTGCGCCAATCTCGAGGAGGAGCCGGGGACGTCCTGTGACGACGGCAATCCGTGCACCCTGAACGATCAGTGCGGGCCGCAGGCGCAATGCGCTGGCGCGCCCAGAGCCTGCGACACGCCGCCCTCCGCGTGCCACGAGAGTACGGGCACCTGCAACACGGTCAGCGGCCTTTGCAGCCATGCCTTCAAGGCGGCCTCCGCGAGCTGTGACGACGCCGTGGCCTGCACGGTGAATGACGTGTGCAACGGCGCGGGAGGGTGCCAGGGAACGCAGACTCCGTGCACGGCCTCCAGCGTCTGCAAGCGGGTGACGGGAGGCTGCGCGGCGCAGAGCACCTGCACCGAGGAGCCGGACCCCGCCATGGTGAACATGGCGTGCATGATCGATCCGAGCCGGGCGGGCGTGTGCCGGACGCAGGACGGGGTGTGCAGCACCTTCCCCTACGTCCCGAGCAACTTCAACCCGGACACCGTTCCCTTGGCCAACATCGGCACGCTGACCACGACGTGCGTCGTCACCTTCGACTCGGGGGACATGAGCTGGACGCCCCCGTCATGTGCCACCCAGCCGCCGCAGCCGGTGGTGGTGATGGCTCAGGACGGCACGGAGATGGTGCTGCTGGCCATGTCGAGCCTGAGCCTGGGCGCGGATCTCACCCTCCGGGGTACCCGGCCGGTGATCCTCGCGGTGTATGGCGATGCCACGCTCAACCACAGCATCCTCGCCCATGGCACCCTCGTGGCGGGAGAGCCGGTGCCAGGGGCAGGAGGCAATCAGGACTGCGCTACCGGAGAGGCGTGAATGGGAGCCTCTCGAGCAGTGCGGGAGGAGGAGGAGGAGGGGCGGGAGGCGGAACCGCGGGCGCGGCGGGCAACAGCGGGATGGGCGCCAGCGGAGTGGGAGGCGCCGGCGGTGGGGCGGGGAACCCGGGTGGCGAAGGTTTCGTTCCTCTGGTGGGAGGCTGTCCGGGAGGAAGCGGAGGAGGGGGGGCCGCCGAGGCTGGCAAGGCCGGCGCGGGCGGAGGCGCCGTCCAGCTCTCGGTGGCGCGCACCCTCACGGTGAACCAATGGATCACGGCCAGCGGGGGTGGTGGGGGAGGGGCGCGCGGCAGCACCGCCAATGGCGGCCATGCGGGCGGTGGGGGCGGAGGCGGAAGTGGGGGGAGGGTTCTGCTGGAAGCCAACAGGCTGACCTTGGCTGCCACCACCCGCCTCACCGCGAATGGGGGAGGAGGTGGAGAGGGAGCGGGATACGTGGACGCCACCAGCCAGAGTACGGGCAGGAACGGTGTGGACGGTGCCCCCTCCTCCGCGGCGCCGGCAGCGGGTGGCAGCTTGGACTCTTTCTCGGGCGGAGACGGTGGCGCGGGGGGAGCCGCAGCGGTTGCACCTGTCATGGGCGTGATAGGTGCCTCCTTTACCGGCTCCAAGGGAGGCGGAGGCGGAGGTGGAGGTGCCGTGGGCCATATCCGCCTGAGGGCCTTGGAGGCCTGCTTCATCAACGGTGCCGTCATCAGCCCCACCACGAACACGGTGTGTCCGCTCTAGCCCAGTAGCCGACGTTGAACGGATCGCAAGCCACGCCAATAATCGGGCCATGACCGACGAATCCCACACGTCGCTCGAGGTTCGGTACGCCTCCCGCCGCACCTTGTTGTCCGCATCGAAGACCGAGCGCGGAACGCTGACGCTCTTCGTGCCGACCTCACACGTGGTCTCTCAAGGCACAAGCGTGCAGATCACGATCACCTTCGGAGACGTCGATGATCGTTTTGAACTCCAAGGACTCGCGCTGACCCGAACGCAGGCGATAGGCCGCGATGGCGTGGGCGGATTTATCGCGAGCTTCCTCGGAGACCACAAGCGCCGTGCTGCGGAGATGATTGCGTTCTGCGCGCGGCGTCCGCTGTCCATGGGCACGGCCTCGCGTGAGCGCCTCGTCATCCGCAAGAGCTGCCAGCTCAAGCTGGCGAATCAGCAAGTACCCGGGGAGCTGCGGGACTTGTCGCAGACGGGCGCGTTCGTCGTGGGCCGGAAGCTCGGGAAGATCAAAGTGGGCGAGCCGGTGTGGCTGAAGGTGGCCGGCGGCCTGTTCGACATGGGCGGGACCTGGCTCGAGGCGCGGGTGATCTGGCAGGGCAAGAAGGGTGAAGAGCAGGGCTTGGGCCTGCGCTTCACGGGCAATGAAGCGCGGCAGGCCTCGGCCATTCAACGCCTCTTGGATCGCTCCGCCGCCGAGCGCTGAACCCGATGCGAGCGGAGGGCGGCCTGGCTCAGGAGCCCGCAGCCCGGAGCGCCTCAGTCGGGTACCGCTCCCTCGCGTCCACGGAGACAAGGGGGAACAGCGCGTGCAGCCGAAGCCAGGTGCTCAGCACCCGCTCGAGGAAGCGCTGATGCCGGAAGCGGTGGGGCACGGTGTAGGCGGCGAAGCGGTTGATCAACAGGTCTCCCAGCGACGCCCGGAACCCGAGCTCCCATGACTCGGGGTCCACGCGGCGCCCGGTCTCACGCTCCAGCATGAGGCGGTGCAGCTCCAGGTAGTGCCTCACCTCGTCCAGGGAGGCTCGCGCGCCCAGCGTGAAGCAGAGCAGCTCGGCGAGATCGTGCTGCGGAACGCCCACGGTGGCCAGCTCCCAGTCATAGGCGCAGAGCCGGAGATCCGCACCCTCGCGGCGCAAGGCGAGGTTGCGCGGGTTGAAGTCGTTGTGGATGAGCGTCCCCGGGAGCTGCTCCAGGGGCTCCCACCAATGCTCGAGCTCCTCGAGGAGCCGGTGGTGGATCGCCGGCAAGAGGGCGCCACCGGCGAGGGTGAAGCACTCGCGGCTGGTGTGCTCCAGCGCGCTCCAGAGCTCTGTCGCGTGCACCATCTCCTCCGTGGTGGCGGGCCGCGGCAGGGTGAGTCCCTCCCAGCCGCCTCCGTCGTAGCCGATGGCGTGGATCCGGGCGATGCCGCGAATCGCCGCTTCGAGCTGTGGCCTGCCCCACGCGCCCTCCATGTCGGAGCTGTCGATCAGCTCCAGAGGCTGGAGGTCCTCGAGCACGAGCATCCACCGCGAAGCCGCATCGTCTCGGTGGGCCGCGAGACACGTGGGGACATGGCGAACGAAGCGCGGGTCGCGCTGCGTGTAGAGCTCCATCTCCCGGGTGTGGGAGCCTGCGAAGCCGAGCAGCCCGGGGAAGCGCGCGAACGCCTGGCCAAGCCTGGGATCACACTGGTGTGCAACGTGCGTGGCCACGTCGATGACCTCCGCGTCCGAGGGTTTGACCTTGACCACCACCGGGAGCGTGCCGCCTTCGTGCCGGAGTTGATAGCGGAAGAGCCCCAGCCCAGGCGAGTGCCTCCAGGCGGTCAGCTCGGTGGTAATGCCGTGCTCTCCCAGCCGTTCCACCTGCCGCGCCTCGAGGAGTCGCGTCTTCGGAGAGGCCTTGCGCAGCGCTCGCTCGAGCAGCTCGGGCTCGATGCGTGTCCGCATGTCCTGCCGCTCGTGCTCGCGGCTCCGATGGACGGCGGGCAGGTGTCCCTGCTCGATGAACGAGGCGAAGTATCGATCCAGGAGGTGGGCATCGAGCGGAGGACAGGGCACGTCCCACCCCACCAGGGCCTGGTGAGTCAGCCGGGAGGTGATGCGGTTGCGCCGCCTCGTCTCATAGAGCTCGGGCAGCGTGAGCCCACCCGTCTCCTTCAGCCGCCGGAGGAAGAACGACCGCAGGGAATAGAGCGCGTGCGCGGGGCTTGCGGCCTCCTGCTGGAGCTGCAGCAGCCACTCGCTGTAGGGGGTGAGGCGGACCGGGTAGCCGAAGAGGCTCATCCACAGCACGCACTCGCGCCAGTGCCGGACGCGCGGCGGCATGGGGTGGAGCACCGCGAACCCGCTCGGGTCCCGGGAGGCCACCTCGAGGATCATCCGGCTCACGTAGTCGACGGGGCAGGAGTCGATCTCCCAGTCCATGTCCGGCGCGCTGCCCATCTGCACGCATCCCTTGATGAGCAAGGCGAGGAAGTCATCGGTGGCGCAGTGGCCCGTGATGCTGCTGCCGAACAGGAAGGGCGGGCGGTAGATGCGCACCGGCAGCCCTCGGTTGGCCGCCGCGCGGACGAGGTGCTCGGCGACGCACTTGGTCTGGGCATAGCCCAGGTGCAGGCCGGGGAGCTCCGGGAGCATGTCCTCCAGCTCGAGCACCTGCCGAGGCGCTCGCAAGGTGGAGTGGCACACGAGCTGAGAGGAGACGAAGTGGAACGGCTTGCACCGGTGTCGCGAGGCCAGCGCCAGCAGTGTGCGCGTGCCGAGCACGTTCTGCTCTCGGAGCGCGGAGTAGGGGAAGACCCAGTTGACCGCGGCG
>NZ_DASPHO010000177.1:0-8986 GCF_035629615.1 Hyalangium sp. | reverse complement strand
CACGGCCCCAAGTACCCCTACGTCGTCATGGAGTGGGTAGAGGGCTTTACCCTCTACGATTGGTTCCGGGAACAGCCGCGCTCTTCCCGAGAGGTGTTGCAGGTACTGGAACAACTCGCGAGTGGATTGGCGGCTGCCCATGCGTGCGGAGCGCTTCACCGGGATGTAAAGGGGGACAACATAAGGGTGACTGCGGCAGGCAGGGCCGTGCTGGTGGACTGGGGGAGCGGCTGGTTCGTTGGCGCCCACCCCCTCACGGACACCACCGCGCCCCCGGGCACCACCGCGTACCGTCCTCCTGAGCAGCGCCGCTTCCAATGGCAGTTCCGCAAGGATCTGGAGGCCCGCTGGCACTCCACCGCCTCCGATGACCTCTACTCATTGGGCGTCACCCTCTACCGCATGGTGACGGAGGTGTACCTTCCCCCATGCACGGACGGCGGTGAGCCCGTGGAGAGGGAGGTATTGCCCCCCAGCGCCATGGCGACCGTGTGCCTGGAACTGGAGATGCTCATCCTCCGGCTGGTCTCCGATGACCGGGAGCAGCGCGGGACCGCAGAGCAGCTCGCCGGGGAGGCCGCTGTGCTCGCAAGGTCGACCGGGCCCCAGGCGGACAGGCCCATTCTCCCCACGCCGAGCGCTGTGCCCACCGAGGAAGGAGTTCCGGCATATGGGGCACCTTCCAGCGCGGAGGAGAGGGTGGATGAATCTGGACCCTCGACTCTCTCCAATGAGGATCTCTCGGACACAGCGCCGGCACGTCCACTGCGTTCCGCGCGGAAGAAGCGTCGGCGTCCCGCCAGCGGGCCCACCCTCCCTGCATGGCTCTCCCTGACCAGCGCTGGCCTCGTGAGTGGCCTCGTGGTGGCGCTTGCCATGCAGCCGCGCACGCCCCATGTGCTCGAGCCGACGCCTGCGCCCTGGCTCGCCACGCCCGAGGAGATCGCTCAGTTCGCCACGGATGGGGGTGTGGCGGACGAGGCCCTGGCGAGCGTGGAGCACTCACTTCCTCGCACTGAGATGGATTCCATCCGCTCCCTCGGGAGGCCCATGCCCCCCAAGGCGTACCCTGGGCAGAAGAAGCCACCCTGCGACCCGCGTACTCAGCGCGTCATCCTCGGGGCCTGCTGGATCGGTCCCATCAGCGACGCGAAGCCGCCATGCGGCAACGAAGCCTTCGACGGAGAGGACGGCTGCTACGTGCCTCTCTTCACTTCACCGCGAACACCCACCTCGGCGCAGCCATGAATCCGCGCCAGTTCTTCGTCCTCCTCGCCGAGTTCGCCCTTGGGTGCGGCACCGTACAGCCCGCCGTGGGCCCGGGAGCAGGAGGTGCTGGGGATGATTCCAGGCAGGCCGAGGTGACGGGCGAGCGCCCGTTCTCACGTCCGGAAGTCCCCCTCTCCGCCCGGGACCCGGTACGCTTGGGGCCGTGAGCGAGTACGTCACCCACCGCGACGCGCTGACGGGCCCCCGGCTCGAGTCTCTCCGGGAGGCCCTGCTCGCGTCACGCCTGGTGGCGCGCAGCCCCCTCATGGGCACGTTCGAGGCCAGCAAGGGCTTCGCCTTCCTCTTCACCGAGGCGGGGAAGGCCACGCTGCTGGAGCGCTTCCCCTTCCTCGCGGACTACCTGTCCCTGGTGATGGAGCCGGCGACGACGCGGGCGCTCCTACCCTGGCGCGAGCGGCTCTTCGGCCCTCGCAAGGAGCGCCTCCGGCCCAACGCCTTCTACTTGAACCTCCTGCTGCTGGAGGCCGGCAAGGGCGTGGGGCGGCACATCGACGCCACTCTGGAGGAGCCCAGCGGCGTCCCCAACGCGTTCCCCGAGCACGTCAGCGTGCTCTACCTCGAGGTGCCCGCTCGAGCGAAGGGAGGCGCACTGCACCTGCTGCGAGGAGATCAGCCGGTGGGCAAGGTGCTGCCTCGGCCCGGTCTCCTCGTGCAGTTCCGCGGAGATCTCCAGCACGAGGTCCAGCCCTTCACAGGCGGCTCTGAGGGAGCGCTCCGGGCGAGCCTCGTCTGCGAGCAGTACGCCTTCGGCCCGGAGGTGCTGGCACGCATCCCCACCTTCCGGATCCAGTCCAAGGCAGGCTTCGCAGCCTACCTGGACATGCACCATCAGCAGCGGGCGGCGCCGAGGTAGGGCCCTCGCCCGCGGGCACTCACCCGAAGAGGAGCTTCTCCAGGCGCAGCTTCTTGTCCGACTTCCGGCGCGCCTCGGAGAGGTTGTAGGTGAGATCCCGGAACCAACCATCCTTCTTCTTCCGGTTCGACTTCTGGTGCTGGCCGGAATAGGTCTCCGCGAAGGTCATCGTGGCCTGGGCAATCTGCCGGGTGATCTTCTCCATCATCTTCAGGCGCTTCGACTGCTTCTTGCGCTTCGACTTCCGCTCGAGGACGAGCGGTACGATCTCGCCCGAAGGCTCCTGCCTCAGGATGGTGACCCGCTTGATTGCCTTATGGAGCTTCATCTGCGTCATCTCTGGTCCCTCGCTGACGGATCGTTGTCCGTCCATGAACACTACAGCCATTGCCGGGGCCATGCTAGGTTGACAGCGTATTGACCCTCTCATCCTACCCTCAGGAGGCGTGATCTTGCCAGGTGAAATCGTTGCCCCTTCAACTGAAGTTCCCTCTGCTGACAAGTCGGGCGCTGTTGCTCCGGTCGTCCTCGACCTCGGGCGCAAGAGCAAGAAGAAGATCAAGGCGCTGCGCAAGGGCAAGCAGGGCAAGCTCATGGCGCAGGTGGCCGAGGCGATCGCTCAGCTGAAGGCGGAAGGGGTCGTCGCCGCCAACGCGCAGCCCATCGTCGTCGTGGTCCGCGAGCGCAGCAACAACCGGATGCGCAACGTGCCCTCCCTCTGGCCGTAAGGCTCTCTTCGAGCGGAGCGACGAAGGCCCGGAGGAGCATCCCGAGTGTTGAAGCAGAGGCTCATTCCCACTCCCCTCCTCAGTCGGGAGGCCCGGCGACGCGTCGAGGTGCGTCCGGTTCTGCCTCCGAGCCGGATGCGCCTCTTCCAGATCTTCGTGTTCTTCGGGGCGATGCTCTGGAGCTCGGGGATCGCCCGGCTCTGGAGAAAGCCCGATCCGGCCAGGGCCGGCCGACACACGCGGCTGTTCCTGGAGAAGATGGGGGGCGCCTGGGTCAAGGTCGGACAGGTGCTGGCCATGCGCCGGGACATGTTCTCGCAAGCCTTCTGCGACGAGCTGTCCCTGCTGCAGGATCGCGCGCGGGGCTTCCCGGGCGAGGTGGCTCGCGAGATCATCGAGAGAGAGCTCGGGGACTCGATCAGCGAGCTCTTCAGCGAGTTCGACGAGCAGCCCATCGCCGCGGCCTCGATCGGACAGACGCACGAGGGGCGGCTGCGGCACAACGGCGTGCGGGTGGCCATCAAGGTCCAGCGGCCGTTCATCCAGGATCACTTCAAGCGGGATCTGAGCTACATCCGCTTCGTCGTCCTCCTGCTCGTGCGCTTCCAGATCTCCCCCCACGGCCGCTGGGAGGAGGGCTTGTGGGAGCTGGAGAAGACGCTGACAGAGGAGCTCGACTACCGCATCGAGGCGATGTCCATCACTCGCATGCGGCGGTCGCTGCGCGATCACAAGGTCTACGCGCCCAAGGCGTTCTCACGCCTGTGCACCCAGCGGGTGCTGGTGATGGAGTTCCTCGAGGGTGTCTTCATGTCGGAGTTCATCGCCGTGTCCGAGGCGGATCCGATCCTCCTGCAGCGGTGGATGGCGGAGAACAACGTCTCCCCGCAGCGAGTGGGTGAGCGGCTCTACTTCACGCACGTGCGGCAGGTGGTCGAGGACAACCTCTTCCACGGGGATCTCCATCCCGGCAACATCCTCCTGCTGCGCGACAGCCGGATCGCGCTCATCGACTTTGGCTCGGTGGGCTCGTTCGAGGAGGGGAGCGCGAAGAAGTACCGGCTGCTGTTCCGCTCCATGGGCAGGGGCGAGTACGACAAGGTGGCGGACATGTTCCTGCTGATGGGCCCTCCCCTGCCGCGGGCCGAGAGCGTGGACAAGGTGAAGAGCCTGATCGTCCGGGCCCTGCGCACGTGGGCCACACGTACCAGCATCAAGGGCCTGCCCTACAACGAGAAGTCGCTGACGAGCGCGACGCTGGAGATCGGGCGGATCAGCATGGATCACGGCATCCCCGCGACCTGGGAGTTCATGCGCCTCAACCGCGCGTCCACGACGCTGGATGCGTCGCTCATGTTCCTCATCCCGCAGGTGAACTACATCAAGCTGATGCAGCGCTACCAGCAGAAGGTCTGGGCGCGGCGGCTGAAAGCGGGCATGGACAAGCGGCGGCTGATGGCCCAGATGGAGAGCATGAGCAGCGCCATGGAGGCGCCCGCGGCGCTGGCCGAGAACATCTACTTCGAGAGCGAGATGATCCGCAGGAAGGCGCGGAGCTTCCAGAATGAGCTGAGCAAGGCGGGCTACTTTGGCAAGGTCATCTTCTCGGTGATCTCCCGGGGGGCCCTGCTGCTCAGCGCGCTGGCCCTGGCGGCCTTCCTGCGAAAGACCTGGTCAGGCTTCCAGCTCACGGAAGGCAGCTGGTTCTCCCGCGTGATGGCGAGCCTGCCGGACCTCCGGGGCGAGCTGTGGCTGGCGGTGGCGATCTTCGGCCTCTATGTCTTCCAGCTGTTCTTCCAGCTGCGCCGCCGCTTCGAGCAGAAGGAAGGCTCTTCCTTCGATCTGGCCCGCTGAAGGAGTACACCCACACTTCAATACATTTGGCCTGGAGGGCTTCCGCTCCAGGCTCTTGAGCACTATTTTTCACTCAAGAGTGTTCGCTGGAGGAATTTTTCAATAGAGCTGCTTGCCAAGAGCCGCAAAAACCGCTAAAGCATGGTTACACCGGAAAGAAACTTTTCCAGTGGTACGCAGATAATCCCAATAGGGCCAGTAAAACTGGATATAGGGAAAAATCATGTCCTGGCGCATTTCGTTCAAGCACGACGCGACCCATGATGTCGTCCATGCCAGCTTCTCCCAGTGCCTGCTGGTGAGTGCCACGGATGTCGAGCAGTGGCGCCAGGATATGGAGGAGGGGCTGGCCCCGTTTGGCCGCAAGGTGGATCTGGTGTTGGACCTGGACGGGCTGGAGGTGTCGTTTACCGCGGGCCGGCACTTCAGCAAGGCGCGCCGGGAGCTGCTGGAGCGCTACGCCCTGAGGGTGTGCGGCTTTGGCGGAGACGAGATGACGCAGCTGTTCTTCACCACCAGCGGCAACGTGTTCCAGCCCTGGCGCATGCCGCATGCCGCCAGCCGCACTTTGGCGCTGGCGACGGTGCTGGCCCAGCGAGGGGACACGCAGCCTCGGAGCACCGTCTCCTCTCCGGCCCCGCGGAGCGCTCCCAAGTTCATGGCGCGGCTGTTCTTGCGCAGGTTGGCCCTAGGGTGAAGGGAGGCCGGCCCCAGGCGTTGGGGCACTGACGGCGAGCCGTCCCTTGGCATCAGGCTGTCACGTGTGGCAAGGCATGGTTCATGCCCTCTCTCCCTCCAGGTCCTGGTGGATATCTCCTCTTTGGCGCGGGCCGCGCGGTCCTCCGCGACAAGATGGGATACATGCGCGATGCCTGGCGGAAGTACGGCGACATCGTTCGCCTGGCGCTGGGGCCGAGCCTCGAGGTCTACCTGCTCACGAACCCCGAGCACCACAAGCACGTGCTCATCCAGCACGCCGACAACTACCGCAAGCACCCCTTCTTCGTCCGGCGGCTGCGGGAGATCACCGGCAACGGACTCGTCGCCAGCGAGGGTGACTACTGGAAGCGTCAACGCCGCACCATCCAGCCGCTGTTCCACGCGCACCGCTACGCGGCGCTCTCCGGGCTGATTGGGCAGGTGATCGGGGAGACGCTCCAGCGCTGGGAGAGCTTTGCGCGGAGCGGTGCCACGCTGCAGATTGAGACGGAGATGATGCGGTTGACGACCCTCGTGGCCGTCAAGACGCTGTTCAGCAGTGGAGTGGAGAGCCAGGTCGATCCACTGCTGGAGGCGCTGCATCTCTGCCTGGGCTTCATGAACAAGCGGCTGGACTCGCAGTGGAACCCACCCCTGTGGCTCCCTCTGCCCCAGACGCGGCGCTACCACCGGGCCATGCGGATCCTGGATGGGCTCTCGTACCGGCTGCTGAGCGAGCGGAGACAGTCCGACCACCGGCCCGAGGACCTGCTGACGATGCTGCTGGAGGCGCGGGACTCGGAGACGGGCGAGGCGATGACGGACCTGCAGATCCGCGATGAGCTGATCGCCCTGCTCGCCGCCGGCTCGGAGACGACGGCCATGGCGCTGACGTGGGCCTGGTACGAGATGGCGCGCAACCCCGCCGTGGCGGAGCGCCTGCGCGAGGAGGCGACGCAGGTGCTCGGAGGGCGGCTTCCCACCTTCGATGATCTGCCTCGGCTCACCTACGCGCGCATGGTCTTCGAGGAGGCGCTCCGCCTCTATCCTCCCGCGTGGATGATCACCCGATCGCCTCTCCGGGAGGACACGATCAGCGGCTATCAGGTGAAGGGAGGGGGCACTTCGATGATCGCGCTCTGCATCTTCCTGACGCACCGCCACCCGGACTTCTGGGAGCGCCCGGACGAGTTCATGCCGGAGCGCTTCGCGCCAGGCCAGCCCGAGCGCAATCGCTTCGCCTACATCCCGTTCGGCACGGGCCAGCGCAAGTGCATTGGGGAGCGGCTCTCGATGATTGAAGGGACGATGTTCCTGGCCGCCGCCGCCCAGCGCTTCAAGCTGGAGCTGCCGCCGGACCACCCCGAGGTGCGGGCAGTGCCCTTCGTGACGCTTCACCCCGACAAGCCGATCCACATGCGGGCCCTGCTGAGCTAGCGCTCATCCCCCGGTCTTCTCCGCGAAGAGGCGGAGGATCTCCTCCTCGGAGAGCTGCTCGATCGCCTCCAGGCTGGAGAGCGGATCCGCCACGGGAGCCGAGGGGCTCGGGGAGGGAGCCGCCTGGACGGATGGAGGCAGCGCCACCGCGAGCCCCTGGGTGTCCTGGGCCAGCAGGCCGAGCCGTTCCGCGAGGTATCCGGCGAGCCCCGAGACGGTGGGATAGCGGAAGACGAGCGTCGCCTGGAGGCTCAGCTCCAGGCTCGCCTCGAGCCGGTTGCGCAGCTCCATGGCCATCAGCGAGTCCACGCCCAGCTGCATCACGGGCGTCTGGAGCCCCACCCGGGAGACGGGCGCCTTGAGGACGCGGGCCAGCTGCTCTTGGACATGCTTCTCCAGCAGCCCCTGCCGCTCGCCAGGCTCGCGCTGGAACAGCTCCTTCTTGAAGGTCCCCTCGTGGCGCTTCACCACCTCGGAGCCCGTGCGCCGGGCCCCCAGCTCGGCGAGGAACGAGGAGGTCGCCGCGCTCAGGAAGAACTCCTTCCACTGGCGGGGATCCAGGCGCATCACGATCCGCTGCGCCACGCGGGTGGAGGCGAGCCACTCGAGCACCTCCAGCGACTCCTCCGGCGTCAGGCTGCCGAGCCCGCGCGCCGCCAGCCGCTCCTCGCGCCGGGACTGCCCCGCCATCCCCACCTGGTGCCAGGAGCCAAAGTTGATGCTGACCGCCGGCAGGCCCTGCCGCCGCCGGAAGTGAGCGAACGCATCGAGGAAGGCATTGGCGGCGGCATAGCTCGCGGCGCCAGGGGAGCCCAGCGTCGAGGCCACCGAGGAGCAGAGGATGAAGAAGTCGAGCGGCTGCCCCTGGGACACCCGGTGCAGGTTCCACGTGCCCTCGAGCTTGGGCTCCATGACGCGGTGGAGCTGCTCGGGCGTGAGCTGGGAGAGGGCCACGTCATCCATCACGCCCGCCGCATGGATGATGCCTCGCAGCGGAGGCATGTCGCGCAGCACCTCGGCAGTGGCGGCGGTGAGCTGCTCCTGCTGGGAGACATCCGCGCGAAGCGCTCGCACCTCCGCGCCCGCTGCACGCAGCTCCGCGAGAACTGGCTCCGACGATGCCGAGGCGCCGCTGCGCCCCAGGAGGACCAGGTGGCGTGCTCCTCGCGCCACCAGCCAGCGCGCGGCGTGCAGGCCTACGCCTCCGAAGCCCCCCGTGATCCAGTAGGTGGCGTTGGAGGCGATGGTCAGCCTGGAGGCGCGGAGCCGAGTGGCCCCGGTATCCGGAACCAGCCGGGCGACATACCGCCTGCCGCCGCGGAAGGAGAGCTGCTCCTCGTCCTCGTTGCGAGCGAGCTCCGAGACCAGGAGCCCCATGTCTCCAGGCCCCCCTTCGGAGGACAGATCCACACAGGTACAGCGCAGCTCAGGGGCCTCGTACGTCACGCTCCGCGCGAGCCCCCAGAGCGGCGCCTGGGCCAAGGAGGCGCCGGACTCCTGCGCGCCGCGCGTCACCAGCCAGAGCCTCGGCGAGTCCCGAAGCCCTGCCTTCATCAGCGCTTGTATCAGCAGGAGCACGCTCTGGCAGCCGAGGGTCCTCGCCGTGCTCAGCCACTCGGATGAGGCACCCGCCTCGGAGGCCACATCCAGGCTCCCCAGGTGCACGACGCCTCGGAAGTTCGCGCCACCGTGGAACACCTCTCGAACCAGCCGATCCATCCCCTCCGCGCTGTCAGGCCGAAGCTCATATGACACTCGCACGCAGGTGTGGCCCTCCGCTTCCAGCCGCGCTGCCAGTGCCTCTCCCACTCCACCCCGATCGCAGAAGATCAACCAACGGCCCGGCTGAGAGCCACCCTCCGCTGGCGCGGAGCTGACGGGCTCCTTCTCGATCCACTTCGCCTCGTAGAGGCACTCCGCCAGCTCATCGGACAGCCGCCATGCTGCCGGGTGCGCCGTCGCCGCCGCAGCTCCAGGAAGCTCCTCGATCCAGAAGCGCTCGCGCTGCCAGGAGTAGGAAGGAAGAGCCAGCTTGCGAGCGGAGGTTGGGTAGAGCTTGCTGAAGTCCACCGGGTGTCCCAGTGCGTAGAGCTGGCCCAGGTGTCCCAGCAGCGTCTCCTTCTCC
>NZ_DASPHO010000176.1:0-6287 GCF_035629615.1 Hyalangium sp. | reverse complement strand
TCAGGTATGCCTCCTTGCCGAAGAAGTCCTTGTGCCAGTCGATCTTCCCCTCCGGCGTGCGGGGCGGGTTGACGGTGTCCAGGGTGGAGACGCGGAACATCTGCCCGGCGCCCTCGGCGTCGCTGGCGGTGATGATGGGGGTGTTGACCCAGAAGAAGCCCTCCTCGTGGAAGAAGCGGTGGACGGCCTGGGCGGCGGTGTGGCGCACGCGGGTGATGGCGCCGAAGGTGTTGGTGCGCACGCGCAGGTGGGCCACCTCGCGGAGGAACTCGAGCGTGTGCTGCTTGGGCTGGATGGGGTAGGTGTCCGGGTCATCCACCATGCCCAGCACCTGCACCTCGTCGGCCTGAATTTCAAAGGCCTGGCCCTTGCCCTGGGACTGCACGAGCGTGCCGCGGGCCACGACGGAGCAGCCCGCCGTGAGGTGGAGGATCTCCTTCTCGTAGTTGGGCAGCGTGTTCGGCGCGACCACCTGGATCGGATCGAAGGCCGAGCCATCGCTGACGTTGACGAAGCTGATGCCCGCCTTCGAGTCGCGGCGCGTGCGCACCCAGCCGCGGACCTCGACCTTGTCACCCGCGGGCACCGAGCCCGCGAGGGCCTTCTTCACACTGACGACCTGCATGGCGCTCTCCCTTGCTCCAAGTCGAGCAAGCGAGTTAGCCGTGCTCGGGCCGAAGGACAAGAGCGGTGTTGAGGCTCGGGCCCCCTGGGGGCGCTTTCTCATGCTCCCTGAGCGGGGGAGGGGGCGCTGGCGGCAGGGTCAGGCGAGGGGTGGACGCCATGAAGCGGGAGCTCCACGGTGAAGGTGGTCCCCTGCTCGGGCTCGCTCTCCACCTGGATGGTGCCGCCCAGCGCCTGGAGGAGCTCCCGGGTGATGTACAGGCCCAGGCCCAGCCCCCCGTAGTGGCGGGGAGAGACCGCACGCTCGAACTTCTCGAAGATCCGCTTGAGGTCCTCGGGCGCGATGCCGATGCCCTCATCGCTCACGGTGAGCCGGGCCCTGCACCCGCGCTGCTCCACACGCAGTGTCACGGGCTTGCCCGGCCCGTACTTGAGGGCGTTGGAGAGCAGGTTGGAGACGGCCTGTTCGATGCGCAGGGAGTCCCAGGTGCCGACCACGGCCTCCGGGGCCTGGATGATGAGGGGACACTGAGCTCGGCGGGCCTCGAGCGCCAGGCGCCCCGCCACCTCACGGACGAGCTCGGAGAGGTCCACCGGCTCCAGGAGCAGGGACAGCTTGCCCTCGCTCAGCCGGGAGACATCGAGCAGATCGCTGATGAGCTCCACGAGCTTGTGGACCTGGTGGGTCGCCCGCTCCGCCGTCCTCCGTGTCCGCTCGCGGAGTTCCTCTAATGAGAGGTCGGCCGCGCAGTCGCGAATGAGCGCCTGGAGCTTGAGCTGAAGGGGCGTGAGCGGCGTCCTCAGCTCGTGGGAGGCGACGGTGAGAAACTCGTCCCGCAGCCGCACCGCTTCCTGGAGCTCGGACTGGGTCTGCTTGAGCTGGCTCACGTCCTGGAGTGTGAGCAGGACGGTGGCCGGGTGGCCGTGGGCCGCGGGGGTCATCTCGGAGTCGATGAGGAGATTGTAGCTTCCGACGGAGGTATGCCAGACCAGGGACTCACCTTGGATGCGCTCTCCCCGCGCGGCCCGGGCCGCAGGCACCTGATCGTTGGGCATGGGAGTGCCATCCTCGTACGTGATGCGGTAGCTGCGGTCATACTCTTGCGCTGGAACACCCAGGGGGAAGGAGCCCCCGGCCATCCGGTGGGCCGCCTGGTTGGCGAAGCTCACCCGGCCTGTGACGGGCTCCAGGAGCAGCAGTGCCACGGGCATGACGTCGAGCACCGATCGCAGCCACTGCTCCTGGTGGGCGAGGTGGGCTGCCCACTCCTCCAGCTTCTGGCGAGCGCCCAGGTGCTCGGTCACGTCGATCGCAAAGCTCATGACCGAGTCCACCTGGCCCTGGGAGTCTCGCAGAGGGTGGAGGAGCATGTTGAGGATCCTGTCCTCCTCTACTTCCCCAGGGAGGTGGACCCTGAAGCGAGCCTCCTGGAGGCTGAAAGGCTTGCCCGTCTCGTAGACGCGACGCACCAGCTCGGAGTAGGCGTGGCTGTCAGGTCCTGACAGCGCCTCGAGCAGCGAGACGCCGAGGAGCTCCCTTTTCATCGCCATCTGCTGGTAGACGGGGTTGACTAGGCTGAAGATCTGCCTGGGGCCGCTCAGGATGGCGATGGAGGCGGGGCTGTTCATGAGGATGTCGTAGAGGCGAGCGCGCTGAGCCTCTACTTCTGTCTCCGCCTGTTTGCGGTCGGTGATGTCATGGGCTGGCAGAGCGTCTGTGATGGTCCGGAGCTGCTGTGCACTGCGCTGGGCCTCCTCCTGGCGGGTCTCCAGCGCCAGCCGGGCAAGACATTGCTCCGTCACCTCGCGCTGGGTACCCCACGCACGGACGAGGTGGCCGTCTTCCACCACGCCGACCAGGTTGCTGAGGAACACCTTGAGCGTGTCGTTGGGGCCCACCTCTTGTGTCTCGGAGTTCTCCAGCCGGTAGCCGCCGCGGATGAAGGCCCGGAGGTACTCGGTGTCGCGCGGGCGGGTGCGAGCGAGGAACTGATCCAGTCTCCTGCCCACGAGCGCGGAGGGATGCTCGAGGCCGTGCATCCTCGCCATGGCGCTGTTGCACTCGGCGAGGTACGCCGTGCGGAACATGGCCTCGAGCTGCTCCTCCTCGGGCAGGTGCACGGAGATGGGAGGGAGCAGCTCCATGCGCCAGATGCCCTCGGTGCTCTGGTTGACGAACGTGCGGTAGCGCTCCTCTACCCGCTGGCGCGCCTGGGTCGCCTGCCTCAGCGCCCGCTCGGCGAGCTTGCGCGGGCTGATGTCCGTGGCCATGCCGATCCACTCGAGCACGGAGCCGTCGTCCTGGAGGACGGGGACACAGCAGAGGATGACGTCGCGATACGTCTCGTCCTGGTGCTGGAGCCGAACCTCCTGGCGGTAGGGCGCGCGCTGCCGCAGGGCCCGGGTCCACTCGGCCATCATCCGGGGCCTGTCCTCTGGATGGATGGCCTCGAGCCAGCCCAGGCCCAGGTGCTCCTCCTCGGACTGGCCCGTGAACTCCCGCCAGCCCAGAGCAGGCTCGGCCAGCTCGCCCCGGGGGTTGAGGGTCCACACCGTCTGCGTCAAGGCCTCCACGAGGGAGCGATAGCGCCGCTCGCTGGCCCTGAGGGCCTCATTCATCCGCTGTTGCTCGGTGCGCTCCGGTGTCCTCTCCTGGGATGGGGCCTGCTCAGGAGCCGCGATGGCAGGTGGCTTCCACGGTGGAGCATTCTGTGGCATGACCTGGCTCGCCTCCCCCGAGAGACATCCCCAGGAAAGGTCTCAATGGAGCCGGGGGTGATCAAGGGGCGAGCAGGACAGGTCGTTGGAGGCTGCCGTGCGGCGGTAATGAGGTGGCGTCGCGGCGAGGGGCTGGCTGACTTCACGCCTGCTTCAAGCCTCCTTCAGGCGAGCCCAGGCGGCACGGTAGCGTGCCAGGCGCTCGGTCTCCTTGGTGCCCACTGTCAGCAGCCGCCGCACGTCCATGTTGTCCTCCAGGTCCGCCAGCTTCACTCGGCGTGCGAGCGGGTGAGGGCGCACGCGCTCGATGAAGGCCTCGTACGTCTCACCGTCCCGCTTCGTCAGGCAGTCCAGCGCGCCGAGCACCTCCTCCGGGTAGCCCAGCTCGCGCAGGCGCTCCAGCGTGTAGGGCGTGTCCTCCACCACGTCGTGGAGGATGGCCGCCATCCGCTCGGCCTCCGTCTCCAGGCGCATCATCACCCGCAGGGGGTGGAGGATGTAGCTCTGCCCTGCCTTGTCCCGCTGGCCCCGGTGGGCCTCCACGGCGAGGGCGATGGCGTCTTCCAGGTTCAGGGTGGGCATGTTGGAAACCTCCGGGGGCCAGCATCCTGCGCCAGGCGGCCGCTCACCAGAGGTCCTTCTTGCCGCGCAGCGTCTTCTTCTGGCCCGTGTGCTTCTTGCTCTCCAGCCGCCGCTTCTGAGCTCCCTTCGAGGGCTTCGTCGCCCTGCGCACCTTGGGCACGAAGGTGAGCGCCTTGAGTCCCTCGCGCAGCCGCTCCAGCGCCACGCCCTTGTTCTGGATCTGGCTGCGGCGCTCGGTGGCACTGACGGAGAGCTCGGTGGGCGGATGGTGGAGGCGCACGCCGCTCTCGGTCTTGTTCCGGTGCTGGCCGCCGGGGCCGGAGGCGATGAAGTACTCCACATCGCAGGTCTTCAGCAGCGCCTCGTCATCGAGTGCGAGGGCTGCCAGGGCGGCTTGCCGACGAGTGGGGGAGATGCTCATGGCAGGCTCCACCCTATCCCATCGAGGGGTCGTCCGGGGATTCAAACCCATCCCATGAATCCCAGGCTAGGCTCGCCGCTCGAGCCGACACGGCGGTACGTGCCTGGCCTCAAAGGAGAGCCCTTGAGTCAGCACGGAGCCGGTCGCATGCCGTGGGAGATGGTGGATGTGCTCATCCTCACCGCCATCCAGGACGAGTACGACGCCGTGCTCGAGGTGGGCGCCGGGGCGCTGCCGGAGAGCTCCTGGGAGAGGCGAACAGGGCCCTTGGGCCTGGAGGTCGCGCTGCGCACCTTTCAAGCCCAGGCAGGCGGGACGCTCCGTGTCGCGGTGACCCGTGTCCTCGAGCAAGGCGGCGTTGCCACCGCGTATGCCGCTGCTCCGCTCGTGCGGGTCTATTCGCCGCGGTGTCTGGCGGTCTGCGGTGTCTGTGTCGGGCGCAAGGGCGCCATCGAGCCTGGCGATGTCATCGTCGCGGATCGGCTGTGGACCCAGGACTCGGAGCAGCCCGGTGTGCCAGGGGAGCAGCTCCCGTACCAGCTCAGTCCACGCTGGAGGCAGGCGGCCACGGCGTTCTCCCCCGAGGCGCCGCGCCTCAAGGTGCAGCTTGGGGACATCGTGGCGGCCAGCAAGGCGGGGAGGGCGCTGGACCGCCTCGAGCAGCTCCCAGGTGAGCTGGGCATGGCCTTGGGCCTGGAGGTGGAAGGCTCGGCCCTTTCTTCCCTCGCTCACCGGCAAGACATTCCCTACCTGCTCGTGATGAAGGGGGTGATGGACTCCGCGTCCAAACCCCTGGCGGCCCGGGCCGCCGCCGAGTGCCTGCTGTCCTTCGTGCGTGCGCACCTGCCGCCCATGCAGTCCACCGGTGGCCGCGCCCAGGGCGGAGAGGGGGACATCGAGGCGCTCCTCGGCCCTGGCACCTGGGAGCCTCCTCGAGAGCCGGGACCGGTCGCCCTGCTCAATGCCCGGCACCGGTATGTGGACTTCTTTGAGCCCATCCGATCCGAGCTCCTGAAGGAGCTCCGGACCTGGTGCGAAGAGGAAGAGCCCGTGAGTGCCCGGCTCTTCCATGGAGCGGGTGGCACGGGCAAGACGCGCCTGTTCATCGAGTGGTGCAAGCAGCTGCGCGGCCAGGGCTGGAGGGCGGGGTTCCTGGAGGACGCAGTGGAGCCGGATCGCTTCGAGGAGCTGTTGGCCGCCGCTGCGGAGCGTCCAACGCTGCTCGTCATCGATCACGCGGAGAGCCATCCGCGGTTGGCAGCGCTGCTCCAGTCCATTGCTCATCGCCGGAAGGCGCGAGGCAAGGGCCGTCTCCGGCTCGTGCTCATCTCGCGTGAGCTGGGGGGCTGGTGGGAGCTGCTCCAGAGGCGCAGCCTCGAGCTCCGGAAGCTCCTGAAGGACAGGCTGCCGACGGAGGTGTCCCCCATCGCTCCCGCGAACCGAGAGGCGGTGTTCTGGCACGCGGCCCGTCAGTTCGCCGCACTCCTCGGACGGACACCTCCGGCACAGCTCGCGATGGCGCTCGTCGAGCCTTCCTTCGATCGAGTGCTGAGCCTCCACATGGCGGCGCTCGCTGCCGTCCTGGGGCAGACGTCCACGCCGGAGACCCTGAGGGAGGGACTCCTCGACGCCGAGGGCGTGGCCTGGGGAGTCTGGCTCGAGTCCAGGAAACAGCCGGGAGCCGTGGACGGAAGGGAGCGCCCCTCTCAGGAGCAGCTCCTGCGTGCGGTCGCCGCGTGGATCCTCACGGGAGGCGCTCCAAGCTCGGAGGCGGCTCAGGCACTGCTCCAGCGCGCAGGCGGGGCGGCGGAGGAATGGCTGCTGCTCCTGCTGCGGGACGTGTGTCCTAGAATCTGGGAGTCTGGCGTGCTGGGCGAGGCGCTGGTGCTCCAGGCGCTGCGGAGGGAAGGGGAGGCGGCTGGCGAGTGGCTGAGGCGGGTCT
>NZ_DASPHO010000175.1:0-24783 GCF_035629615.1 Hyalangium sp. | reverse complement strand
CGTGGCTGGCACGGTGAAGCGGAACATGTCCACGTCGGTGCTCGGAGTGAGGGAGCCGCCGATGAGGGCGGGCACGGAGGGCAACTGCTCGGCGGAGGTGGAGGTGTCATTGCTCTCGGTCTCACCGGCCTTCTCGAGCTGGCAGACAGCGGAGCACCGGTCCCCGCTGGTGGTGTTCCCGTCGTCACACTGCTCGGAGCCCTGGAGTCTACTGTCGCCGCAGAGCGCCCGGAGCTGGAGCCGCAGGGTGTAGGCGGAGATGGAGTCCGCACCGAGGGAACTCACGCGGACGAAGTAGATCCCGGGGGCCAAGCGCCGTGCCGCCTTGTCGGACTGCGCGTCGATGGAGGAGCAGAAGCCGAGGCCGCCATCATCATCCGAGATCAGCACCGCCCCGCTCTCATCGAGCAACTCCAGCACGGTGTCGATCCCCCCGTTACAGCGCTCCGAGCTCTCGCTCCCGTCATAGGTGCCGTCGAAGGTGTCGAGCCGCAGATCGGCGACGCCAGACAGGTTCAGGCGGAACACGTCCACGTCGGTGCCCGGGGTGATGGCGCCGCGGATCCAGAGCGGCAGAAGCGGGGCCGCGGTGGCGTTCGCCAGGGAGTTATTGGGTTCGACCTCCACCAGGTGGCAGCGGCTCGGCTCGCCCGCGCACCTCCAGCCGGACTCGACCGAGCAGCTCGTGCTGCAGCCATCCCCCGCCACCTCATTGCCGTCATCGCTGCTCTCGGGCGCGGTGATGCGGCCGTCCCTGCAGACTCTCACGAGGGCACACGCTCCCGCGGAGCAGGATCCGGACGCGCAGACGTTGCCACAGGCGCCACAGTGGGCGGCATTGTTCTGGAGATTCACACAGGCCCCATTGCACGAGGTCTCACCCGTGGCGCACGGGGGCGGAGGCGTCTGGCACTGGCCCTGCTCGCAGGTCTGACTGGACGTGCAGCTGTTGCTACAGGTGCCGCAGCTCGCGACATCTGTCCGCAGATCCCGGCATGTGCCAGAGCATTCCGTCTGCCCGCCGGTGCACTGAAGTGGAGGAGGCTCGGTTTCGGTACCGCAGCCGGAGAACAGGGCAAGCGCTGCCACGACGAACACCCGAGCCAGACACAGTTGGCGCATAAGAAGGATAGGGGTAGGATTGAAGGGGACGAGGGAGAGCAGAGAGGCAGAGGAGAACTGCTGAGGAGTGCCGGAGGGCGGGAGTGCCAGGTGGGAGCGGCCACCGCTCAACCGTCTGGGGCACACGCCGCCCCTTGCCGCCCTTGCCATGAGGACGCAGCAGGCGATGGGCCACGGCTTGAGCCTCAACACCAGAAGCTTTGGGGTGGCCCTCGCGCCGGGGCCAGGCTCGCACATGCCGTGGGCAAGCCCAGGTGCTCCACCATCGCCCGCACCCCTCGTGCTCCCTTCACGGCCCGCCAATACCCTTAAGCCTGCCTCCACACCTGACGCAGGCGAACACGTCAAAGTCGAACGTCCTCCTGAGCACCTGTGCCCAGTCCACTCGCGGCGTCCTCTCCTTCATCCGCTCCTTGCTGGCCGCTGCCTCAAGCCCCGCGCTCGCCTCCTCCTCACCTGCTTGGGGGAGTGCTCCTTCCTCGGCTCCTCCACCGTCGCGGCAAAGGCTGGGCTCTCCTCCTCCAGCCCCGGCTCTGCCCCCGCTTGAGGGAGCTCAGCGCCCCGGGGGTCATCTCGATCTTCCCAGCCGACTACTGTCTGGTGGAGTACGGCGGGACGTGGAACAGGGTCACGGACTCCACAAATGGAAACCGCATGCAGTCGCAGACCCGCGGGAGCTCGTTCCGGTTCACGTTCAACTTCGTCTTGAGGAACTGAGCGCCAGCAGCCGACTACCTACTTCGGCCGGCTGGCGGGAAGATTTCTCACAAGGCTCGTTCTCCTGGCAGCAACCGCCAACTCCCCGGCCTCACGGCCGGGCACCAGGAGCCTGCCCGATGTCCAGGAAATACCTTCTCCTCTTCTGCTGCCTCGTCGCGACCCCGGTGTTCGCCTCGCAACAACGCCACGACCTTGACGCCAGCGTCTACGACGCGGACTTCATCTTCGAGGGCGTCGTCGAGCGAGTGCTCTTCGCCAACTCCCAGCCCGGCGAGCAGCCGACGCTCCCGCATACCTTCGTAACCTACCGGATTGAGCGCATCTTCAAGGGCAACGCCACCAGCGCCCAGGTGACACTGCGCCTGCTGGGGGGCAAGCCTGATGCGGACGAGCTCCTGCACGTAGACGGCTTGCCCATGATGGACGTGGGCGACCGGGACATTCTCTTCGTCCGGCGCAACGGAGGGTCCATCTGCCCGCTCACCGCCTGCGCTGCGGGGCGCTACCGCGTCTTCGAGAACGCCATCTACAATGATGAGGGCCGCGCCATCCGCATGACGTCCACCGGCGGCGTGGTGCCCGGCGCCACCCGGGACTTCTTGGAGGTCCGCCAGTGGGCGGCAGCCGGAGTCGAGCTGCACCGAGGGGGGGCCTCGACGCAGGTCGATGATTACCCGACCGCGCCGCGAGCGGTGCGGACCTGGGCCGCGGTGAGCGCGGATGCCTTCCGCAGCATGGTGCAGCAGAAGGTCTTCAGCATGTTCACCCGGGAGCAGCTCGCCGCGCTCCCGCCGGTCGTCAGCTTGAACCCCAGCGCTCCCTTCGACGGTCCCCGCCTGCGTGTCTCGCCCCTTCCCACTGGCGAGCCGCAGTGACCTGCCCTCATCCCTGACTTCCTAAAGGAACTTCTCCATGAACCTCACGTACAAGATGCTGCTCACCTTCGCCGCGCTGTCGCTCCCCACCCAGGCGCTCGCCTGGACCGCCGTGAAGTGCTCCCTCAATAACGAGATCCTCACCTGGGAGAGCAACACGGTGACCATGCGCGCCAGCAGCGTCAGCTTCCCCGCAGGAGCCTGGCAGGACGCGCTGGCCGCCTCCATCAGCCGCTTCAACGAGAACCCCAGCCGCTTCAACTTCTCGCTCAGCACCGGCGACAACAGCGTGGGCCTCAAGAACGGCCAGAACGAGATCTGGGCGTCCGACGATTCCGACTACAGCCCGGCCGTCTCCTTCCGCTGGTACGGGGGGCTGGCCTTCTGCGCCAACCCGCATATCAAGGAGTCGGACATCATCTTCTGGACCGGCGTGAACTGGATGGCCGGGATGACCAAGAGCAACCACACCTACTACGGCGGCACCTTCCGCCCACTCCAGACCACCGCGATCCATGAGCTGGGGCACAGCATGGGCCTGGGCCACGAGAACGACGAGTACAACATCATGGGCGATGACAGGGACGTGGTGAACGCCAACGGCAACACGCTGCGCGCCTACCTGGGCGAGGACGGCTCGGACGGCGCGGTGGACCTGTATGGCCTGCCAGCCACGCTCAGCCAGGACGTGTCGGTGGGCCACTGGAAGTACGACGGCGAGGATGGCGAGTACAGCGAGCACACCCGGACCGTCATGACCAACTCCACCGGCGGCGCCCTCAACTTCTTCACTGTCGCCGAGGAGCGCGTCTACCGCGTGTCCCCGGGCCAGACAGTGCAGGTGGAGTTCACCTACGAGAACAACGGCGCGTCCACGGTGAACCCGAAGGTGGGCTTCTACTACTCGATCAACTCGACCATCAGCACGGGGGACGTCCGGATCGGCGGCTTCACCCCCTCGCTCGGCCGCAAGGACGCGTACACGGTGAGGAGGACCGTCACCATCCCGTCTTCGGCCGCCGCGGGGTACAGCTACATCGGCGCGTACATCGACGAAGACAATGCGATCGGCGAGATCACCTCCGCTAACAACGCCACCTACCAGCGCATCTTCGTGGAGTAGGCCCGGGCCCCGTGGGGGGGAGGCGCTCCTCCCCACGGGCCGTGGACTTCACCACGTCAGCGCCGGGAAGATTTCGCAGAAGGCTCGTTCTCCCAGCAGCAATCACGAAGTCCGGGAGGACACGATGTCGAAAAAAGCTGGGCATTGCCGGGACACTGTAGCTGGAGACGATCTTCAGGGTGCGCGGCGAAGCGATCGCGGCCAGCGAGATCGTTTTCCCCCTTCGCGCCGCAGCGAGGTCTTAGGCTCAGTCTTCAGGAAATAAAGTTGTGTGAGGTCGCCACGATTCCGGAAATAGCCTGATCTCCTGCCTGGCACCGATACGTACCTCTCGGCGTGAGCTACCCATGATGAGGCTGAGCGATGGCGCGCATGGAAGACGGGGGGCGGATCCAGGACGAGTTGATCGACGCCTACAAGTGGGGCGAGGAGGCGCGAGCCCGCGCGCTGGTTTTTCAACTGGGTGCGAAGCCGGACGAAATCCGGGCCGAGCTGGAAGCCATGCTGGAGGACTCCTCTGGACTCGCGCGACAAGCAGCGGCGTTCGGGCTGGGGGAGCTTGGCGGAGCAGCCAGCGTCAGGCGCCTGGACCAGCAATTCTTCATTGAAGAGGCGCGCGGGGACTACGACGGGGAGGCCGTCATGGAGGCCATCGCCGAGGCATTGGGCCGCATTGACGAGCCTAGTGCATGGGAGAGCCTGGTGCGAAGACTTGAGCGGTTGGTGGGTCGCAGCCCTGAACGCTCGGACCTCTATGTGCTGGCGCGCATGCTGTGGAGGCGAAGACACCCGGACTTGATCCCCGCAGTGCGGTGGAGCCTTGAGCAGGGTTCCCTGCCCGAGCCCAACGGCTTGCGCGGCCTGCGGGTCCTCCTGGAGAAGTCCCCAGAGGAGCTGGCCGAGTGGGCTCGAGATCCGGCAGTGCCCGTGCAGAACAAGACAGAGGTGCTCGTGGTGCTTGGCGAGGATTTGCCGGACGCGTGGGTCTCTCCTGTCCTGGCGTTCATCACTGTGGCCCAGGCCTTGAGTCCGCAGGCCGTAAGTGAGCGTGGCGAGGCGGCACACTATTGCGAGCGCCTGTTCGGCGTGTTGCTCATGTACCGCAACCACCAGGGTGAGGCCGGGCAGCAGCCGCGGGTGCGACCAGGGCTTCTTGTGCCGCCTCAGCTGGGCCATGGCTGCTCCCAGGGCATCCAGGGCCCCTTCCACATGACGTCCTCCCTTGCGCGTGCGCACGGTATTGGCGAATGACCACACCTGACAGTCGGGCCCCTGAGTCCACTGCACGGCGCAGCGCACGAGAAAATCTTCCCACCGCGCTTCGGCCACGAGCGGAGTGGCCAGCTGAGGCAGCGTGTACTGCGTCAGCTCGTCGACGAGGTCTGCGAGCCCGCGCGGGTACTGGATGTGCTCCTCGAGTCGGGAGCTCCGAAAGTGGACGGAGAGCCCCGGTGTCAGTCCCGTGAGCTCACGGCAGCGCAGGTGCAGACGGCGGGCGTCGAGAGTCGCGCCGGACTGGAAGAGGGTGCGGTCAGGGATGAACGTGACGCGAGTGCCTCGGGGCCCCGGGAACCGAGCTGCCTCGACAGGCTCAGGCGTGGGGTGCTCACGCAAGACGCCCGCCTGGCCGCTCAGGTGCCAGCGCCGGGCATCCTCCCAGGCCTCCAGCTCGAAGTGCTCGGAGAGGGCAAAGACGCAGAGGGTCTCGAACCGCAGGGGCTCGTAGGTGTCGGCCACACGGCTTGGCTCCAGCCGCGTCAGGAGGTCCGGTAGGACATCGGGGGGAACAGGCCGTCCATCCTCGAGCAGTTCCACGCTCCCCTCTTCGCCAAGGGAGAGGCGCAGCTGCTGAAGCTGGCCACCGCGAGCCTCCGCCACGGCGGCATCCAGCAGGAAGTAGACGAGATGGGAGAGCCCGAACGCCCCCGTGTCGCCGATATACATGCCAGGGCGCTTGCGCACGGCTGCCACATCCGGAGAGAGCTCGGCCATGCGGACGAACCTAGCCGAAGTGAGGCATCGTTCCTCTGGTCAGCAGGTGCTTGAGCGTGACGCTGCCCTTCTTGGGGCTGAAGTGCTGGTACTTCATCAGGAGTCGTTCCCGGTTGTAGCGGGGCTGGCTGAGCTCCCAGCCACTGCGCTGCGACCCGGGCGCCTGGGCGATAGGTTGGCCCTTGCAGCCGCACGCCAGCAAGACCTGCAACAGGACCAGCCCGAGCGAATGGGTCACGTTCATGGATGGAACGCCAGCCTGCCCTGCGTGGCGGCCCGGAAGGGGATGGCCGCACTCAGTTAGCACACCCCGAGAGAGAGGGGCTTCAGGGTATGATGGAGCATGGAGGGCGGGCATCGCCTGGGTGGGCGGCAAGCGAAGCAACGTCGAGGGGCATGCGGCATGAGCAAATGGTCCAACCCAGACGAGTGGTCCAAGCTGTACCGCGGCGAGTCCTGCGTCATCTGCCTGCAGGGACGCCCGCTCCACACCATCACCGAGCTGGAGGTGTCGTGGGTCGCCATGAGCGAGGAGGGCATCCTGCGCGGCAACTGCTGCCTGTTCCTCCGGAGGCATGCGGTCGAACTGCATGACCTGGCGCCCGACGTGGCGGCCGCATTCATGCGAGACATCCAGCGGCTGTCCCGCGCCATCCAGTCCAGCACCGGCGCCGTGAAGATGAACTACGAGGTGCACGGCAACACGATCCCCCACATGCACATGCACTTCTTCCCGCGCTACGTGGGCGACCCGTTCGAGGGCGCGCCCATCAACCCGCGGCGCGTGGGCGGGCCCGTCTACGCGCTTGGAGAGTTCGAGATGCTGAAGCAGCGCATTCTCTCGGCGCTGACGGAGTAGCGCAGGTGCTTGAGTTCCGGATGCTGAAACCTACCGTGTCTGCTCTCCGGGCAGGGACGAGTTCTCCTCCTAGGAAGAGCCCTTGGCATGGGAGGCTGAGGACTGGGACGGGTTCAATGCGTCGCGGTGAGATTCGGTGGTACACGTTCGCCGTGCCGGCTAAGCGTCGCCGTGCGCTGCTCCTGACGTGCAACGAGATCACCGGCGTGCCTGCCACGCGCACCATCATTCAAGGCTTTGCCGGGAAGGACACCTCGTAGCTCTATCGGCCAGGCCCAATTCAAAGTCGGGCGTCTGGGATTGATCGACCGGAGCCTGCTGAGAGCGAATGGACTGCCCGCAAAGCTCCGCCCTTCGACCGGACGGTCCTTTTGAATAGGGCCTGCCTCACATCGGGTCCTTGTTAGCACTACTGCACTAGGTCTCCCCGCTCACCCAGCGGGACCCTGACGCAGTAGTGTTAGAGGCCCTAAATGTTTTCTCATTCATTTATGGCGGTATGCTGAAGCTTAAGTTTGCGTGCCTCTTGCATTTGCGCCTCAGCTCTTCGTTTGACCTCAATGGCGGGGAGCTTCGCGAAGCGGTGCAATTTCTCCTGTACTACCAATCGGAGCACCCTTTCTAGCGCGTCCGAGCTTGTGGACCCAAAGGAGACGGAGGTGATGAATCGAGTAGTTAGCCAGAACTCAAGCATGCCGATTACCGTATTGCTTGAAGTCTCTTCCAGCAACCTTGCGATCAATACGTCCATATCCGGCCCCCCCAATTCACTATACCACATCAACATAAGGATGCGTCGGAGTTCATCGGTCTCAGCCAAAAACGCCTCGCGGAGGGTCGGCGAAAGGTGCTTTGCTCCACCGGATTGAGCAACGAGATGACCAACAATGAGGAGGATGACAGCGCCGATGAAGCCTGACAGCGCGTTCTTGCTGCCCTTCCACCTAGGTGCGACATCGTCCATGATCGCAGAGGTGAGTTCTTCGTCCCTGAGCATCTCTCCCACCAATGTAGCAGCCAAGTCGACTGCCATTCGAGTCGCGGAAAGCTTTGCCTCCCTGTGAAGCCACATGCTGCTGCGTAACACACTGACCGCAGATATGAACTGATAGATGCTTTGACCAAGAGCCTCAAGCCCTTCTTTTCCATGCCGTACGCGCTGAAATCGCATTCCAACTCGAGAGGACTCAGCCTTCGAAATGATCTCGCCCATCTGATCATCCGAGAGTTTGCCGGCCCTCGCTTGGCTAACTACATTTTCGGGGCTATTAGCAGGGAGAAGATGAGTAAGGTCCGCTAGTTCTTCTATACGAAATGGTCTAGCCCCCTCAGGCATGTGCTCCTTCACAATGTTCAGGCACCACTCCACCAACTGAGGTAATTGGACCATTTCCGCTAAGAAGACGAGCGCACCACCACGCCGAATTAGGCTGTCTCCATTAATCTCATGGATTGAGGACCACATCGTCTCGTGCAAATAGGTGGCATAGAAATACTCTTGAAGAACGAAGAAAACAAAAGAGATCTCCCCAGCCTCATGGATGAGAAGTTGGCTCGCGATCATCTCTTCGAGCAATTCTTTTGGATCCGTATCGATACCACAAGCTTGGATCTCTGCTCCGATAAGTTCCGTGGCCTCTATGACGGTGAGTGAGTGCTTGTGCCGCTTCATCAACTCAGCCGAAATCACACGGAGCATGCGGGCACGAATCCTGGGACGCTCCCCTGACGCGATCTCAAAAGCGCCTAGTCGCAGGTCAGTATAGGTTCTCAGCAAACTAACAAGGTTTGTAACATCCACCGCGAGCGATCGGTTCGTCAGTTCGGCAAGTATCAAGATGACCCATGGCCACCGAGGAAGTTCCGCCTCAAGCAGAGTGTTCAGCGATGCTTCGAGTTTCTGGCCGACAGTTCCTTCCGATGACTGCCCAAACCGGCTGAGAACTTGGCGAACCCGCTGAAGCGGCAAGGGTTCTACCCTTGAGCGTACCCAAGTCCCTGGAAAGTCTTCCTCAGGAGGAAGCACAGCGTGTGGCCCGACTGCGATGGCGCGCAGGGATGGATAACTTTTGCGCCAGTTCTCGATAACGTTCCACTCTGGACGACTCGGTTGGGCCACGATGTTGTCAATCAAGAGGGCTGCTGGGCCTTTAAGCAGTTTCTCGACTTGGCTCTTTGACTTCTTTAGACGCTCAGAGAGGAGGTTCACCAGTCCTTGGCGTTCCGCTTTACCGACGATCTCCGAGAAGTCCACCCGCAGTGCCACGCAACCCGAGGTGTTTAGCTTCGCGCCGACATAGTCGAGCAGCGTTGTCTTTCCTGAGTGTGGCTCTCCGTTGATAAGGTAGGACTTGCTATCCTTAATGATATCCTGGATCCGAAGTGGGCGCTCGCGCTTGCCGGTAGATACGATCAGGTGTGGTTCAATGAAGCGGTCATCAATATCCCTGGATTCCAGCGATGCAGCAGGTGGAAGGTGTCGGAGCAGGCGCGCGTGGTACTCACTCCGCAGATCATGAGAGGCCCGAGAGCGGAGGGTCAGCGCCTTCTCATCTAACCCCGTGCGGTTGGGCAGCGGACCTTGCCAGACGCCATGGGGAGGAGCGAACTCTGGACTCAGGTGGTACATGCCGCGTCGGCTGTCCCAGCGATAAGACTTCGCCGTAAGAGAGCGAGCGGATGGAAATACTTCATAGATGAGAAACCCTGTCTGGGCTTTCGACGCGAGCAGAGCCGGAGCTTGAAGGAAGTAGCATTCACCATGCGGTGAGGATGAACGTAAGCCATCGTCTTCGTGCAAATGACCCATACAGCACATATCGAAGCGTGCAAGCATCCGATCTCGCACACGCACTCGGTCTTCATCCAAAAGCCAGTCCAAGGGGTGATGCCACAGTGCAACCTTAACTGAAGCATCGCTTATTATGTCATGCTGCTCGTCCAACTGAGCGCGTGTGATGACCAGTTTGTTGCGATCCTCGTCGCCAGAGGATGTCCAGACACTATTCAAACAAGCGATGCCAATAGCCTCGCCCCTTACCTGCAGTAGGTTCGACGTTCCTTGAAGTTGACTCTCTTGAGCAAAGTCTACGAAGGAACCCAACCGATCCATAGCTAGCGTGCGATCCGCTTCTCTGCGCCAGAGCTCGTCTGCGCTGTCGGCTGTCGCGACTGCCTCTCGGAGGCCTGGCTCGAAAATTTTTCGGATCTTGGTACGATCCACATCGTGATTACCTGGGACGATGTAGAATCGGTTTGACTGCAGCGTGAATGTCTCTAGGAGAGGTTCCACTACTCGTCGGTGGAACAAGACGAACTGCTCCGGTTGGCCAGAGAGGGTTGCGTCTCCTGTGAAGAAAATTGCATCAATAGGCATCAGTTCTGCGCAAATTGCCAGCATCGCCTCGATCCGGTCCTTCACTGAGGCTGCGTTTCCGGCGGAGATGTGGATGTCACTGAAGTGGAGGATGCGAACGCTCATGTGGCTGTTCTACCACCGTTGGAGCGGCACAGTTATGCCTCGCGCTGGGCGGTTCCAGGCCGGACTACACATGCTGAGGCAGCCGCCCATTTGTCGGGCAAGCGGGCAAGCGCTGATTGGCCCGTTTGATGCGTCGGTAGGGCGTCTCACCTACTACGTGTGAGGTGAGGTGAGATTCAACGCCATCAACGAGTGGCAGGTTCACAAGTGCTTCTCCCACCTCTTTGGGGACGACCCTCACGCTAAGCGAATTCTGGCGCTGGCAACGCTGGGCGTCATCCATGCCGCCAGAGGCAAAGGGGCAAGGCGTCTTGACCATCACTGCTCGGGCTCAACACCCTCCGCTCTGAGGTGGCCATCGTGCTGGGGCAAACTTCCCAGGATGAGTGGGCAGTCCCAGTGCTGCAAAAGGGAGCGCACCGCTTGCGCTGCCGTCATGTACGCCAGCACCTTGAACCTGCCTCCACAGCGTGGGCTCGCGAACAAGTCCAGCGCAAAGGTACGTACGGAAACCGCATGAGGCCGAGAGGGATCACTCTCGCCGAACGCTGCAAGCAGCGGGTTCGATTGCCGCTGCCTCCAGGAGATGCAACCCGCCAGAAACCCATCAGATCCGGTGGGACATCACGGCGTGTCCATAGGGCTGGAGGCGGGGCGACGCCCGCGAGGGATGAATGGCATGTAGCAGGTACCCTTGAACGTCTGGCCGCCAAGTACCGCGCATGTCTCAGGATCCCAGGCGCTTGTAGCCCAGCAACCTTTGTTGAGGGAGACCAGCCCCGAGCGAGGACATCGTCCCGTCTCATCGGGCTGCATCTGCCCTGGTAGCGGCTCGGGAAGGGTATCTTTGGCCATCCCTTGTCGAGTGGAGGCAGGGGAAGTTTCCTCCAGGGAAGTGGTCGCCGCGGCCTCTCCGAGCCCCGCAGTGCCTGCGTCCGGGGACCCAACCCCCGAGGCCTTTGCTTGGGCGACGGAGGACTCTCCTAGGGCCTTACGAGGATCGGCCCACCACGTCCACACTGCCAGCGTTAGGCTCGCCGCTGCCACCGCGAGCGAGGGCCAGCCAGGCCGCATGGGCGCTCGGGGCTTGAAGAGTTCGGCGGAGCCTCTCGCCACCGAGGACTCCTTTGGAAGCGGTTCCTGCACTATGAGTGGCAGGGAGATTTCCTGTGGCTCGTACTCGCGCACTTTCAGGGGACCGGGTACAGGGGCGGCAGAGGCTTCCTCCGGCGGCAGTGCTGGGGGTGGCAAGGCTTGCCCGGTGAAGCAAGGCTGAGTGCTCTCTGGTGCTGTGTGCTCGGCGGCCTGCTTCAGGGCCTCTGCCAGCTCTGCTGCGGTGCCACGTTGCTCGGGGCGCACCGAGAGCAGGCGCAGGACCAGGGCGCGCAGCCGCGGGTCCACACGGGGGTTGCTCAGCAGGGCAGGAGGAGGAAGCACCGCCTCCAGGTGCCAGGTGCCGTGTTCGTCCTGGGTGGGTTTGCCTGGCTCAGGGTACTCGCCAGTGAGAAGCCTGCAGGCGGTGACACCCAGCGCGTAGAGGTCATCGGCCGGCCCAGCGAAGTAGCGGGCAGCGGGCTCTCGGTAGAACTGCAGCTCAAACAGCCAGGACTCCGGGGAGCGGTAGGCCGGAGTACTTGGGAACCACATGGGAGGCGTGAGTGTGGTGGCGCCGGGGTAGATGCCCGTGCCGAAGTCGGTGAGCACGGCACCCCCGTCGGCGCGCCGCACCAGGATGTTGTCGCCTTTCACGTCGCGGTGGACGCAGCCCTGGGCGTGGACGGCCGCCAGGGCGCTCGCGAGCTGCGCCAGCCAGTGCAACACCTGCTGGCAGGAGGCAGGGTGCAGCCGGGCCCAGTCGTACAAGGGCACTCCGTCCACCAACTCCATGGCAATGAAGGGGTAGCGCGGGCCGCCGGGGGGCTGCCACCCTCCATGGCCCAGCAGGCAAGGCACATGGGGGTGGCTCAAGCGGGAGAGCAGCTCCACCTCGCGAGCGAAGCGCGGGTCTGCCGGGTGCAAGGCCAGCTTGAGGGCCACAGGCGTGGCGTGCTCGGCTCCTGCAGGCACGGCCTGATAGACGACACCGTAGACGCCGCAGCCGGACCAGCCCACCACGCGCCAGGGCCCTACCACGGTGCCTGGGGGAAGCAGTGCCGGGTGCAGCGCGGGCGCGGACGTCCTGTCCATGGGGACCTCGTGGAGATGGAGGGAGCCACGCCCTCCACCCGCGCGCAGCCTACCCCACGCGTAGGGTCACGTCGTGGGGAAGGGCCCCTCGCTCTGCTCCCCCGGCTCACACGAGGCTGACGCGCTCCAGCGCGCTCAGCACCTGCGGCAGCACCTGCTCCGCGTGGGGCGCCGCCGTCTTCTGCAACACCAGCGCGGAGTGGAGCGCGCGCAAGAACTGCTTCGTGTTGTGCAGCCGCGCCAGCCCCGCCTGGCTGCGAAACGCCTCCTCCCAGGAAGCCAACCCCTGCGGGGTGGCCACGGCCTCGAGCCAGCGCGAGAACACCTCGGGAGGCACGAGCCCCCGGCGAATGACGGCCACCACCACCCGCGCCAGCCGATCGCTCTCGTTATGGACATAGGCATGCTCCGGCGGCGCGATCTTCGCGGCGACCGCCTGGAGGATCTGCTCGAGCCCCTCCTGCTGAACCCGGGGGCTCATGGCCAGCCGCCAGAGGAGATCCGAGCCGTGCGCGACCCCGTGCATCCATCCCCGCGTGTCGCTGAAGCCCCGCAGGTCCTTCTCTCGGGGCAGGTAGCGCACGGCGGCCGTCAGCACCTGGGTGAGCTCCTCGGGCGTGAGGAACGGCTGGAGGGTATCGCGCCGGATGGCCTCGGACAGCACCAGAGCCGAGAACGTGCGCCGGAACACCGTGTCCCTGCCGCTCTCCCCGAGCCCATCATCCAGCTGCCCCACGAGCGTCGCGGTGAGGGGGCGCAGGGCGGTGTCGGACAGGGCCCCGGAGCGCATCCACAAGGTGAGGAGCTCGAAGGCGAGGCCATCCCGCAGCTCGGGATCCGGGGAGCCGAGGCATGACGCCAGCGCCAGCCCGAGCCCATCTACGGACACGCCTGTCTCCGGCACGCCCTTGCGCGCCTTGAGCGCACGCCAGAAGGCCTTGTCTTTCTGCGCGCAGCCAGGCCGGACGCTCTGGACTTGAGAGCCCCCCGCGGGCTGGGCCACCCCGGGGGAGGCCAGGGCCAGAGACAGCAGCAGGGCCAGACTCCAGGGCTGACTCGCGGAAGAGCGAAGCGGGGGCATGCGGATCTCCCAAGAGGGGGACGAGTGGAAGGCTCTCGAAGCGAGGAGGCCACTCCCATGACAGGTGCGCATCTTACCCCACGCATCGGGTCACGTCAGCGCGTGGCTCGAGGAGCCTATCGGGTGAGCACTTCCCAGATCCGGTTGGCGATGAAGACGTAGGCGTTGCTCCAGGTGTCTTCACGGAGGAAGCGGGTGGGGGCGCCGGGGATTCCGATGAAGGGGCGGAGCAGCCAGCCCATCTGGATGCCGACGAAGGCGTAGATGATCAACCAGAGCCGCAGCAGGGCGCGGTGGCGAACGTCGCGGGCGATCAGTGGGCGGTAGAGCCGCCGCAACAGCACCTGGCCCGAGACGCTGGCGACGGCGAAGGTCAGCGCGTTGAAGAGGGTGGCTTCCTCGTAGGCCTGGTAGCTCGCGTACCAGGTGAGCGTGAGGGGTGCGAGCGCACACAGGACGACGGTGAGGCAGGCCTGCGTGGCCAGCAGGGCCCGCACCGCGACGCCGAGGTCTTCACGCAAGCCCAGCAGAGAGTTGATGACGAAGTAGCTGGGCAGGCTCAGGCCGAACGTCGCCAGCAGCAGGAGCGGGACCTTGAGCGCGGAGTAGAACATCTGCAGCGGCCGCGCTCCCCCGAAGCCCGCGTCGCCGCCGTAGCTGCCCATGGCGGCGCCATAACCGGCACCGAAGACGACAATCAAGGTCAGGAGCAGGCTGAAGCGGGGGGTGACCTCGGAGTGCCGCGCGGAGGGCGTTCCGGCTCGCAGCAGGTCGTCCGCATGGATGATCAGCCCTCGCATGCCACCGCCCGGAAGCTAGAAGAGGTTGTAGAACGCGAGCCACACGGCTTCGAAGAAGTTGGAAGTGACGGGGCGGAACCACTGGAAGGGTTGCTCCGGGTCGCCGATGAAGGGGCGGAGGATCCAGGCCATCTGGGCGCCGACGAGGGCGAACACGACGACCCAGATGCGGAAGATGCTGCGCACGCTGGCGCCGGGCGCGGGCATCGGGACGAGCGCTCTCGCTCTCGCGGGCGGTGCGGGGGGCTGAGGCGCTGAAGGGGGACTCTCTGAAGAGGGACTCTCGCTGGAGGCCGTGGACGTGAGGGCAGGTGAGGGCGCTGCGGACTCGCGCGCTTCGGTCTCTTCGATCGCGAGCGTCAGCCGCTGGAGCGTGCGGAGAAGAAAGCCTGCGCCCAGCAGGCCGGCGACGGTGAACACCGCCACGTTGAGCAGCTTCATGAAGGCGTAGCTGGTGGTGGTCAGGGCGAAGAAGGCGACGATGGGGCCCAGTGAGGCAAGCACGGTCAGCATGATGCCGATGGCGGCGATCAGCAGCTTCAGCACGGAGATGAGCCCAAGCCTCGAGCCGATCAGGGCGTTGAACACGTAGAGCGAAGGGAATGTGACGACGAGCGTCAGGAAGAAGAGCGCCGGAACCTTCAAGGCGCTGGCGAGGATCTGCACGGGCGCTTGGGAGCCCGACCCGGTGAGCGAGAACACCCCCATGCAGATGCCGGCGATGGAGCCCAGCAGGATGCCCATGACGGTGATGCCGCCGAGGGAGATGTCGACGGAGCCGCGGCGGAGCAGCTCCAGGCGCGTAGACTCTCCGCGGAGCAGCCGGTCCAACTGCCAAAGCCAGGCGGGCATGGTTCTTCCTCCACCTCCATGAGCAGAGCGGACTCTAGCGTGAAGGGGCCCCATGGAATCGGAGGAACCTTGCCCTACCCTGAGAGGAGGCGCTGGCGGTTCAGCTGGAGACGCGCGTGGCGGAAGGCGAGGACGCCTGCTCTGCCTCTGACGAGGGAGGTGCCTCCTCGCCCATCGACGCGAGCCGCTTGGCCAGCTGCGCCGCCTGAGCGCCCTTCGCGCTGGCCTCGGAGCCCGCCGCGCCCACCAGGGACACCCGCGCACGCTCCAGGAGCGCCACCTGGGCATGGAGCTGGGCCAGCAGCCGCTCCCGCTTGCGCGACAGCGTGTCCAGCCGGTTGAGCTCCTCGCCCAGTGAGGAGGCCGCCAGCTCGAGCTGCCGCCGTGCCACTGCGTCCTCGGCGGCCGCCGCGCGGGCGCGCAGATCCTTCACCTGTGCATCCACGTCTCCCTGCGCCACGGACTGGAGCTGCGCCACGAGGCCCGCGTGGGACTCGGCCAGGTTGAAGGCCTCGCGCGCCATCTTGCGCAGCACCTCCACCAGCTCATTGCGCCCGGGGCCCGCCGCCATCTTCAGCGCCACCGCGTGGCACTGCCGGTACAGGGTGAGCGTGCGCCCCACCAGATCCTTCCCCTCGCCGGTCAGGGTGCTCTCCAGCGTCCCGCCGCGGGACTCCACGGGATCCACATGCAGCGTCACGTGTGAGGCCAGCGTGCCCACGCTCCAGAAGAGGGCCACGGCGGTGAAGCCCACCAGCGCGCTCAGCAGCCCGCCCTGGGGGAAGAAGCGCGCGTCCATCACCTGCTGCACGTACATGCCCAGCGGCACCAGGGCGCCCGCGGCCAACGCACCCGCAACCACCTCGGAGCCCTTGCCGATCCGCTCCCCATCCTGCCCCACCCAGGCCACCAGCGCCGCGGCAATGGCGGCGGAGAAGGCCTGGGGCACAGGGGACACGCCGTCGAAGAAGTAGGGGAGCGCCGGCAGGATCGCCAGCGCCAGCCGCAGCGCCGCGCTGTAGCCCAGCATTGGCCGCGCACCGGCCAGTGCCGCCGCCACCACCGCGAAGCCGGGATCCACGTCGACGCCGAAGCGCTGGCCCAGGGCCGCGAGCACGCCTATGGCTCCTCCTCCTGCCAGCGCACGCAGCGTGCGCCCCTCGAAGTCCTCTCGGTGGAGCAGTTGCAGGGAGAAGGCCATG
Organism: Hyalangium sp.; assembly: GCF_035629615.1. Taxonomy (GTDB): domain Bacteria; phylum Myxococcota; class Myxococcia; order Myxococcales; family Myxococcaceae; genus Hyalangium. The sequence goes on along the minus strand of NZ_DASPHO010000175.1, from coordinate 8,489 downwards.
GCGCTCACGTCCTACGTCAGTATGAGTTGTTGAACCCGAAGCTCTTCATCGTCTTCTTCTGGAGCTGCCGCGCCTCGTTGCGCTGCGCAGCCTCATCCTGGGCACCCTCATAGGCTGCCTGGGTCCGGTCCACATCCGCAAGCTCCCCCGACAGCGCCGCGGCCGAAGAGCCAAACAGAGTGCGCGCGTTGCCCAGGAAGCCCAGCGCCGCCGAGCGGTTGCCCTTCTTCATCTCCTCGGCCGCCGCCCGGAGCTGCTGCGTGCCCAGCGCCCGCACCGCGTGGACGCGCACATCCTTGTCCAGGTTGGCGCGCACCAAGGTGGTGTCCTCGGTGGAGCGCGCGCTCAGCGCCACGCGGGCCTCGGCCGGCCGGTCCTTCTCCACGTCCATGTAGGTGACCTTGGCATCCAGCAGCTCGAGCGGCTGCTCGGACGGCTGTAGCTCGAGCTTCAGCTTCACCACCAACCGCGCCGACTGGCCACCGGCCATGTCGTACAGCGGCACGCGCACGGTGCGGCCCTCTTGGAAGGCGTTCGTGCCCATGACCTCCGCGCTCGCCACCTGCGGTGGCAGCGTCAGCCGCAGCTCCACGGCGCGCGCCACCGTGCCGGTGGCCTGTTCCAGCTCCCGGGTGAAGACTTCGGCAAGCTGGTTGGAGTTGAGGAAGCCGGAGAAGCCGCCGCCCTGGTCGGCGATGCCCTGCATGAGGTTCTCGTTGAAGTCCTCGCCCACGCCCAGGGCGCTCAAGGCGATACCCTCGGCGCGCAGCTGGCGAGCCAGCGCCGTCAGCTCCTCCTCGCGCACCAGGCCCGCGGTGGGCTGCCCGTCGCTCAGGAGGATGGCGCGGCTCACCCGGAACTGGCTCACGTACGGGCGCAGCTCATGGGCCGCCGCCTGCATGCCGCCGCTGATGTTGGTGGAGCCGTCATCCTCGATGCCGTCCACGAAGGAGAGCATCTGCGCCCGGGCCTCCTCCGTCGCCAGCGTGCTGTCGAAGGTGGTGACGTTCGTGCCGTAGTGCACCAGCGCCAGCCGGTCCACCTCCGTCATCCTCTGCACGAACTCGCGCGCGGCGCGCTTCGCATCGTCCAGCTTCTGCCCGCGCATGGAGCCGGAGCGATCGATGATGAGCGCCACGTTCACAGGGACCCGGTGGTTCTCCTGGGTCCGCTGGGCCTTCACCTCGAGGACGGCGAAGGCCTCGCTGGGGCCGGTCTGCAGGTAGCCTCCGGACAGCTTGCCCTCCAGCGTCAGCGCGCCGTCTCCCGAGGTGACCAGGGGCAGCGTCAGCGTGGGCTCCTGCTCTCCGGGCTGTGCCAGCGTGTGGGTGGTGTCGGTGACGGGGGGAGGCTTGGGCAGGCCCAGCACCAGGGCGACGAGCGCGAGCAGGCCGGCGGTGGACAGCAGCAGGGTGGTGCGATTCATGGGGGGCACACCTCGAAGGCGGAGAGTGGAGGCAGGTTAGGAGCTTTCCCGCCCCACCGCATCGGACAGCGGGAGGAGGGTCAGGGTTCCACTCCCCTCGCGGCATCGGTCATCGGGAGGAGGAGGAGGAGGGGCCCCGGCTCACCAGCTCCTGGACGATCTGCCGCAGCGCCGGCTCGTTGAAGGGCTTCTCCAGCTTCGGGTTGGGGATCGTCTCCAGGAACTCGCGCGCGTTGGCGGTGAAGGCGCCGCCGGACACGAAGATGAAGCGCCGCTCCAGCCCGGAGTGCGTGCGGCGCACCGCCTCGTAGAGATCCTTGCCTCCGAGGTCCGGCATCATCACGTCGCACAGCACCGCGTCGAAGTGATCCGGCTCCTGCTGCAGCCGCTCCAGCGCCTGGCGTCCGCCGGCGGCGATCTCTACCTCGTGCTCCTTGAGGATGCGCCGCAGCACCTTGCCCACGCCCGGCTCGTCATCCACCACCAGCACGCGCCCGCGGCGGCTCGAGAGGGTCACCTGCGTCGGTGTGCCCGTGGGCCGCGTCCGCGCGCGCGGCTCCAGGGACGGCAGGATCACCCGGAAGGTGGTGCCCTTGCCCAGCTCGCTCTCGACGGAGATCTCCCCGCCCAGGGTGGTGATGATGCCGTGGCAGATGGACAGGCCCAGGCCCGTGCCCTCACCCACGCGCCGCGTGGTGAAGAACGGATCGAAGATGCGGCCCAGCGCCTCGCGCGGGATACCCGAGCCCGTGTCCTGCACCTCGATGAGGACGCGTCCCAGATCCAGCCGCCGGGTGATGAGCCGGATGGCGTTCTGGTGCGCCTGGCCCTCGGGGATGGCCGCCGCGGCGTTCAGCAGCAGGTTGAGGAACACCTGGGACAGCTGGCTCTCGTTGGCCATCACCGCGGGCACCGAGCCGAAGTCCTTGTGGAGCTGCGCGCGGTGGCGGATCTCGTTGGCCGCCATCATCACCACGGACTCCAGCACCTGGTGCACGTCCACCGGGGACATGCGCTCCTCGTTCGGCCGCGACAGCGACTTGAGCTGGCGGACGATCTGCCGCACGCGCTCGGCACCTTCGTAGGCCTCGCTGAGCACCTCCTGCCACTCCACCAGATCCATCTCCGCGCGGTTGCGCAGCTTCGGCATCGCCGGAGGGTGCACCCCGCCCACGCCGCTGGTCTCCAGCGAGAGCTGGCTGCGCCGCATCTCCTCGGACAGGAAGCTCAGGTTGGAGATGACGAAGGCCAGCGGGTTGTTGATCTCGTGGGCGATGCCCGCCGCCAGCGTGCCTACAGAGGCCAGCCGGTCCGTCTGCGCCAGGCGCGCCTGGAACTGGCGCTGCTCCGTCACATCCCGGGCGATGGAGACCACCGCGGGCGCCCCGTCGAAGAGCAGCGGCAGGGAGACGAGCTCCGCCACGCGCGTCTTGCCGTCCCGTCGCACCAGCCGCCGCTCGCCGGTGATCATCCCCTTGATGCCGCTGGGGTCCGGCGGCGGGCCCGGCACCTCCTCCATGTCGTCCTCGACAAACTGCGCCAGCGTGCGCCCGACGAGCTGCTCTGGCCGGTCGAACCCCAGGGCGGCCACGAGCGCCATGTTGGCGTAGACGATGCGCCCATCCCGCTGGATGGCCGCCGCGTCCGGCACACCCTCCAGGAGGATGCGGAAGCTGGCCTCGGAGAGCTTGAGCTGCTCCTCCACCTCGCGCCGCTCGGTGATGTCCCGGGCGATGCCCTCCACCAGCAGCGGGCGCCCGGTGGCGTCCAGCACGGGGGCCACCGTGTGCTCCAGCCACCGCGTCCGGCCGTTCCTGGCGGTGAAGCGCAGCACCACGGGCTTGGAGCCCAGCTGCTGAGGGGTGTCCAGCAGCTGGTTGAGCATCGGCAGGTCCCCGGGGTGCACCAGCTGGCGCCACAGCTCGGGGCTCGCGTAGTGCTCCTCGGGGGTGTAGCCCAGCCGGTCTCCCACCACGCGGCTCACATAGAGGAAGGCGCGCGGGCTCTCCAGCCGGTAGCGGTACTGGATGTCCGAGGCGTTCTCCGCCAGCTGCAGGTAGCGCGTCTCCCGCTCGCGCAGCGCGCTCTCCGACTGCCGGTGCTCCAGCTCCAGCGCGATGGCGCCGGCCGCCGCCGACAGCAGGTCCACCTCCAGCCGATCCCACTCCTGCTCCTCGACGCAGTTGTCGAAGCCGATGAAGCCCACCCACGCCTGGTTGATGCGCAGCGGCAGCACCAGCATGGACAGGATGCCCTGGGGATCCAGGATCGCCCGCTCGCTCGGGGGGAAGTCCTTCACCTGCCCGGACACCACCTCGCCCCGCGAGAGCAGCTCGCCCCACCGCTTGAAGTCCGGCTCCACCGGCACGGCCTGGAACCGCGGGTTGCCGGAGACGGGCTGCACCCCGGGGGCGCACCACTCGGCGCGCTGGATCATCAGCTGCTGCCCGGCGTCACCTCGGTACACCTCGAAGAAGTAGACGCGGCTGGCGCCCGCGGCCCGGCCGATGGGCTCCAGCACATCCTTATAGAGATCCCCCTCTTGCTGCGCCGCCAGCAGCCGGTGCTGCATCTCCACCAGGGCGCTCAGGTAGCGCTCGCGCCGGGCCAGCGCGGCATCGGTGCGCCGCCGCCCGCTCACGTCGGCGATCTTCCCGCCCAGCCCCAGCACGGTGCCGTCCTCGCCCAGCAGGGGCCGCGCGAGCACCTCCACCCAGAGCGGGCTCCCATCTCGCTTGAGGTAGCGCACCGTGTGGCGGGAGGTGTCCGCCTTCCGATCGAGCAGCGGCTGGAACGACTCCTGGAGGCGCGCCCGGTCCTCCGGGTGGACGTACTCCAGTGCGCCGCGGCCCAGGCTCTCCTCGACAGGGAAGCCCATCAGCTGCGGCCAGGCCGGGTTGAGGAACGTCCAGCGGCCCTGCGGATCTGTCTGGAAGATGACTTCCTCGAGGCTCTCGATGATCTGCCGGTAGAGACGCTCGCTGGGGCTGGTCGCGGGAGGGGCCGGAGACATGGCTCTAGAAGCCTCGGGGTCAGACCCCCATTATCTCACGGTGCGGGGCCTGATGCCGGTGGGTGGAACGTTCACGAGTGGATGAGGCGGAACGTCTCCGAAAAAGCCATGTACGACAAGTTGGGTCAAGGGGCACCCGTCAGGCTGCAGGGCAAGGAAGCGCCTCCGGCTCACGTCATGTCGGCCCGGGTGGGTGCCAGGCCTGCATCACGTGCCTCTTGGGGAGGGGTGGCTTCCGGATCCTGCCACTCGTCGAGCAAGATGAGGCACCCCTCAGGGGGGGATCGTGGGAATGGCATTGGATCGAGCCCCATCGGCCACCTTGGTGGAGCCCGAAACTCCGGAGACGGAAGCCGCTGCAGGTGCGCCCGTACCGCGTGCCCGGCGGAGCCGCACCCAGGAGGGCAACATGCTGGGGCGGCTGCTGCGCGTGCCGTTGCCCGCGCTGCTGATCACCGATCCCCAGGGCCGGCTGCTGGACGCGAATGACGCGTTCCTGCGTCTGACGGGCCTGGTGCGCGAGGAGGTGGAGGCGGGCCGGGTGAGCTGGGACGCGCTGGCGGCGCCGGAGACGCCCTCCGCGGGCGCGCAGGCGGTGGATGCGCTGCGCCGCCTGGGCACCGCGGGTCCCCTGGAGACGGAGTACGTGCGGACGGACGGCTCGCGCGTGCCGGTGCTGCTGGCGGCGCTGGGGCTGGAGGCGCCCGAGCGCACGCTGGTGCTGGTGCAGGATCTCACGCCGCGCCGCCGTGCGGAGGAGGCGCTGCGATTCCTGTCGGACGCCAGCCGCGAGCTGGCCGAGGTGCGGGCCGAGCCCGATGCCATCCTGGCGGGCGTGGCGCACCTGGCGGCCAGCTCGGTGGCCAGCTGGTGCCTGGTGGACGTGCTGGAGGAGGACGGCACCTTCCGGCGGGTGGCCTCGGCGCACCGCGATCCGGACAGCGAGGCGCTCTTGCGCGAGGCGCCGCGCTTTCCGGCCACCACGGAGGCGGGCAGCGCGCTCTTCCAGGCGCTGGCGCGCGGCGAGTCCCGCCTCTACCCGGACTTCCTCCCGGAGCACCTCAAGCAGATGACGCGCACCCCCGAGCAGCTGGCGCAGCTGGAGCGGCTGGGAGGGCTCTCGGTGATGCTCGTCCCCATGCGCTCGCGAGGGCAGGCGGTGGGGCTCTTCACCATCGCTTCGTGTGATCCGGGCCGGCGCTATGGGCCGGAAGATCTGGAGATGGTGGAGGAGCTGGCGCGCCGGGTGGTGGCCGCGGTGGACAACGCCCGGCTCTACCAGGAGGCCCAGGAGGCGGTGCACCTGCGGGACGAGTTCCTCGGCATCGCCAGCCACGAGCTCAAGACGCCGCTGACGCCGCTGCGGCTGAAGCTGCAGGTGATGCAGCGCCAGGCGGGCGACGCCATGTCGGGGGGCCCACCGCTGGCTCCCGAGCGGGTCTCGGACGCGCTGGAGGTGGCGCTGCGTCAGGTGCGCAAGCTGACGGATCTGGTGGACAACCTGCTGGACGTGGCGCGCATCAGCGCGGGGCGGCTGCGGCTGGAGCTGGAGGAGGTGGAGCTGTCCTCGGTAGCGGCGGAGCTGCTCTCGCGCTTCGCGCCCTCGGCGGAGAAGCTGGGCTGCGCGCTGGAGCTGCATGCGCCGGAGCCGGTGTTCGGCCGGTGGGACCGGCTGCGGGTGGAGCAGGTGGTGACCAACCTGCTGTCCAACGCGCTGAAGTACGGCGCGGGCCGGCCGGTGGTGGTGCGCGTGGAGGAGGACGGCGAGCGGGCGCGGCTGACGGTGCAGGACTACGGCATCGGCATCGCCGAGGAGGACCTGGGGCGCATCTTCGAGCGCTTCGAGCGCGCGGTGAGCGACCGGCACTACGGCGGGCTGGGGCTGGGGCTCTACATCACCCGGCAGATCGTCGAGGCGTTCGGCGGCACGGTGCGGGTGAGCAGCAGCCCGGGGGAGGGCTCCACCTTCACGCTGGAGCTGCCGCGCGGCCAGCTCCCGATCATCCCCTCCTTCGGCTGAGGGCGTGCCGCTCAGGCCGCCTGCGAAGAGGAGACCGACGGCGAGGGGGGAGGCTTGGGCGATGGAGGCGAGGCCTGGGGCGTGAAGCGCGGCAGCCGGACGTGGAAGCAGCTGCCCTGGTGTGGGCCTGGGCTCTCCGCCCAGATGGTGCCGCCGTGGCGATCGACGATCTCCCGGCAGATGAACAGCCCCAGGCCCAGCCCGCCGAAGTGCCGCGAGGTCGCGTTGGAGGCGCGTGAGAAGGGCTGGAACAGCCGCGCCAGGCTCTCGGAGGGGATGCCGATGCCCTCGTCGCGCACACGCAGCTCCACGTGCGAGGGGCTCACCGAGAACGAGAGGGAGATGGTGCCGCCCTGGGGTGAGTAGCGCACGGCGTTGCTGAGCAGGTTGGTGATGACCTGATCCAGGCGCGCCGCGTCCCAGACGCCCTCCAGCGGGCCAGGCGGTGGCTCCAGGTGGAAGCGCAGGCCCTCCGTGCCTCGCGGCTCGAAGCGCTCGAGCACCTCGCTCACCACGGGCAGCAGGTCCACCGGCTTGCAGGTCAGGTCGAAGCGCCCGGACTGGATGCGCGCGGTGTCCAGCAAGTCATCCACCAGCCGCGCCAGCCGCTCCGTCTGCCGGCTCATGGAGCGCATCGCCTTGAGCAGCCAGGCGCGCTCGGGCGGGGCCTCGCTCTGCTCCAGGCGCTGGAGGGTGAGGCTGGCGAAGCCCTTGAGGGGGGTGAGCGGGGTGCGCAGCTCGTGGCTGGCCACGCTGAGGAACTCCTCGCGGGCGCGCACGGCCTCGCGCAGCTCCGCCTGGGCGGCGCCGGTGCGGGCCGCCATCTCATTGAAGCCGCGGGCCAGCTCGCCCAGCTCATCGTCCTCCTCCACCTCCACGCGCTGCTCCAGGTCTCCAGCGGCCAGCGCGGCGGTGGCCTCGCGCAGCGACGTGAGCCGGCGGATGACGTCCCGCGCGACGAACTGAGAGAGCGCCAGCGCCAGCAGCACGCCGAACACCAGCATCCCCACCACGGCCGCGCTCATGCGGGTGATGGCCGCGTAGGCCACACCCAGCTCCTGGGTGACGACGACGCTCCAGGAGGTGCCAGGGACGGGAGCCACGGCGCCGAGGATGCGCCGGTCCGCCGCGTCGAAGTCCTCGATCACCGCGAGACCCGAGCCCGTCACCGCCGCGTGCACGGCCTGGGGGAGCAGGGCCGTGCTGAGCGGCGGGATGCCAGGCACGGTGTCCCGGATCACCTGCAGGCTGCGCCGGTCCACCACCTGGACGCGGAAGCGGCGCGCGCCGGGGGTGGAGGCCGAGGACAGCTCCTCCAGCGACAGCAGCCCTGCCACCATGCTCCGGCGCCGGCCGTGCTCTTCGACGGGCAGGACCATGGCCACCCGGGGGCGTGGGCCCGAGGTGATGAAGAACTCGGAGGTGTCCTCCAGGAGCAGCGGCAGCGGACCCAGCTCCTCCACGGGTGCGGAGGAGGCGAGCACCGAGCTCGGGCTTCCCACGGCCAGGACGGCATCGAAGGGCCGCTGGCGAGTGGCGAGGTTGCGCAGGTAGGGCTCGAGGGAGCGCGGGTTCCCCTCCGTCAGCGCTCCGCGGAAGCCCGGGGAGTCCAGCAGCAGGTGCAGGGACTCACGCGCGTCCTCCACGTAGCGCCGCAGGAAGTCCGCCTCACCCGTGGCCGTGCGCACCGTGTCCTCGCGCACCTGATCCTCGATGGCGCGCTGGGCGAGGAACGAGGCGACCGCCCCCAGCGCCAGCAGCGGCACCAGGCCCGCGAAGGCCAGGCCCCGGAGCAGCTTCCAGCCCACGGTGCGCGGTGCGCGGGGGCGCCAGGCCACTGCCTCGGCCACGCACCCCAGGGTGAGGATGAGGTAGACCGCCATGCCCATCCAGAAGTGGCCGCGGCCCAGCGCCCACGAGAGCAGCGCGTACGGGAGGGCCATCACCCCCATCACCACCCGAGGCAGCCACGGGTGCTGCCGGCCCAGGGGCAGCAGCAGCGCCATGCCTGCGACCGCGAAGAGCAGGCC